>NZ_CP037423.1:6010656-6320746 GCF_007754155.1 Stieleria neptunia | reverse complement strand
GTGGTTTCCCCCGGTTTGCCGATGCCGCCGCTGCCGGCGGCGGCGGCGCAACTGGATTTGCCAGTCGCACCCGTTGCCCCGGCCGGCACGACCGTTCCCGTTGCTCCGGTGGTCGACCCGTCGACGCCGATCGGCCAGGCACTTGCCTCGGGCGCGCCGGTGGAGTCGCCGCCGTTGGCCGAAGAAACCGCGTCGTGGTATGAAATCCCCTGGCGGTGGGTCACCCGCGGCTGGAAGAACCACGCCGAGCTGGGGCTTGATGGCAGCAGCGGAAACTCACGGACGCTGGCGCTGCAGACCGGCTTGGAGATGAAACGCAAGACCGACCGCTACACGTTGGGGATCGATTTCGATTATCGCAAGGCGACCAATCGCGGCCTGACGACCGAAGACAACGGCCGGTTGAACCTGGATTACGACCGGCTTTTCCAGGATTCCAAGTGGTCGGCGTTTGGAAAGTTTGGGGCCGAATGGGACCAGTTCAAAGCGTTCGATTCGCGGCTGAATCTCAACGGCGGCCTGGGCTACCATTTCATCCGAACCGACGACGCGATGCTCGCCACTCGCTTCGGTGCCGGTGCTTCGAAAGAGATCGGCGCGCCCGACGACGACTGGAAACCGGAAGCGGTGTTCGGCGCCGAGGGGGAGTACCAGCTCAACCGCTACAACAAGATGAAGGCCAAGGTGGACTACTTCCCGGCCTGGGAAGATTTCTCCGACTACCGAGTTGTCAGTGACGTCGCGTGGGAAATCCTACTCGACGACACCGACAATTTGTCCTTGAAATTGGCGCTGACCGATCGCTACGACAGCACGCCGCAAGGTGCCAAGCCGAACGACGTTTATTATTCGCTGTTGTTGCTGGTCAAGTTCTAGATCAGCTTGGTTTTGCCGGGGATGGCGAACGACGGCTCGGGACGCGGGCCGTTGTAATCGAAATCGCTGGGGAACAGGTCCAACTGCGACTCGTTGGTCAGGAAGTCCCAGGTCACCTTTTGTCCGGTGTAGGCGGCGACGCGTCCGAGCACGGCGGTCATCGAGCTGTTGGCCGTTTCCTTGAGTTCGACGATCGGGTCGCCGGCACGGATCGAATCGACCAGGTCCTTGTGCTCTTGTCGATAGGCGGACTGGATGTCGCCTTTCATCGACCACACTTCGTTACCGTCACGGTCTTTGATCGACGCGCCGCCGTTGCTGCCGTAGATCGTGGCGGTGCCCTCGGATCCGAAGATCTGGTTGCTGACGTCGCTCTGCGATCCGGGGATTTGTCGGCACATGAACGAGACGCGTCGGTCACCGGAATAGGCGTAATCGATGGAGTTGCTGTCCCACATTTCGCTGCCGTCGGGACGGGTGAATCGGCCGCCACTTCCGTACGCGGACTCGGGTGGTCCCTGCATGACCCAGTTCATCACATCGATGTTGTGCACGGCTTGTTCGGCGATTTGGTCGCCGGAGAGCCAGATGAAGTGCATCCAGTTGTAGATCTGGTATTCGGTGTCCGACATGCCTTCTTTGCGTGTCTTGTGCCAGATGCCGGTGCTGCAGTATCGGGCGGTCATGTTGATGACATCGCCGATGGCGCCTTCGTGGATCTGGCGAATCGCTTCGACGTAGTTCGTTTGACGGCGGTATTGGGTCCCGGTGACGATCGCGGTTTTATTGGCGACCGCTTTGTCATGGGCCTGGAGACAGATTCGATAGCCGGCGGGGTCGACACAGGACGGTTTTTCGGCGAACACGTGCTTGCCCGCGTCGACGGCTTCCATCACGTATTGCGGCCGGAACCCCGGGGGGGTGGTCATGAGGACCAGATCGATTTCGGGGTCATCCAGGATGCGTTTGTAGGCATCGATTCCGACGTAGTTTTTGTCTTCGCGAACGGCCACCTTGTCGCCGAATTGTTTTTCCAGCCGACTCAGGACACGTTGTTTGTTGGCATCGACGTCCGCGGTCGCGACCAGTTGGATGTGCTCGTTGATGGTCAACGTGTCGCTGAGCGCCCCGGTACCGCGTCCGCCCAGCCCGACGATGCCGATTCGGACCACGTCGTTGCTGCCTTGGTCTTTGGGCTCGGCCCCCCGCACGGCACGAGGCAACATCGCGGCGCCGGTGATTCCGGCCGAAACGGCCGAACCCTTTTTCAAGAATTGACGTCTCGACGACGTGGAATCTTGGGCCGGGGAAGTGGTTTTATGATTGTTGACGTTCGTCATTCAAATGTTCCTGAGGTGGGGTAACGTGTCGCCGGGACAAATGGAACAATCCCGGTGGGGCGGGCGAGCGGGCCAATCGTATCAAGTCCAATAGTGTACTAACCGGACGTTGCGGAATGTTGACTCCGTTCTCGCTGACCCGTGACAGAAAAAACAAAACTGATAGACTTTCCCCCATGACCGAACACAAACCTACTGATTCTCAGAACCCGATGGTCGCTCCGTCGCGGGCGATTCGACCCCATGGTACCACCGAAAGCCGGAAAATTGCAGCCATGGCGGCGCGTGTGGCCTTGGAAAACAACGGCAAAGACGTCGTCGTGATCGACGTTTGTGGTCAGTCGGCAGAATTCGACCTGTTCGTCCTGGCGACCGGCCAAAGTCGACGGCAATTGCACGCCATCAGCGAGCAAATCGACGATGCGCTGGAAAAAGGGATGGGCGAAAAACGCGACGGCATCGAAGGCTATGACGAAAGCCGCTGGATCGTCTTGGATTACGGCAGTGTCGTCGTCCACCTGTTCGATGAAGAGACGCGGGAGTTTTACGACCTGGAATCACTCTGGGCCGACGGGACTGCCATCCCACTCTCTGAGCTGGGTATCGAGCAGACCGACTGATCCTCCGCTTTCCTACCTCCACTTTGGTCCGGCGTCGCGGTTGATTCACGCCCGTCGGACGTTCTGGCAATCACAATGCATCTCCCTTCATTGTTCACCGGTCGCGTGACCGACGCGCTCTCGCGATGTTCCTTTGCCTCGCAGATCGATGACCCGGATCGATACGCCGCGATGATCCGGCCCGCCGGTAACCCCAAGTTCGGGGATTACCAATCCAACTGCGCGATGCCGATCGGAAAACGGGTCGCCGATTCCAATCCGCGCCAGGTTGCCGCGGAATTGATCGAGCAGCTGCAACTCGATGACGTTTGCGAGACGCCGGAGATCGCCGGCCCTGGGTTCATCAATCTCAGGCTCAAGGACAGCTTCTTGCAGGACCGTCTGGCAGAGATGCTCGCCGACGACCGCTGTGGCGTCGACCCGGTTGCGTCGCCTAAAAAAATCCTGATCGATTACTCCTCGCCCAACGTCGCCAAGCCGATGCACGTGGGCCACATTCGCACCACCGTGATCGGAAACTGTTTGGCCAAGACGCTTCAGTTTCTCGGGCACGAGGTGGTCACCGACAACCACCTCGGTGACTGGGGCACGCAGTTCGGCATCATCATTTACGGTTACAAACACTTCGGTGACCCCGAGGTGGTGCGCCAGGACCCGGTGCCGGAATTGGCCAAGCTGTATCGCATCGTGCATCAGCTGATGGGCTACCACAAAGCGATCCAAAACGTGCCCAAGTACGAAGCCGAGATTGCGCGGTTGGAGGACTTGCATGCGGCCGCGGTACAGGAAGCCGAAGGTGCCGAGGGAAAGGATGCCAAAAAGAAACGAAAGGCCGCCGAATCACTGGCCAAAAAAGTCGCAGCGGCGCGATCGGATCTGAAATCGGCCCGAGCGGCGATCGCGGCGACCGACGCGGATCCCGTGATGAAACAACGTGCCCAAGCACATCCCCAGATCGCCAACGCCGTCCTGGACGAAACGTCGAAACTGCACGCCGACGATCCGGAAAACATCGCGCTGTGGGAACAGTTTCTGCCGCACTGCAAAGACGAAATCAACCGGATTTACTCGCGGCTCAACGTGACCTTTGATCACACGCTGGGTGAGTCGTTTTACCACCCCATGCTTGGTGAAATCGTTGACGATCTCAAGCAACGGGGGCTGGCCAGCGAAAGTGACGGCGCGATCTGTGTGTTTTTGGATCAGTTCGATGCGCCGATGATCATCCAGAAACGCGACGGTGCCTACCTGTATGCCACCACCGATCTGGCTACCCTCCGTTACCGCCAGGAAACCTTCACGCCGGACGAAGTGTTGTATGTCGTGGACGCTCGGCAAAGTGAACACTTTGAAAAACTGTTCGCCGTCGCCGAAATGACGGAGCTGATCGATGCCAAACTGGTGCACGTCAGCTTTGGGACCGTGCTGGGCGAGGACGGGCGGCCGATGAAGACCCGCAGCGGAACCTTGATCGGGTTGGAAAGCCTGTTGGATGATGCCGTCGAAGCCGCCTATCAGGTCGTCTGTAATCCCGATCGGTTGGTCAAATTGCAGCCTCCCATGGATGACCAGGAGAAACGTTTGGTGTCCGAACGCGTCGGCATCGGCGCGATTAAATACGCCGATCTGTCCCACGACCGAACCAGCGACTACAAATTCAATCTCTCCAAGATGGTCGCCCTGTCGGGCAACACGTCGACCTATGCGCAGTACAGTTTCGCCCGCACGACCAGCATCTTGCGTCGAAACGAGGTGACCGAAGCCGACGTGGCCGAGCGGATCGAAGTATCCGGCATCACGCTGACGCATCCGGCCGAACGGGCGCTAGGATTGCAGTTGTTGCAGTTCGAGGAAGCGCTTCAGAATGTCTATGAAGACTACCGGCCGAATCACTTGGTCGACTACGTCTATTCGACCGCCGAAGCGTTTTCGAAGTTCAATGATCAGTGCCACGTGCTCAACGCCGAAACCGATGCCATCCAGAACACGCGGTTGGCGCTGGTCGTCCTGACCGGACGTGTGATCAAACAAGCGTTGGAATTGCTGGGCATCGAAGTCGTCGATCGGATGTAGCGACGAATCTCGGGGGTGAGATCGATGCCCGCGCAACCGGGGCCGCCGGATGACGTCTTGAGCGGAAAATAGGTGTCGGATCAATGGGAGTGGGATAGGCTTCCAGATTGTCATTTCGGCATCGACAGGCTGGAAGCCTATCCCACCGATTTTCTGCTGATTGCTACGTCTGTTTTGACGTTTTTGCGGTCTTCGGTGGGAGATCGCCGCCGGAACGGCACGTCAGCCAGCCACAATGCCCCCTACAGCCCCGTTGAGCCCTCCTTTGTGGGGAAATCGGATTGCCGCGGCGGTCGATTTTGCGAACCCGGCGAGGACAACGCAGACGATTCGGCGTTTGTTGGTGTAGACTGTCCGGTCAGCGCTTGTTGACCTGCGACGCCCGCCAATCTGCTCTCTTATCTCTTGCAACGATGGAACAACCGACCCCCGAGGAATTTGCTCGCCGAATCGGAGACCTTGGGCTCGCCGAGCGGCGCCAAGTCGATCACGCGATGGGAGAGCTGGGCGGCACGGAAATCACGCTCGATTCGGTGATCAAGCAGATGCAGCGCCGCGGGTTGGTGACGACGCTGCAAACCGAAAAAATCCTCCGTGGCGACCGCGTCGGGTACTTTTACGGCGACTACAAGGTGCTGTATCTGATCGGTGCCGGTACGTTTGCGCGCGTGTACCGTGCCAGCAAGGGCGACGAAGTTTTCGCCATCAAAGTGCTTCGCAAGCGATTTCGGGACGAGCCGAAAGAGATGGAACAGTTTCTCCGCGAAGGAAGCATGGGATTGAAGCTGCGGCATCCGAATATCGTCAGCATCCACGAAGTCGTCGCCGATCCGCGGAATCCGTTTTTGGTGATGGAGTTTGTGGAGGGGCAGACGCTTCGGGAACTGGTCCGCTTGCGGGGAAAGCTGCCGCCCAAATTGGCACTGCGTTTGATTCACGAAGTCGCGTCCGGGCTGGCTCATGCGGCCAGCATGGGGATTTCGCACCGCGACTTGAAACTGTCCAACGTGCTGATTTCCTCCGACGGCAAGGCGAAACTGGTGGACTTCGGATTGGCGGCATTGAGCGACCGGAAAAACCCCGAAGAAATCGCCGATTGCCCCAATGCCCGGGCGATCGACTATGCCGCGTTGGAACGTGGGACGGGAGTCCGCAAGGACGATCCGCGTAGCGACGTTTTCTTTGCCGGCAACATGCTCTACCACATGCTGGCCGGTGAGCCGGCGCTGACCGAAACACGCGACCGGCTTGCCCGCTTGAATGTGTCGCGTTTTCAAGAGATCAAACCGATCAGCCAGTTCGTTCCCGGCATCCCCGGGGTCGTCACTCAGTTGCTCGGCAAGATGATGGAGTTCAATCCCCAGAAGAGAATTCAATCGTCGGCCGCGTTGCAGGCCGAGGTCCGCAAGGCGATCGACATTCTGGAAAAGGGCCCCGGCAAAGCGAGCGCCGATGGGTCAACGCCGAGTGTGGGTGAGCACTACGACGATGACGATGTGCCGACCGATGAGGGTGAAGGTTATGTCGTGATGTTGGTGGAATCCAAAGCGGCACTCCAAAACGCGATCCGCGAACGGCTCAAGTCGCGGGGGTACCGTGTGCTGATCACCCAGGACCCCAATCGTGCATTGTCGCGTTTTGAACCCGGCGACGATCCTCCCGCGGACTGCGTGATTTTCAGTGCCGCGGAGCTGGGGACGCTGGCGTTGGAGGCTTACAACAAGTTTGCCTCCGATGAACACACCAGCGAAATCCCCTCGATTTTGTTGGTCGACCGACGTCAAGCACGCATCATTTCAGAGGCCCGTCGTGGTCCCCGTCGGCAACTGTTGGCGTTGCCGTTGAAGGTCAGGGAGCTTCGCGCGGGGTTGATCAAAGTGCTCACCGGCACCCAGCGTCGTCCGGCGGGGACCTATTAAGCGTCCTGTTCCACCCAGACCGGCGCGGGCTGGATCGTGTCCGCCACGGGCGATCCTTGATCCTTGCGCCCGCTGCCTTCCAGACGGCTGATCAATTTGACACTCATGTCATGATCGCACTGGATTTGACAGCTCAAGCGAACACCCGCGTCGCTGATTTGCCGCACCGCAAGGGTGTCCCGTTCGGCTTCCGTCATTCTTGGGGGTTCGCCGTCGGTGAACTGGACCCGACAGGTGGTGCATTTTGCCACGCCCCCACATGCGTGTAGTTGATCGGTACCCGCGTCGTCGACGAGCGCTTGGACCAATCGTTTTCCCTTGGCGACTTCAAAACTACCCACGCCCTCGACAGTTAATTTCGGCATTCGTTTCCACTCATTGAAAGTTTATGAAGAATCTTCGTCTGAACCGGCATTCGGGCCCCGGTTGGCATCGCAACGGAGGAGCCTAGCGGTAGAATAGCGGGTTGGCCAACGTTTTTAAAAGTCGCACAGAAGAGATCACCGGCCTGGAAAGCGGCGGATCGAAAAAAGGAACCTAGTTTGAGTATGGAATTGATCACGGAGAATTTGCCGGCAGCGTTTGGATTGTTGCTCGGCGAAGCGGTTTCGCGGCTGGTGGACGATCACGATCAATCGCTCGACAAGCGGGCGGCGATGCTGCGAGTCGAGACGCCCAAGTTTTCTCAAAGCGACGGCAAGATGTGCTTTGAGTTCCGGATGCGTCCCGGACGAAAACTGCCCTATCTGGTGAACTTGCAAATCGAACCGGACGTCGAGGAGGGCGACCGCGACACGCTCGAGTCGCCGCTGGACCTGTCGCTTCGCGCTTCGGTGACCTGCGCGTGTTCGGAATTCGAACGCGCCGAATCGAGGCGGACTGGAAGCGGCCGATGCAGTTGCACCCTGGCGGTCGCCTGGTGGGTGCACGAACAGATCTCCCGACGCAACAGCGAAGAGGTGTTGCTGTTTTTGAGCGACTTGAAGACCGACACCGTCGCTGCCGGCCGTGACGTGGTCAACCAACTGCTGAAACTGACCGACGAAGCGCACGCCAAAGAGGAAGACACCACCACGCGGGTGCAATGGCGGATCAAGATTTCGAACAACCAACTGTACGGACCGGTCAGCATCAATCCGTTCGTCCAGCGGTTGAAAAAGAATTCCAAGGGTTGGTCCAAGGGGCGTCAGACTCCCGCGTTCGACCTGCTCCGACGTGACGGCGAAGGAACGCCGGTCGACAGCCAGATCGCGGCGCTCACGTCGCAACCGAGCTCGGAGATGAATCGCGATTATTACCACCTGTTTCAATCGGTCGATCTGTTGGTCGGGCATCCCAATGTCGCCTGGGACGACACCTCGGCGACGCCCATCGAAGTCTCCCGCGGTGAAATCTCGGTCGCGCTCCAGCCCGTCGAAATCGACTCCTTGGACGACGAAGAACGGGCCGGTGAAACGCAAATCGAACGCGAGTCCGATCCCGCCAAGCGAAAAACGCTGTACCGCGTCGCCTTGCAGGTGCCGGGGATCGACATCGATATCAATCAATGCGAATTGGTGCTGGGCAATTTACATCCCGCCCAACCGGTCGTGCTGATCGCCGAGACCAACGGCAATCGGCTGATCATCGCCGCGCTGCGCGATCGCCGCGCGACCCGCTTGATTTCCTATCTGCTCAAAAGCGACTTGCACGAAGTCTTGGTGGACGACGACGCGGCGCACCAATTGACGATGAACATCGGCCAAATCGGGTCGCTCGTGCGTGTCGATCTGCCGGACCAGCTCGCCGGACCGCTCGAGGAGATCGAAGCCGAGATGGTGCTGGAATTGCGGCCCCGCGGTGGCGCTGGAATGTTCGTCCGTCTGTCGATGTTCGATTCCCGATTGCAAGACATGATGCGTCCGGGTGAAGAACCGGCCATCGTGCCGGGCATCACCGACCAGGGACCCATTCGACTGGTCCGCGACACCAAGGCCGAACGTGAGCACGCCGGCGAAGTGATCAATCGATTCCAGATCAATCAACTCGTCCCCGAAGAACCCTATGGCTGGGTCGCGCAAAGCGACGAGCAAGCGTTGGATCTGTTGGCGCGGCTGTACGATGCCGGTGACGAGGCGCCGCGCATGATTTGGCCCGAAGGTGAAACGATTCGCGTCCGCGGTGAAATCACGCCCTCCGCCCTCCGCGTCCAGATCGACGATTCAAAAGACTGGTTCGGGCTTTCGGGAACCATTTCGGTTGCCGGACAAGAAGTCAATCTGGAAGATCTGTTGACCGCCGTGACCGAGCGTCGCGCGCTGGTTCGCGTCGGTGATCGCGAATTTGCAAAGATCAGCGATGCGTTCCGCAAGCGTTTGGAACAGCTCGGGGATACCCTGGTCGCCGATCGCGGCACTCTAAAAGTGGCCGATGCCGCCGTCCCCGCCGTTCAAGAATTGCTCGGCACCGACGTGACCTTGGAAGTGTCGGCCCGATGGAGTCAGGTGATCGAAAACTTGGACTCGTTGGCCGATTACCATCCGATCAAACCCGACACGCTGGACGTGGATTTCCGAGACTACCAGTTGGACGGCTATCGCTGGCTGGCGCGTTTGAGCCGCTGGGGCGTCGGCGGAATTTTGGCCGACGACATGGGGCTCGGGAAAACCGTGCAAACACTCGGTGTCTTGGTCGATCGTGCCGCCGGCGGTCCCACGCTGGTGGTCGCCCCGACCAGTGTCGGCGAGAATTGGGTTCGTGAAACGCAGCGGTTCGCCCCCGAACTCAATCCGGTCTTGTATCGCGAAGGCAATCGGCAACAAGTCATCGATGCGGCCAGCCCTGGCGACCTGGTCATCGTCAGTTATCAATTGGTCCAGCGTGACGCCAAGCGTTTCGCCGCCAAACGTTGGAACACGCTGGTCCTGGACGAAGCGCAGTTCATCAAAAATGCCCAAACCAAGACCTCCCGCGCCATCCGCGATCTCGAAGCGGATTGGCGGATCGCACTTTCGGGCACGCCGTTGGAAAACCACCTCGGGGAATTGTGGAGTCTGTTGCGGACGATCAGCCCCGGGTTGCTCGGATCGTGGGACCGCTTTCGGAACCGGTTTGCCGATCCGATCGAACGCCACAAAGATCCCGAACGCCGCGAGTCGCTGGCACGATTGGTCCGCCCCTTCATCTTGCGGCGCACGAAAGAAAAGGTGCTCAAAGAACTGCCACCCCGTACCGAAATCACCCTGCAAGCGCACCTCAGTACCGAAGAGCGTGCGATGTACGACGAGGCACGTGTCGCGGCGCTGGCCGAATTGTCCGGCGGGGATGCAAAGCCGGGCGAACACCGGATGCGAACGCTCGCCTGGTTGACCAAGCTGCGGCAATTGGCCTGTCACCCTCGACTGGTCGACCGGATGTGGGACAAGGGCAGCGCCAAACTCAGTTTGCTGAACTCGTTGGTCGATGAATTGCACGACGGCGAACACCGCGCGTTGATTTTCAGCCAATTCGTCAAGCACCTCGGACTGATTCGAGAATTGCTCGATGAGCGTGGGATCAAATACCAATACCTGGACGGCGCGACGCCGGCCAAAGAACGGCAGCGCCGGGTGGATGCCTTCCAGGAAGGCGAGGGCGAATTGTTCTTGATTTCGCTCAAAGCTGGCGGAACGGGTTTGAACCTTACCGCCGCTGATTACGTCATACACTTAGACCCCTGGTGGAACCCGGCTGTCGAAGATCAAGCCACCGACCGCGCGCACCGAATCGGGCAAGAACGTCCCGTGACGGTTTATCGATTGGTCGCGTCTGGTACGATCGAAGAACAGATTCTGGAGATGCACGCCGACAAACGCGAACTGGTCGCCGGTGTCTTGGATGGAACCGACCGCGCGGCGAAGATGGACACCGAAGATTTGATACGTCTGATCAAAGCGGGCGATCGATAATCCCTACCCGCCGAGGGCCGATGCGATGTGGACGATCTTGGCAGAAAACCCGCTGTTGATCTCGATCATGATCGGGATCGTTGTGGCGGGGTTGTTTTATGGCTGGTTGCAAACCGGCAACAAACATCTCGGGATCGCCACCTTGGCCGCCGCGTTGCTGATTCCGGCGGCGTTCTATGCCGCGAACGCCATCGTGACCGATCGAGAAAAAATCCTCGAAGCCATCTACGCGACGGCCGATGCGGTCGAACAAAACGATCACGAGTCGGCGGTCATCTACATCGCCGACCGGGCGACGCGACAGCGGGCATTGAACGAATTGCCCAACTACGAATTTCATCGTCTGGCGGTTCGCAATATCCAAATCCAGTTCGTCACCGGCAGCTATCCCTTGGAAGCGACTGTCGATCTGGACGCCTCGGTCACCGCCAGCATGTCTTCGGGCACGATGAGAAACGTCCGCGTCCCCCGACGCGTGATTTTGACCTTTCAAAAACAGCCCGACGATTCCTGGTTGGTCACCGACTACACCCACAGGCCGTTGACCGGCGGCGCCGACAACTTCACCCCCAATCGAATTTAGCAACGCACCAAAAAGAGGTGGGATAGGCTTCCAGCCTGTCATGGCGAAAACGACAGGCTGGAAGCCTATCCCACAATCAATCCCCGCCACTTATTCTTCCGACGGTCCTTACCGCGTCGTTGTAAACTCCAATACGATTAACACGACCACCAACAACGACGCACTGCCAAGCGTGACGGCGGTTCGGTTCTGCGGAAAAAAATCGAACAGGGTCAGCTTGCCCTTGTCACCGATTGGATCGAGGTTGCGGCTGATCCAACTCGATGCCTCGGCAAAGACGTAGGAACCGGCAACCATCCCCACCATCATCGCGATCGCATCAAAGTTTCCCTGCCCCAGCGCGGCGGCCCCGGTGCCCGGACAATAAGCGGACAACGCGAATCCGCATCCGAACAGCAGCCCCCCGATGACGTTGGAAGCCAAACGAGTCGGCTTGATATGGAATTCCACCATTTCGGCTCGGTGTAGCGTGTGGATTCCCAACATGCCCACGACGACCGCGGACAACATGACTTTCACAACCGTGAAGTCCTCTAACAACAGTTGTCCGATCAAGATGTGAAATTTCGCGACGCCGCCTTTTTGCAATAGGAAGCCAAACACGATGCCGAAGAGCACGCCCAACGCAAGTGAGCGGCCCGCCGCGGACAGCGGCTTAGGCTGCTTGTCTTGATCGTTTTTTGCGTGTGGCGCTGTGATGTCGTTTGGCGCTGTATCGTTCGGCGCTGTATCGTTCGGCGCTGTATCGTTCGGCTTTTCCGTAGTGGTGGACATCAGGTGGGCTCCTTGGAAAGAATGGGCCGCCTAAACGGCATACATCAGCATCGCGGTCACGATGCCGCCAATAAAAAAGCAGATCGCGGCGATCCAAGACCCGATCGCAAGTTGAAGTGTGCCGCTGATCCCGTGGCCGCTGGTGCAGCCTCCGGCCATCCGCGCACCAAACGCCATCAGACCGCCGCCGCAGAATGCAACGAGGACACGAAGCAGTCCGCTGTCTGCGCCGAAGCGGTCTTGCCACATCAGTGGTAGCAGGCGACCGGTCCATTCGTTTCCGCTCCAGGCGGCAACGAAGGCGCCGATCACCACGCCGAGAACCAACATGAACTCCCAGCCGATTTTTGGCGGGTTGTCCTGGAAGTATTTCAGTCGTTGCGTGTGATGCGGAGCTGTCAGGTTGCCCAGCATGCCGGCGGCACGTGCGTAGGCTGTCGACGCGCCCAAGGGTTTATTTGAAAAATAGAACGTCAACATGGACAGCACGCCGATCAACGCTCCGACCAGGTAGGGTGACCACGCCGGACCGGAGTACTCCAGCGGATTGACTTCGGCGAGCGATGTCAGTGCAGGGGAGAGCGTCTGCAGGATCATGCCGTTGCTCCTTCGGGCTGTTCACTTGGAAAACCGGCCGCCGTCCAGGCACCCCAGCTTCCCGGCACATTGCTGACGTCGCTGAAACCGCGTGCCTTCATCAAGCTGGCGGCGATGCTGGCGCGATATCCGCTGGCACAATAGGTGGCGTACCGGGCGCTCTTGTCCAAGCCGTTGATACGGTCGCGCATGTCGGCGACGAAGTGATGTTTTGACCCTGGTATGTGACCGGACGCCCATTCGTCGGGAGCGCGAACATCCAGGATCGTCAAATCGCCGTCGCTGATCTGCAACTCACGCAATCGCTGAACGGGGATCTGTTCCAGGGTTTCCAACGGCAGGCCGGCGATTTCCCACGCCTCCATTCCGCCGCTCAGGTAGCCGGCAAAGCAGCCATGGCCGGTTCGCACCAGCAGCCGCTCGATCCGATCGAGATCGTCTTCGCGCTCGACGACCAACAGCAAGCGTTGGTCGAGGTCGAGCATTTGTCCCGCCCACGCCGACAACTCCGATCGGCCTGCGATATTGATCGCACCTGGAACGTGACCTCCGCCGAAGGCCAGCATGGACCGAGTGTCCAGGACATGGACGCCGGGTTCGCGGGCGACACGTCGAAAGTCGTCCGGCGGCAGTGCCGGAATGGTCGGCAAGCGATCCATGATGTCCGGTCCGGCGGCGTTGATTTTTTTCAGTTGCGGGTAGTGCCAGGGAACCGGAGGCGCGTCGGTAACGACAAACTGACGGAACGACTCGAGATCCGGATAGCTGAGGAACGGATTCGTCCGCCGCTCGTATCCGATGGTGCTCTGCAGGCGATCACCGATGGCGGCTCCACATGCCGAGCCGGCGCCATGGCCCGGAAAGACCGTCACGAAGTCGTCCAACTTCAAGAAATAGCCGTACAGCGTGTGGTACAACGCTTCGGCCAATTGCGCGGTCTGTCCCTCCCCGAGTAAGTCAGGGCGACCGGCCGAGCCGACGAACAACGAATCCCCGGTGAACACGGCCCATGGCGTGTCGTGATGACCACTTTCTGCGATCTCAAACGTCATGTGCTCCGGCGTGTGCCCCGGCGTGTGGCGTGCCGTTAACTGAAAAGACCCAAAGTCGAATGTCTCTCCATCGGCCACGGGCTGTCCATCAAATTGATAGTCCGCATGATCGCCACTCAGATAGATCTGTGCCCGCCCAACCCGCTCGGCGAGTGAACGGCTTCCGGACACAAAGTCTGCGTGAATGTGTGTCTCGAAAATGTGGGTGATTGCCAAGCCATGCTTGCGTGCGAGCTGCTCATAAACCTCGACGTCGGTTCTCGGGTCGATCACGGCAGCATGGCCAGAATCGGTATCGCCTAGCAGGTATGACAACTGCGCGATCCCGTCGGTGAATACGGTTTCTTGAACAAACATGCTTGGGAATCCTCCTACGAACGAAACCTAGACGGCCACAAACTTTCACGTGCGGAAGTTTGACGAGCAACTTGCGGTTGAACACTCTTCGCAAATCGTTTTGCAAATCGCGCGCCAAGCGTGTCGTCCCTGTCAGATACAACGCGGACTCAGCCAATCGACCGCATACCAAGCGGATTCGCTCCGGCGTTTGGTCGCGAATCATTCAGGTTGATCCCTACACGGTCGACGTTCGCGACGTCCGGCAGGCCACTCGCGCCCGCCAGTGCGATTGGATGGCCAATCAAGGTGTGGGAAGAGAGTGAAGCGTACATTGATCCCAAGAAAGGACTTAGCGACCGTCGGTGTTTGCCCTTGAGGGGCCGTCCAGCTGAGGACGACCGGTTTTTCGAGTACGACAGCCCTTCCGGGCCGTCGTCCGTTGGACTCCGGACGACGACCTAGAAAGGACGTCGTACTGTGCCAATCGGGAACGGAGGGGCCTAGCCCCTTGCTGATGATTGCTGCAAATGGAACTTGGCTTCGTTGATCCATTTGAGCATCTGAAGCCGTTTACCGGTTCGGGTGGCCTGGTGTCCGAGCATCGCCATCAGCGTGCTGGCGGCGGCAGATTCCACTTGGTTCTCCGCCGCGCCGCGACGAATCGAACCGAGAAAGGCTCGCTGTTGTTCGACCGTGGCTGTCTTGAGAGACGAGGGTCGATCCGACTGCCAGACGAGGTTGCCATCGAGGGAATAGATCTTGCCGGCGGATAAGTCGGCTCGTCCCAACGTGCCGTGGACGTGTTCGCTGGTGTTGTTCCACGATTTTGCAACGCGGCGACATTGCGACATCAGCACGGCGCCGGTGGTGAATTCAAATTCAACGGTATGATGATCAAACACTTCGCCCGAACGATCGGGTTGCAGCGATGGATGTTCGGCCGTGTCGAAGGTTCCCCAACCGCCCTGACCTTGAGCGACGAAGGGGGCTTGATCGAGTGCCCAGCGGATCACGTCCAATCCCGCGACGTGCTGTTCGACCAAGAAATCGCCTCCGGTCCATTGGAAATGGTTCCAGTTTCGTCGTTGGAAATCCGCGTCCGATTCGTTCCCGGCGCGAGTCGGCGGCCGCAAGGATCCGGCATTGCAAAATGCTCTGGCAAAGACCGGCGTTCCGACGGCGCCGTTTCGCACACGTTCGATCACGTCTTGGTAACGATGGTCATAGCGGCGTTGAAAACCGACGTGCACAGTCAGTCCAGCGGCGTTGGCCTGTTCCGCGGTGTCGATCGACTGCAGGACGCCGGCGGCGTCGGCGGCGAGCGGTTTTTCCAAAAAGGCGTGCTTGCCCGCTTCGACGATTTTGCGAAAGCAGTCGGGGCGATCCACCGGCGGTGTGGTCACGTAAACGATGTCGGCGTCGGAATCCAGAATCGGGTTGAGACAATCTGCGCCGCCGGAGCGAACACAATTCGCCGTGATCTGGCCGCCGTAGCGTCCTTTCAAGCTGCGGTACAGCGACTGTGTTTGCGAGGGGAAATAGTCCGCCAGCCCGACCAATTGCACCGCTTCGTCATCGACGGCCCAGACGGCGTCGGCGAGTTCACGGGCGCGACGACCGCAACCGACGATCGCGATTTTGATCGGGGCATTGCTGCCGCCCTGAACCGCTTTTCCGACCGCGACGGCGCCGCCAATAGCGCCTCCGGCGATCATCAGCCCGCTATCCTTGATGAAACTCCGTCGGGCACAGGACGACGAAGTGTTTTCCTTTGACTTGTTCATCAACCCTTAAGCACCCTCGCGCATTTTTTGTCGCGCGCGACTGAGCATCGGCCCGATCGAGTTCTCGGCCAGACCAATCGCCTTGCTGATTTCCTGGTAGGACATCCCTTCCAGATGGTACATCCGGACCACACTCGATTCCTCGGGATTGAGTCGGGCCATCAGGCGTTCCACTTCTTCGCGATTCTCGATCCGTTCGGTCGGCTCGGTCGTCGCCGGTTCGGCAGCGGTGACGGACAACCGACTTCGAAACCCATCCAGATGCAACCGTCGGGCGATCACCCGTCGCGCGATGACGGTCAGGTAGGTTGCCAAGGAACTGTCGCGGCGAAATCGTCGCAAGACGCCCCGATCCGAAGCCAGCAAGACCATGAAGACCTCGGCGACCAGGTCGTCCCGGGTCGAATCGTCGAGCGACAGGCCGCGTGATTCGGCGGTGTGATTGGCGACGTGGATCACCAGTCCGAGAAAGCGTTCGGTAAAGTCCTGCCAGGCGCGCGGCGCTCCATCAATGCAGCGTTGGAGGAGAATTCGATCGATGTCAGAGAGACTCACGGTGTCGATACCAAAAGAGAAGCTTCACAATAGCCGGTGCTTGCTGCCTTCTTTTCGGCGACACCCTTCGCCCAGCAGACCCCTTCATGGTAGGTGGGGTGACAGCAAATCGCAAGCTTTGAAAGGAAACCTCCGCCATCACGGGGGGCGTGCGTCGCGCCGCTCGTTCCAATTCTACCAGTCAGGCGACAAGGGCGAATCGCTCTCTTTTCGACGCCCCGGCCGGCCGGCGTGACCTATGGTTGCCAGTAGCCGGTATTCTCGTCGTCACTCCTCCGTATTTGAGCCTAATGACTCATTCTCAGACACCTTTCGAGCCCCAGAATCCTACCTTCAACGCTGCCGTTCCCGCCGCGGGGGGCCTGTCGAATTCATCGACGGTTGCCCGGGGAACTGCGAATTGTGTGACGAATCTGCTGGCCAAACTGCAGATCGCCTCGGAGGCTGTCGCGGAGACTCCGGCGGAACGTCCCGAGAAAGACGCCGAGAACCGCTTGGCCGTCGTCCGCTTGGGGATCGCGACGTCGTTGTTCTACGCGCTGCGAACCAAACACCCGGCGACCGCCGCGCACGGATTGAGGGTGGCGTTGTTTTGCAGCAGTTGGGCCGAGCAGATGGGCCTGGATCACGACCTGCGAGACCGAATCGAAGTCGGGGCGCTGCTGCATGACGTCGGCAAGATCGGAATTCCCGATCGGATTCTCCGCAAGCCGGGGAAACTGACCGTCGACGAGCAGCTTGTGATGGACACTTGTCCGGATGTCGGATGCGATATTCTGCAAGGCTGCACCGCGGACCCGGACTTGTTGGACATCGTTCGCTACTGCAACGTCTGGTACGACAGCCGACGCGATGGGGAAACGCCACGCGGCGAAGCGCTGCCGTTGGGGGCGCGGATGCTGGCGATCGCCGACGCCTTTGACGCGATGACGACCGAGCACGTGTATCGGCCGGCGATGAGCCGTGATCGCGCGCTTGCCGAACTGGTTCGCGGCAGCGGAACGCAATTCGATCCGGATCTGGTCCACGATTTCAGCCGCCTGCTCGAAGCCCGGCCGGAGATTCTGCAAGGATCGATGGTCCACCGCTGGCTCCAACAATTGCGTCCCGAAGATTCTCAGGCGTTCTGGACCGGGACTGCAAACGTCGCGGTCGGCAAGTCCCATCGAACCAAAGAGGTGGTGCGGCGCGAAACGCTGTTCAATCAACGCCTGTTGTCGACACTCAAAGACGGCGTCGCGTTTACCGACGGCGAAGGCAACGTTTCCCAGTGGAACGTTGCCATGGAGCGACTGACCGATCTTCCCGCCGAAGCGATCATCGGAAAACAATGGTCTGCCGCGGCACTCCGGATGCGTGACACCGACCGCGACCGCGACGACGAAACCATTTGTCCGTTGCAGGAATGTTTTCGAACGGGCGAAGCGGTTCGACGCGCGATGATCATCGAAGCCGTCGGAACCGATCCCGTGTCGGTGCACGTCGAAGTCGCTCCTGTGCATGGGGAACGCCCCGGGTCCCACGGTACCGTGATCGTGGTTCACGACCTGTCCGACCGCGAACACTTGGAGCGTCGACTGGACACGCTGCACCAACAAACGCGACTGGACGGACTCACCCGTGTCGCCAACCGCGCCCATTTCGACACCACGTTGGAAGAGCTGGTTGCCGCCACCGCCGCCGGCGGACCAACGTTTGCGCTGGTGATCTGCGACCTGGACCATTTCAAGCGAATCAATGATACATTCGGCCATCCCGCCGGTGACGAAGCGCTCAAAGTCTTTGCCAACGTGTTGCGGTCGCAGAGCCGTGATGGTGACTTGGTGGCGCGATATGGCGGTGAGGAGTTTCTGTTGTTGGCCAACGCGTGTGACAATGCGACGGGCGCCAAACGCGCCGAAGTCCTCCGCCAGACACTCGAATCGACACCCATCGAAGCCCTCGGCGGAGAGTGCATCACGGCCAGTTTCGGCGTCACCGAATATCAATCCGGCGACAGCGCGGAAACCGTGTTGGCACGAGCCGACCGAGCCTTGCTGAAGGCAAAAGACAACGGCCGAAACCGAGTCGTTCAGCTGGGGTTGGGGAAAATGTCCGAAGTCGCCGAGCCCGCCCACCGGGCCGGTTGGTTCGACTGGTTGATCGGCGGTGACGAAGCCGTCGCGACGAAGGTTGATATCCTGACTCCCGTTCCGATCGACTTGGTGATCGAAAAACTGCGCGGCTTCATCGCCGATCACCACGCCGAAATCGTCAACGTGGCTGAGAACCAGCTTTCGCTCAAAGTCGTCTCGGGATCCAGTCCGGGCGGCCGCCGCCGCGTCGATCATAAGATTTCATTCCATGCGGTGTTGACGCTCAGCGAAGCGCAAAAAGACGAACTGCTGACCGAAAATGCGACACCGGGTTGCAGCACGAAAGTCCACTTGGAACTCAAGCCGATCCGAAATCGCGATCGCCGCCGACGCGAACTGAAAGACGCCGTCCAACAGCTCGTCGCCAGTTTTCGCTGTTACCTGATGGGCGAGATCATCAACCGCGTCGACTAGGGCTTTGTCAAGGATTAGATGTGGCGTAAGCTTCCAGCTTGCGCTCCTCGTTTCACTCGTGAAACGCAAGCTGGACGCTTACGCCACTTTGCCCGATGGACTATGAGAGCTGAAGGACGGCGTTGTGGAATTGACGTCCGGTTCCGGCGTGCGTGAACGCGACTCCGGAGGCGTATTGCGATCCCCGCAGCGAGGTCCAAACGGTGGTGCCGACGACGGCGTTGCCATCATCGAGTTGCAGCATCACTCGCGTGCCGATCACCAATTCATTCGGACCGATGATCTGCAGCCCGCTGCGACTGGTCGATACGATTCGACCCGCGCCGCGATTCTGAGGCTGGTACTGCCGGATGGTGACGCCGACGTCGACCGATTCGCGTCGCGCCGCGCGGCGGCTGAGTTGACCGGCGCGGATGCCTGCGGAAATGAAGTCATCGGGAAGCGAACGGCGAAAGTACAAACCGCTGGCGTATTGATCGAGTCCCGATTGACGGGACCAGCACACCCGCGCGAGCATTTGCAAGGTTTCGTGTCCCGCCAGGTTGTGGATTTCCAACGTCGTTGACTTGAAAAGCGGCCGATCGTGCCGATAGCGAATCGCGCAACCGCTGGAGTTGAGATCCACGATCTGACAGGGAATTTGATCGTCGCCTCCCAGCGGCGCATGAACCAAAAGCCGGCACTGGATGTCGCGAACATCCTGCCCGCCGATCACTTGAAATCGCGGCTCGTAGCGGTCATCGTCGACGGTTGGGCCGACCGGGATCGTGTGTGTCGGATGCTCTGGAGTTCGCAATGCGGGAGTGTCTGCCCCCGAAGCCCCGGGCAGGTTGGTTCGAGGTGATGCAACGGTGGGCATGATTTTGCACTCGCAAGAGAAGTCGTGACGGAGGAAACCCTAGCATGCGCAA
This sequence comes from Stieleria neptunia, assembly GCF_007754155.1. Taxonomy (NCBI): domain Bacteria; kingdom Pseudomonadati; phylum Planctomycetota; class Planctomycetia; order Pirellulales; family Pirellulaceae; genus Stieleria; species Stieleria neptunia. The sequence continues at coordinate 6,300,848 of NZ_CP037423.1, read as the reverse complement.
GCCATCGCGAGGGGGGCAGGTTCGAGAACTCCGTCGCACCCGCGACCGGCGAGATCATCATCGAACGATCTTGCCGTTTGGAGAGTCGTCAATGGGCAATTCGCTCCATGGATCGGTTACACTGCTCGAAAGCGACCGGTCCAAAACCGCAACTTGGTTTTGCGTCGCACCGATCCCTCACGTCCCTCATTCGCAACATCCTGAAGATGCCCGCTATGCGTTTTTTGTTGATGATCGCCGCCGTTGTCTTGATCGGCGTTATCCCGCGATCTGGCCTGGCCAAAACCCCCAACATCGTTTTTATCCTGGCTGATGATCTCGGCTATGGTGAACTCGGATGCTACGGTCAAGAAAAGATTCGGACACCCAATATCGACCGGCTCGCCAAAGACGGGATGCGTTTCCTGCAACACTACACCGGAGCGCCGGTCTGTGCTCCGGCACGCTGCACCCTGATGACCGGCCAGCATCTGGGGCACGCCGAGATCCGCACCAACCGAGATTCCGGCAACGGACGCATTTATCCCGGACAATTTCCGATCACCGAACAAGTCGTCACGATCGCCGAGGTGTTGCACGAGGCCGGCTACGCGACCGGTGCCTTTGGCAAATGGGGGCTCGGTCCGTCCAACACAACCGGTTCACCGATCAAACAGGGATTCGATCGCTACTTCGGTTACAACTGCCAACGCAACGCCCACAGCTATTTCCCCCCGTTCTTGGACAGCGACGAAAAAGAAGTTCAGATCAACAAGTATCCGATCCCCGGCCACGACCGCAAACCGGACGGGGAAGTGGTCGCGGATGACTATCGGGCGAAAACGTATGCGCCGGATTTGATTCTGCAGGAGGCCGTCAAGTTCCTGGAAAAGAACAAGGACAATCCGTTCTTTTTGTATTGTCCGTTCGTCGAGCCTCACGTCGCCATGCAGCCGCCCCAAGAATGGATCGACAAGTATCCGACGGAGTGGGACGACCAGCACGGACCGTATCGGGGCGAGAACGGTTACCTGCCGCACCCGCGACCGAGAGCCGCCTACGCCGCGATGATCTCCGACTTGGATGAACACGTCGGAACGATTCTGGATCAACTGGACAAGCACGGTTTGACCGATAACACGGTCGTGATTTTCACGTCCGACAACGGTCCGACGCATGGCAGCCGCAATCCCGAGTTCCATGTCGGTGGAGCGGCCTGCAAATTCTTCAACTCCACCGGCGGACTGAACGGGTACAAGGGCAGCTGCTACGAGGGCGGCATTCGCATCCCCTGCCTGGTCCGATGGCCCGGTCAGGTTGCCGAAGGAAGTGAGAATGATTTTCCATCGTACTTCCCGGACTGGTTTCCCACGTTGGCTGAGATCGCCGGCGCCAAGCTTCCCGAGCAGCAAATACTTGACGGCGTCAGTCTGGTCGGATTGGTGCAGGGGAAAGAAACGCAACGCTCGAAACCCCTGATTTGGAATTTCAACGGTTACGGCGGAATCGTTGCAGTCCGGGACGGCGACTGGAAAGCCATTCGCCGCAACATCAATCAAAAACAAGCAGCCGATTGGGAGCTTTACAACATTGCAGACGATCCCTCTGAAACCAAGGATCTGGCCAAGTCCCATCCGAAAATCGTCAAACGGCTCGAACTTGCCTTCATCAACGACCGCACGTTCGAACCGGATTTTCCGATGAAGATCTACGACGAGCGTTGACCCCCTTTTCGCTCGCGGTGGGTTGAGCGGATTCGATTGCATTATCCTTTCGGACCTGGTCAACCTGATGAATTTCGCCGCCCTATTGAACGAGCTTCTGCAATGCCAAACCCGTGGACTGGAACAGGAAACCCGTACACACGCGAAGAGGTGGTGGCGCGATTGCACGCGACCCTTGACCGCGGCGAATCGATTCTCGCCGCGGGCGCCGGCATCGGCATCAGCGCCAAGTTTCTTGAGCAGGGCGGCGCGGATCTGATCATCATTTACAACTCCGGCCGTTTCCGAATGGCCGGTCACGGTAGCACCGCCGGGTTGATGGCCTACAGTGACGCCAACGCCGTGGCGATGGAGATCGGCGAGTACGAAGTGCTGCCGATCGTCAAAGAAACACCGGTCATCTGCGGTGTCCACGCCTCCGACCCGCGACGACGGATGTGGCATTGGTTGGGCAAAGTCAAAGAGATGGGGTTTTCCGGCGTCAACAACTTTCCAACCCACGCCATCGTCGACGGAAACTTTCGGCAGGTGTTGGAGGAAACCGGGATGAGTTTTTCCCATGAGGTCGAAATGGTCGCCCTGGCACGACAGATGGACCTGTTCAGCATCGTCTATGTCGCGACGGCCGAAGAGTCCGAGGCGATGGCCAAGGCGGGCGCCGACGCGATCATCGCCCACGTCGGTACCACGATCGGTGGCAGTATCGGCGTCACGGATGCCAGTTGCACGATCGAAGACGCCGCCAAACGCACGCAGGAGGTTTGCGATGCCGCAAAAACCGTGCGCGACGACATCTTCTTGCTCTCCCACGGCGGTCCCATTTGTGGCCCCGACGATGCCGCCTACATCAATCAACACACCGACGCGGTCGGATTCGTCGGCGCAAGCAGTCTGGAACGAATGGCCTTTGAGCAGTCGTTGCTGAAATTGACTCGAGAGTTCAAGCAGATTCCGGTGCGTTAGCGATGAAAGCGATTGCCGTACTCGGGACGTTTGACACCAAAGGCGACGAGTTGGAGTTTGTCGCCCAGAAAATTCGTGCCCAAGGATTCGCCGTCCTGACGATCGACGTGGGGACCGGCGGTCCGCCGCGCATCACGCCCGATGTCACGCGCGACCAGCTGTTGGCGAGCATCGAAGCGGACTTGAAACCGATCGCCGGGGACCGTGGAGCCTGCGTGACGTTGATGGGACGCGCGGCGGCGGCGGTGTTGCCAAAATTGGCTGCGGAAGGACGGATCGACGCGGTCGTTTCGCTTGGTGGTGGTGGCGGAACGTCGATCGCGACTGCCGCCATGCGCGCCCTGCCGATCGGATTCCCCAAGTTGATGGTCTCGACCGTCGCCAGCGGCGACACGTCTGCTTACATCGGCACCAAAGACATTTTGATGATGCCGAGCGTCGTTGATGTCGCGGGGCTGAATCGCATTTCGCAACTCGTGTTCACGCGCGCCGCGGGTGCGATCTGCGGCATGGTCCAGGCGGAAGTCGAGTCGGACGCGGCGAAACCGATCATCGTCGCCAGCATGTTCGGCAACACGACGAAGTGCATCGAGATCGCAAAACCGATTCTGGATGACGCCGGCTACGAGGTCTTGGTGTTTCACGCGACCGGCATCGGTGGGCGGGCGATGGAAGATCTAATCGCCAGCGGGATGGTTGCCGGCGTGTTGGACATCACGACGACCGAGCTGGCCGATGAATTGCTGGGCGGCATCATGTCCGCCGGACCGAATCGGCTGGAAGCTGCGGGAAAAGCGGGATTGCCGACCGTCATCGCGCCGGGATGTTTGGACATGGCCAACTTTGGCCCTCGCAACACCGTCCCGGACCGCTACCGGTCGCGCCTGATCTACGAACACAATCCCGACAACACCTTGGTCAGAACGACCCCGGAAGAATCGGCGCGACTCGGACGCACCCTCGCCGATCGACTGGGCTGCTACGGCGACAACGTGACCGTCATGATCCCGACCAAGGCGATCAGCGTGATCAGCGCCAAAGGGCAGCCGTTTTATGATCCACGTGCCGATGCCGCCTTGTTTGAATCGATTGGAAAAACCGACAAGCCGGTGATTCGAATCGAGTGTGAAATCAACGACGAAGCGTTCGCCTCGGCTGCCGCCAACGAGCTGTTGCGGCGGTTGGCCAGTGTTTAACGCTGGTTGCGACCGAGGAAGTCATGCATCTCGGGTGGCGATGGGCTACGATGGTCGCCCCCGGTCAAATTTTCCAACCGCAAGCGTTTCCTCCCCCTCACCATCCCGCCCAGACCATGAAAGATCGATTCGCCCTGCTGAGTTTGATGCTGTTGTCCGTCAGCGCAATGTTTTCATCGGCTGTGCACGCCGCCCCACCGGCACCCAACATTGTTTTGATCTTTGTCGACGACATGGGCTACGGCGATCTGGCGTGCTACGGAAACTCAAAGAACAAAACGCCTCATCTGGATCGACTTGCCGCCGAAGGCCAGCGTTGGACGAACTTTTATTCTTCCGGGTCCACCTGTGTTCCGAGCCGAAAAGGATTGATGAGCGGCCGACATCCCGTGTTCATTCCGCGCCAGGCAAACGGATTGAAGGACGATCGTCGTGCCCTGATGCCGGCGATGCTCAAACGGCAAGGTTATGCGACGGCCATTCTTGGCAAGTGGCACCTGGCCGGTTATCCCAAAGACTTTACCGTCGACCCGATGCATCCCTTGGAATGTGGTTTCGATTCTCACTACGGCACCCCGGGCAGCAACGACGTGCCGCCCCCGCCGGGCAAGAAACAAACGCGCGAGGTGTTTGACAATTGTGATAAATTCTCGTTCCCGGTCCCGCTGATTCGTGGCCGCGAAGTCGTCGAGTTTCCTGTCAACCAGGAACTGCTCACACGCCGTTACACCGAAGAAGCGGTGAAATGGATTGAGCAACAGAAAGACAATCGTTTCTTTCTGTATCTGGCGCACAACATGCCGCACGCGCCGATCTTTGCGTCACCCGAGTTTCAAAACCGAAGTGCGGGGGGCCGGTTTGGAGACGTGGTGGAAGAAATCGATTGGTCGGTCGGTCAAGTGGTCCAGACGGTTCGTCGGATGGGGATCGAGAAGGAAACGTTGATCGTCTTTACAAGCGACAACGGCCCTTGGTCCTGTTTCGGCCCGCATGGTGGAACCGCCGGTCCTCTGCGTGGCGAGAAAGCGACGACTTGGGAAGGCGGCCAGCGTGTTCCGACGATCTTCTATTGGCCCGGAACGATCAAGCCGGCCACGATCGACGGCATCGGAGCGAACCTGGACCTTTACGCAACGTTTGCGACGCTCACCGGCGGCGATCAACCCAACGACAAGCCTGGGTACATCTCGACCGATCTCAGCCCCACGCTGCTCGAGGGCAAGCCGAGTGGACGACAGACATGGGCCTATCATCAAAATGCGTTCCGATCCGGCCGCTACAAGATTCACGTCGCAAGCACGCTGCCCACCGATCCGGTGACCCGTCGCCGACGGTCGGTGACAAGGTATGACACACCGTTGTTGTTCGATCTGGAGGCCGATCTCGGTGAGCAACATGACATCGCCGAGCAGCATCCCGAGGTGGTCGCTCGGTTAGTCCGCGAGATGCAGGCGTTCCACGGCAACTAGGCCGGTATCGGACCGAAAACGCGATCGCTCAGGCGCGTTCCAGTTGTGCCCCGTACGGTCCTTGATCGAGCCAGAAACTTCGCGTCTGGCCCTGTTCATTGGCTTGCCAACAGTAGCCGGCATCGACGTCTAGACAGGTCAGCCAGCCGCCTTTACACGCCGCCGTATCGATACACACGGCATGTCCCATGTCCAGCGGTGCGCCGCTGCGTTGCGGCGTGTGCCCACAAACCATCACTCGCCCGGATCGGTGTGGTGCGCGCTCGGCGGATGATTCCCAATAGAGCATGTGGCTCGGTTGCTCGTCTAATTCCATTTCGGGGTAAGCGTTCGCGTGAACGAAGAAATGGTTCTCGCCGACATGGTACGGCTTCAGCCGAGTGGACAGGAATTCCCAATGTCGTTTGGGGATCTGTTCAACATGGTCGATTCCGTATGACGACAAGACCGCATCGCCACCGCAGGCGCGCCACTCGACATGTCGGTTGAATGACTTCTTTGCCGCCAGCATCATCACTTCATGATTGCCGCGAAGTGCGACCAGACCTTGGTCCTGGCGATCGATCAACCAGTCCAGCACGCTGCGCGTGTCGGGACCCCGATCGACGAAATCCCCCAACGTGATGATTTGATCATCCGGAGAAAACTGCGCGGCCGATTCCAATCGCTTCAGCGACTGATAGCATCCATGAATGTCCCCGATCGCCAGTGTACGCATTTCCGCAACGCCAACAATTCTTTGATCAAAGCTCCATTTTATCCGTCGCTCGACGGCCTGGTCAAAGTGATACCACGTTCTTCGATCTTGTACAAAGCCAAATTGAAAGCTGACAAAGCACTAGTCCGAGTCGAACGACAAGAGTTGCCACTGAGCTTGAATCTCGATCGATTCGGGATAGTACGAATTCAACAACGCGTGCGACAGCGCGGTGCCGCGTGAAGGTGTCAGGACGACTCGCGCGTCAACCAGTCCCTCTGGATCAGCCCGCTCGGAAAGGGTTTGGACCAGTCGTGCGTCGCCGATCATGCCCTCCACTTCGTACCGGCTGATTTCACCCGCGGGAACCACCCACTCGGGCCGCGAATGTGGCTGATCGGAATCCGCAAAATAGACGTCGACCGTCATCGCCAAGCCCACTGGCAGTGGACGCTTCAGCTCCAAATACGGAATTCGAAGTTTCGCCACGCGTTCGAATTCTCCCGCTCCGGCCGACCGGGAATACACACGCTCCCTCCCTCGGGCGATCGGCAAGGCTGTAATCGCAGACGAAACGATTTCCCGAAGTTGATCCGACATCACGGCAGCCAGCGTATCGGGTTGGTCGGGAACGATCGTCAATGGAATCTTTCCCGAACTGAGTTGCCCGGTGGTGGTCTGCGCGGCGACGGTCAAGGTGTAGTCAAGTTGGTACTCGACCGTGTGGTTTCCGAGCGACTCGTCGCCGAGTGAAACGCCGGGCAAATTGCACCGCCAGCCGCCGGCGATCGTTGTTGCAGCCGATTTGCCGTCCAAACGTGAATGCGTCTTCGTCACGACTCCGGCGATGGCTGGATCATCAAACAACAAGAATCCGAACGGGATCGCACCGGTTCCCCAGACCTGGACGGGAACCCCGACGGGATACGCTGTTCGGATCGCGGGCACAAATTGGTACCCGTTGACGATCTGGGTCCATTGTTCCACCGAGAGCTTGGTGCGTCGCTGTCGAATCAGTTCCGCAGCCAGCCTGGCGGGCCGAACGGGAGCGTTCAGCATCAGGTCAATCGCCGCGTCGAGCGAAATCGGCAAGGCCTGGTCCAGCAGAGCAGTTGTTTCTTCGGAGACAAAGACGGATGCGTCACGATCAAATTCGAGTTGATGCAGCTTGGGATGCCGCCGGATGTATTCCCGGTACGTCGGCGGGACCATCGAACGGAACAGGGCTTGCGGTGACCCCTTGGCCGGCGGTCCATCACCATAGGACGTCTGGATCACAGAACCCGGACTGCGATTTTCGGCGGCGTTGAGATCTTCTAGAAGACGATCACGGAGTTGTTTCTTGATGTCTTCCAATGCCACCTGTTCCTCGGCGGTCCGAACGCGCTGCGGATGACCAAGCTGCGACGCGGGCGGATCGGCCGTGGCGTCTGGAGTTTGTTGGGCGTTTACGGTTGATCGGGTTGCTGCAGCGATCGATTTTGCGATGGGTTTTCCAGGACGGGCACCGCGAAGTTCCTGAAATTGCTTGGCTTGATCGGGCGATAAAATCTCCCGAATGTCGTTCCATGTCTGTTGATGCGAAAGCCATCCGAGTTGAACTTTTTCGCGTCGCGCCGTCTGTAAACGGAGTTCCTCGTGTTTGCTGGTCGGTTGGACTTCGTTACCGGTTCGATCGGTTTCCGCCTTCAGTCGGCGCGTGTACTCGGCAATCCTCTTGCCGTGATTGGCGATCGCGTCTCGGATCCTTGCACTCTGATCGGTTGACAGATCGAGCCGCGTTGTAAGATCGGGGGCGAGAAACGCTCGGTATCCGCGACGTTGGATGACCAATTGGTCGATTCGATGCTGTTGTGTTTCACTGAGCAACTGCCGCGCCTTGGACTCCGCCCGCCGCCAGTGATGCTTGCGGTCCGCTTGTGTCCCTGGCGGAGTGCTTGCTCCGGCCTGGCGATAGATCGCTGCGATCGCGGTGACTTGCTTGGCCGACAATCCGGCGTCGCTTCCGGCCCTGCTGTCGCCGGCGATGCGGACCCATTCCCAACCCGCACCGTTGGATCGCACGTGCCCGAGATGACTGTAGGGATCCGGCCAAAACCAATCGTCGATCAGCTGCGTGATCGTCGTCGGTCGCTTCGGTTCGGCGACGCCGGGTTCATCGTTCGCCGTTGCGGTCGGCGGAAAAAACACCGCGACGCCAATACAAATCAGCGCCAGACAGGGAGGGCCGGCAAACTTGTCTCGTCGCATGATCATCCCTCAACGTGATTGTGTGCTGGTCACCTCGTCCTGCCACAAATGATTCTATCTCGCCATCATTCTGCCCCCGCATCATTCTGCATCCTTTTCTCAGCCGCGGTTCTTTCCGCCCGCCGTCCAACGCATCAGCAACGCTACAGCGTCTGCATCACATCGGCCAGCTTGCGGTAGCGATGGTACAGTTCACGATAACTTGCTTCGTGATCAAGATTCGGTTTGACAATTTGCTTTTGGGATTCAGGAACGGCTGCCATCGCGCGAGCGGCATCGGCGACGCTGGTGAAACCGCTCTTGGACTCGCCGGCTGCGATCATGCCCAACACGGCTGCGCCGATTGCGGGTCCCTGTTGCGACGGGTGCACTTCGATTTCGCTGCCCAGCACATCAGCGTAGACCTGGACGACGGCGGGATTGTGGTGTGGCAATCCGCCGCTTGCGACAAACCGCTGGACGGGGATTCCGCCGTCGCGCAGCACGTCCACAATCCACCGCACGCCGAACGCAGACGCCTCCAACAGTGCCCGATACATGTGTGCCGGAGTGGTCGCCAGGGTAAGTCCACTGAAGGCACCTTTGACCGTTCCGTCCATCAACGGTGTGCGACAGCCGTTCATCCAATCCAAGCACATCACGCCGTCGGCACCGGCCGGCAACGCGATCGCGTCTTGAGCGAGTTGATCAAAGGAATCCAGGTTCAGCAATTTCAACAACCAGGCAAACGCATCGCCGACAGCGGCTTGCCCGGTTTCATAGCCGAACATCCCCGGCAAAATGCCTCCGTCGACGATCCCTGCCACCCCATCGACCGGATTGCCTTGGCGGGCATTGAGCATATGGCAACTGCTGGTTCCCATCACCATGACCAGCGTCCCCGGTTCGGCTTCACCGACCCCAGGCACTGCCGCATGGGCGTCGATCGTGGCAGCGGCGACGGCAATTCCGGCGGGCAATCCGAGTCGGTCGGCCGACGCATTGCAAAGCGTTCCGGCGAACTGGCCCGGCGACAACATTCGGCCAGGCATTTTGTCGCGCGCCGCGGCGGCCAGGGTCGGATCCACGGCTGTGAAGTAAGCGTCCGATGCGTATCCCGTTTCGGCAGACCACAGCGCTTTGTAGCCGGCTTGGCAGGTTGATCGGGGCAATTCAGTCGCATCACAGCCCACCAATTGCCAGACAAACCAGTCGCCGGCTTCCAGCCAAACCTCGGCGGCTTCCGCGACTTCCGGTGCCTTGTCGATGGTTTCCAACATTTTGGGAAAGAACCATTCCAAACCGATCGTCCCACCGTATCGATCCATGAACGCCTCGTTGCGTTCTTTGGCGATTTGATTCATGCGATCGGTTTGTTCGATCGCGCCGTGATGTTTCCACAACTTTGGCCAAGCCAGCGGAGTGTTTTGAAATCGTTCCAGCGCGCACAACGGCGTCCCATCGGTGGTGGTCGGCAACATCGTGCAACTGGTAAAATCGACGCCGATGCCCACCACGCGATCGACATCGATTCCGGATTGCTCGATCGCCTTTCGTGTCGCGTCGGCTGCCGATTCGATCCAGTCCGCGGGATGTTGCAGTGCGAAGTGTAGCGGCAGTGCGGCGCCGCTGGTCGGCAGGGTTTCGGTGATTTGCCCATGACGGTACGCGCTCTCACAGACGGCGAGCTCGTTTCCGTTCCGGTCGACAATCACGGCGCGGGCCGACTCGGTTCCAAAATCCAATCCCAACGCGACAGAATCAGTAACAGCGGTCATCGGTTTCCAGTTGAACAGGCTCGGAGTGCGACGCATCGTCAAACGCTATCCTACGACGTCCTTTCTAGGTCGTCGAGTAGAGTCCTCTGGAGGCAAGCCCGGAACGGTCATCGTACCCGACAAAGCGGTCGCCTTTCAGATGCCGGGGACTTTCACGTCAACATCATGCCGGATGAAATCATCCGTCGTCGATGTCGCGCAATTTGTAGATCAACGCGCGGCGGCTGATGCCCAGAACTTTGGCTGCCTTGGTTCGATTCCCGTCGCATTCTTCCAGTGTCGCCAGAATCGTCGCCCGTTCGACTTGAGACAAACGCCCCGCATCGGGCAATTCCGCGCGCTGGTCGACGGCGACGTGGGCGGGCAAATGTTCGGGCAGGATCACATCGCCCTGGCAAAGCAAACAGGCGCGTTGAATCGCGTTCCTCAACTCACGTACGTTTCCGACCCAAGTGTGGGCGAGCATGGCGCGAGAGGCTTGGGGCGAAAACCGCACCTGGCGATTGGCGAACTGACTGGCAAATTGTCTGGCCAGTGGAATGATGTCTTCGCGTCGATCGGCAAGCGGCGGAACGATCAATTCCACCACGTTCAGCCGGTAATACAGATCTTCCCGAAAACGCCCCTCGGTCACTTCGTCCTGCAGGTTGCGGTTGGTCGCGGCGATCAATCGCGTGTCGACCTCCACCGCTCGATCTGCACCGACGGGCGTGACCTGATGGGTCTCCAACGCGCGCAGCAATTTGGGTTGCATCTCCAACGGCATCTCACCAATTTCATCCAAAAACAGAGTGCCGCCGGCTGCCGAGCGAAACATGCCCAAACGGTTTTCCGATGCGCCGGTGAATGCCCCTTTGACATGGCCGAACAGTTCGCTTTCGACCAAGGTGGCGGACAGACCGGCGCAATTGGTGGTCACGATGGGGTGCTTCGCACGATGGCTCCACTGATGAATCAGTTTGGCGATCCATTCTTTCCCGGATCCGCTTTGTCCCTGGATCAGGATCGGAGCGTCCGAGGGCGCGACGACAGCGATGGTTTCGATCAAGCCTCGCATCGCGCTGCTTTCACAAACAAACTCCGTCGGCAGTTCCGGCAGCGTCAGTTTGCTCTTGGGATCGCCGACCGATCGCATGCCCAACGCGTCGAAGACGGACACCTTTAACTCTTCCAAATCGATCGGTTTGGACAAATAATCGTCGGCCCCGCGCTTGACCGCGTCGACCGCCTGTCGGACATCGGCGAACGCGGTGATCAGCACAACGGGGACGGCCGGCAGGCGTTGACGTATTTTCGGCAGCGCTTCGATGCCGCTCATGTTCGGCAGTCGCACGTCCAACAGAATCATGTCCGGCGGACGTACATCTAACAATTCCAGCATCGATTCGGCGGAAGACGCTTCGATGATTTCCAGCCCCTGACGTTGCAGAAAACCACCCATCAGTTCGCGCTGGGCGGGTTCGTCGTCGACGATCATCAAGACGGGTTGGGCTGGCGCGGGTTTCTTCATGTGTCCGATGTTGACCAGGAACCTTTACGGCAACGCCGTGAAGCATTTTACCGATGTGTTTCTTGAGGTTATAGCGGCAGGGCGCGAGCCCTCCGGTTCGTCATCTTTGCCAAAACACCGGAGGGCTCGCGCCCGACCGCTAACCAATGCTTCACAGCGTCGCCTTTACCGGTTGACGGAAGCCATTGGATTGCCATTTGACACCGTTGATGCGCCGCGAATGCCGTCGATCCAGAACACGCTGCCGTCCCCATCACCGGGCCTGTAGCCGACGTCCCAGTCATGCGCACCGGCGATGCGTCGAACGATCGAAAGCCCCAGCCCTGTGCCGCCGGGCCGCCGCGTGACATAAGGTTCGAACAGGGTGTCGACAATTTGTTCACTGGCACCGGGACCCTGATCGGCGACTTCGATTCGGAACGTGCCGCTATGCGACGACCGCATCGAAAGTCTAATCTTGCTGTGCTCGGGCGCAAAGGCGATGGCGTTTTGCAAGAGATTGAACAACACTTGGCGAAGTTGGTCACGATCGGCCTGAATGGCTTGGACCTCCAGACCCACTGTTTCCAGATCCAAGTCCTTGGCATCCAGATCCGACTGAAGCAGCGTCTTGAGTTCCGCCACCAAGTCTTCCATCGGTATCGCTTCAATCTGAAGTTCGGATTGCCGCGCAAAGGCGAGGAATTGATTGATCCGCGCGGTCACGCGGTCGCATTCTTCGATGACCGCTTCGGCCTGTTCCTGCTGGTCCGGTTCAGGCAATCCCGCGTCGACCAATCGCTGCGTCCAGCCACGAATCAATCCCAACGGATTTCGTGTTTCGTGGGCAAGTCCCGCCGCCGCTTGTCCTAATTCCCGCAAATGCCTCGTCTCGGCGGTCAGCAATCGCGTCTTGCCTTCGGATTGGGCCAGCCGGACCGTGAATTGCCAGACCGCACCGATCGAGGCCAGCAGCAGCGTTCCCAGCACAAAAATCAGGATCCGGCTTCGCGCTTCGAGGTAAAACTGGGACATCGTTTCCGTCCGATCCAGCACGACAACCGATCGAAACGACTCCGTGCCCCGCCGTTCCATCGCCACCGACAATCCTCCCGGCATCGGCGGATCGTTTTGCATCTGAAATTCGCGGACCCGTTGCAACGTGTTCTCGACGACATGTTCCCCCACGGGCAACTCATACGCGATCAGGCGTTCGTCCCCCGCAACGTACGACTGTTCCACGTTGCCATTGGCGACGACGGCGATGGCAAGCACGTTGGTCGATCGAGCGAGTGTTTCGAGCGTCGAGGGAAGCTGTTGCCGAACAAATGGGCTGAACCAACGATGCGATTGAATCGAGTTGCTGACCGCGGTCGACAACGCATCCCCTTGTGACGAGAGCGTCGCGTGGATCAGTCGACATTGATGGACATGCTCGGCGCGCTGCCACACCGCAAACATCACCCACAAACCGACCAGTACCACCAGACCGACGATCCGTGGCTTGGGAATTCGTGTGCGGTTGATGGGCTGCATCGTTTTCCTGTTCGCATTGGGGATGGGGCATTGTAGAACGGAGAGGGCTGGCGTCGTGGGCCAAACCGTACAATTGGAGTGGGATAGGCTTCCAGCCTGTCATTTCGGCATCGACAGGCCGGAAGCCTATCCCACTTTGCTTCCGATCATTGTTATGCGAGGGACGCCGCGTGACCCCTTGCTAACGCGTGCGGGCTAAAATTGACAGGTCGCTCGCGCCGTTTCGCTCGCGCCGTTTCGCTCGCGCCGTTTCGCTCGCACCTTTGAACGTCAAAGTCCTCGGCCCTGACCGCCGGCACCAGGGCCCCGACCGCCGGCAGCAGGGCCCTGACCGCCGGCACCGTTTCCGGCACCTCCGCCGCGACCGTTGCCGCCGCGACCGTTGCCGCCGCGACCGTTGCCGCCGCGACCGTTGCCGCCGCGACCGGCGCCCTGGCGTGCGTTGCCGTTGCCGCTGGAGTTTGCGATCGCATCGAACTCAGCCTGGGTCAGAAACTGTGCCGTGTAGGTGGATCCCTGCGATGCAATCTGGGATGCGAACGCGCGAAGGTGGTTCTGCGAACCCTGCATCAAACGCTCCAGCACCTGACGGGTCTGGGGAACGCTGGTGGCGGCCAGTTGTTTGCGGAGGTCGGCGATGTCCATTTCTTCGATTTTGGCGCCCGCCTTCAGTGCGTCCAACGGACTGCGACTGCCCTCGGCGATCAGGGTCTGATACAGCCGTTGGTATTCGGGTGTCACGAACACGCCCGGGGTGTTGCTGGATCGTTGCAGCCCAATCCCGCTGCCTCCGATCAGCCTCGCCACAGACTGCATGTGTTGGCTTTCGGCGCGTGAAAGATTGCGGAACACCCTCTCGCTCGATGTCTCCGCGAGCTTGTTGTAAACATCGCGCGCCAGTTTCTCCTCTTCCCACAAGCGGAGCAGGTCGATCGAGTTGTCGTTGAAGTCATACAGCGGCGTTGATTGTCGTCCGCGGTTGGATGGTTGCGCGGAACCATTGCCGGGATTTCCCGATCGCGATTGATTGATGGCTCGCTGAGAACCACGGCCCTGTCCGGTGCCCTGCCCGGCACCCGCTCTTCCTTTGCGTTGTTGAGCGCTGGCAGTCAGCGGGAGCACGATCGTGAGCATCGCGATGGCGGCGAGAAAGATTGGTAACCGTTTCATGGCAATCACCTCGGTGGTTGATGGATTTGTCTGGGAACTAGGGAAGCAAATGCAATGCCGCGATCCGCGGCGGGACCCGGGAATCCGTCCGTTCGGTCGATCCGCGGCAAAACGTCCGTCATTTCGGTGCCGCCGTTCGCTTTATCGCTCGTGCTAGAACCCACTGCCCTGCAAGGAATGCAGGAGACGTCCCCGTTGACCCTGCAATTTTTGCGCAGTTGGGGTTGGCGTTCAGGGTCAGATCGACGATCGGCGACAAAACAGGAAATCGATTGAAAAAGAATGCGCTCCAAGACACCGGGGATTTCCGTGTTTCATGCTGTTTTTCGGCGGGACGCGTCCTCCCCAGTTCGCAGATTCCGACGCCAACGGCACGGTGGTTGCCTATTGATCTGTCAAAACCATCCACTGTGGCTCCGGTCGACGGGGCGAACCCAAAAGGAAAAACCATGAAGATGCTTGTCTGGCTGTCCGCGACGTTCACCGTTCTGCTTGTCCTGGCCTCGGGATTGACCGGCGCGCCCCCGAGTGACTCCGATGCAGCGGCCGACAAACCGGCCGCGGCAACGCCATCGTGTTGCCTGGACAAGGCCGCCGCGGCCGATACGGGAAAGGAATCCGATGCCAAGCCGGCTTGCTGTTTGGCAGCCTCGGACTCAGAGGACGCCCCGCAATGCAGTGGTTGTCTGAATCCGACCGCCGCAGCCGGATGCGGCAAGTGTGCCGACGCGGGAAACAAAGCCGCAAACGTTGACGCGACCGCAAAGGAAGCAGGGAAGTCGTGTCAGTTTTGTAGCGACGATGAATGCAAACAGGAATGCACCGATTGCGCCGCTGTGCGGACGGACGCCGAAACCGTTGCCGCGAAACAGCCCCAGCCGCTGGGAAAGGGAGCCGCGATGCGGGGCGGGCCCGGCATGGGACGCGGACATGGCCATGACGCCCAGCATGACATCGATCACGAAGACTTTTTCTTCTTGATCGAACACAAAGAAACGATCCGACGCACCGTCAAGAATTTGCCCAACGGCATCGAAACGCTGACCGAATCGGACGACGAAGATGTGGCCGCACGGATCCAGAAACACGTCGAATCGATGTACGACCGGATGGAACACGTCAATCCGATCCGCATGCGAGACCCCTTGTTCCGCGAAATCTTCGCCAACGCGAAGAAGATCAAGATGGATGTGGAACACACCGAGCATGGCGTGCTGGTCCGGGAAACGTCAAAGGACGCCTACGTCGCCAAGCTGCTGCAGGAACATGCCAAAGTCGTTTCGCTCTTCATCAAGAACGGCTACTCGGAGCTGCCCAAGAACCACGCACCGCCGAAGCGTTGATCGAAACCCCGATCGCGATCCGCTGTCGAGTATGGTTAGCGGTAGGGCGCGAGGCCTCCAGTTTTTCGGAGTACGACGGCCCTTCCGGGCCGTCGTCCGTTGGACTCCTGACGACGACTTGGAAAGGACGTCGTACAACGGTCCGCTTTCCAGGTACGACGTCCCTTCCGGGCCGTCGTCCGTTGGACTGCCGACGACGACCTGGAAAGGACGTCGTACAACGGTCCGCTTTCGGAGTACGATGGCCCTTCCGGGCCGTCGTCCGCTGGACTTCCGGCGACGACCTGGAAAGGACGTCGTACAACGGTCCGCTTTCGGAGTACGATGGCCCTTCCGGGCCGTCGTCCGCTGGACTTCCGACGACGACCTGGAAAGGACGTCGTACAACGGTCCGCTTTCGGAGTACGATGGCCCTTCCGGGCCGTCGTCCGTTGGACTGCCGGCGACGACCTAGAAAGGAGGTCGTACAACGGTCCGCTTTCGGAGTACGATGGCCCTTCCGGGCCGTCGTCCGTTGGACTGCCGGCGACGACCTAGAAAGGACGTCGTACAACGGTCCGCTTTCGGAGTACGACGGCCCTTCCGGGCCGTCGTCCGTTGGACTCCTGACGACGACCTGGAAAGGAGGTCGTACAACGGTCCGCTTTCGGAGTACGATGGCCCTTCCGGGCCGTCGTCCGTTGGACTTCCGACGACGACCTGGAAAGGAGGTCGTACAACGGTCCGCTGACCTCATCACAACCAATCGACCCTCCCCTCGCTTCGCTCGACCCTCCCTGCCAGGGAGGGTGACTTCCGGTGTGTCGATACCGATGCTGCCTCGCTCTGTGCTCAATCCGCAAACGGATGCTGCCAGGGTTCGCGATAGTCACGTCGAAGCAGCATGGTCGCTTCTTCATCGCCCAGGATCACACGTTGCTTTGGATCATATTCCAGCGGTCGCCCTCCGAGCCGCATCGAGAGGTTCGCCAAAATACAGCTCGCCGTCGAAATGTGGCCTTCTTCGATGTCGGCCACCGGGCGGCTGCGGTTTTCGATCGCCTGGAGAAAATCCAGCATGTGTAAACGCGTCGCCGGGGCCGCGTTCAGTTCGATGTCCTTCTCCGTCAAATCTTCGGGGTACTTTTCTCGCTCGAAGAAGCAATCGAAATGGAGCGGTTTGGCGCGTTTGTCTTGCGGGATAAAGTCCGCCCGCATCGTGCTCGCCTTCAACGTGCCCTTTTCACCATAGATGAACAACGCCCAAGGATAATCGGGATCGGTCGGCGAACCCCAGCTGCGATGGGTCCATTGGGCGTTGAAATCGTCGAACTCAAACGTCGCGCTCTGCGTGTCGGCAATATTCGACTTGCCATCGGTTTGAACCAGGATGCCGCCGGTGGACGCGATGCGATTCGGCCAGCCGAGCCCCAACATCCAGCGGGCGGTATCCAGCATATGGACACACATGTCCCCCATGATGCCGTTGCCGTATTCGGTGAAGGTTCGCCACCATCGTTTGTGCGGCAACCCGTCATAGGGTCTTAGCGGAGCGGGACCGGTCCACATGTCGTAATCCAGGTGATCCGGCACCGGCATCACGTCGGGATTGCCGTTGGCCCGCATGTGATAGTAACAGCACATTTCGACGTGACCGATCTTGCCCAACAGCCCCGCTTCGACGACCTGTTTTTTCACATCGATCAAGTGCGGAGTGCTCTTGCGCTGCGTGCCGACTTGGACGACGCGGTTCAGTCGCCGGGCCGCATCGACCATCGCTTCGCCCTCCAGCACGTCGACGCTGATCGGTTTTTGGACGTACACATCCGCCCCCGATTCCATCGCCGCGATGGCTTGCAACGCGTGCCAATGGTCTGGCGTGCCGATGACGACGATGTCCAGCCGGTTTTCGTTCAGCATCTCGCGGTAATCGATGTACGTCTTCGGCTTTTTCCCCGACGGCTGACGTTCACTGGCGATTTGAACCGCTTCATTGAGCATCCGTTGATCGACGTCGCAGATGCAAACGACTTCGACGGGCGTCACTTGAATCAACCGCCACAGGTCACTCTTGCCGTACCAACCCGCGCCGATCAGCCCGACGCGCTTGACCGGACGATCGGCTGCCCCAAACGCCTTGACGCCGAGTGCACCCGAGGCAATCGATGCCGCACCGGCTTGCAACAATCGCCGCCGCGGAAGCGAGACAGTTTCACGCTTGGAAGTCTGTTGGTCACAGGATGTCTTGTTGCTCACAACCGTTGCTCCGTGTGGGTGGGGCGCGATGGAACGCATGATGTCGGTCGCCCAGCATTATAGGCGTTCTTCGGAGAGGCAGTCTTGAGTCGTCGCGGCGAATTGCCTCCGCATAAAAACCTTGACGTCTCGCCACCTGACGATATAACGGAGTCGGGCGAGATCCGACAGTACCGGCGTCTCCACTCCATCCAACCTCGCGGGGGATCGCAAGCATGAAACGGACGCACCATTTAATTTTAGCGCTTTCGCTGTTGCTGTTCACGGCAACGGGATGCACGGGAACGAAGACGGAGCCGGTGACGGATCAGACACCCACCGGCGAACCGTCCCTGTCGATCGTCGAGGGGGCGACACCGAGTGAGGAAAGCAAAGCGGCGATGCTTGCCGCGAAGGACGCCTTGTTCACGCGTCTGTCGGGCCGTTTGATGGAAGCGATGGCGGACGCAGGCCCGGCCGGAGCGATCGGGGTGTGCAGCCAGGAAGCAGTCAAGATTGCCAAGGAAGTGGGGGCCGAACACGCGGTGCAAATCGGTCGCACGGGCGTTCGGCTCCGCAATCCCAACAATCAGCCTCCCGATTGGGCCGCAGCGTTGGTCGAACAGAACGTCGACACGCCGGTCTTCGCGGTGCTGTCCGATGAATCTGCGGCAGCCCTGTTGCCGATCAAGCTGCAGGCGCAGTGTTTGATGTGCCACGGTCCAGACGAGCAAATCGCGCCCGAGATCCAGCAGAAGCTCGCCCAACTCTATCCGGACGATCGAGCGACTGGGTTCAAGGAGGGCGAGTTGAGGGGCTGGTTCTGGATCAAGGAATGAGTGCTTCGGGCTGGTCCAGTTGAAAGTAGTGTCCGTGGTCGGCGGTCAGAATCAGCACGGTTTCGTCCCAGCCGCCGTGTTGCTCGATCCACTCGACGACGGCGGCGAAGGCATCGTCGCCACTGAGGACGGCGCCGATGGAGTTGTCGATGTTGTTGGAATGGTTGGCCCAGTCGACGTCGCCACATTCGATCATCAACCACCAGCGTTCCGATCGCGCGTCGAGGACATCGAGCGCGGCAACCGCCATCTCGCGCAGTTGGACGTTTTCTCGCCCGTCTTCAGGGCTGTAGACCTCTGCCGCTTCCGGTGTGGGATTCCCAAAACTGATCACCGGATCGTAGTTCCCGTCGGCGGTGCGGAACGGCAGGTGTCCGCCTTGGACGCCGAAGTAGCCGAACAAACGATCGCCGCTGGTTTTGGCGTGGCGGACCGCGTCGTTCAAGACTTCCGTGCCCGTTTTACCCGGCGTGCGTTGCGCCACGACATACTGGCCTCCGTTGGCGACGTCGATGGCGGCCAGGTCATCGCTGGTGATGTACCGATTGCCGGGCACAAAGTTTTTTCCCTGCGAACCATCGGTGTCTTTGTCGGTCCCCCAGCCGCCACCGATCAGTACATCAACGCCCGACAGTCCGCCGGGATGGTAGCTGGACGGAAGCCCGACCAGGTCGCGCGTCAGGTCTTGATAGTCACCGCGATGCACATTGCTGGCGTAAGCGCAGGCGGGGGTGGCGTGGCTGATCGGAACGCTGGTGACCACACCAACGGGGATGTTTTTTTCTTGCAGTGTCCTGGCGATCGGCAGGACTTCACGTCCCCGCGGATCCACGTTGATCGCCGCGTTGTAGGTTTTGATCCCCGACGTCATCGAGGTTGCCGACGAGGCGGAGTCGGTGAAGGCGTGCTTGGTCTGCTTGCTTTTGGCGATCGGGTAATCGACGTCGGTGATCGGACTCCAAGGCGTCGCGCCACACAGCGCCGGATCGTATCCGCCGGGCACCTTGCCGCCGGGCGTCGTGACGATCTGATCGTCGACGTTGATGGAAGTTCCGTCATTGTGGGGGCTGGTGACGTAGAATCCGAAGTCGGTTTTCGCACCACGGTAGTCTTGAAAGGCAAGACCCTGGCCGCGGCCGCTGTCGTAGCTGACCTTGCCCTGTTTCGCGATCGCCGCAGCCCGCGTGGTGTCCCAGTCCATCCCGTCAAAGACGAACAGGATGATTCGTTTCTTGCCCGATTCGAACGCAGACTTTTGCAGCCGATAAACATCGGTCTGGTCAAAGTATTCCGCTTCGGGATTGAAGGTTTCCGAAGGGACTTGGCCGTACAGGTTCTCCAACGCCGCCCGGTCACGGTACACGCTGTTTTCACCGCTCACCGATTTCAGATCCATTCCAAAGGTGTAGACGGGGATCAGCCGATTGCTGTGGTTTTTCCAGCTCGAATATTTGCTCGGGTCGGGCCCCCAATGGCCCCATTCGGAGCGGTTCGCTCGCACGGCTTCTTCCTGCAGCGTCGCAATCGGGTCGGGATCCTGACCCGATGACGGACCGGCGGCAATCACCAATGTAAGGAGTGCGAGAAGGGACGGGAGTTGTTTTTTGAAACAGTGAATCAGCATCTCTGATTGATCGATCGGTGGGGGCGTTGAGGTGGGGATGCGTCTGCGACGCAGTTCGGCGGACGGCTGTCTGCGCGTTGCGTGATTGTGATCGAGAAGCAGTCACCGTGCGAGATGGTTCAACACGCCGTAACTGTGAATTTGCGGTGGGCAAGTTGGCACCATCAGCAAACCGGTTGGGCTTCTGTCTAAGTGATATCGACCGACGATCGACTGTCCGTTACATTTCCGCCGGAACGGGGTGTACTTGCCCCCTGACCATGAAAGGCTCTCATACTTTGAAGGACAGACTTTATGATTCGCATAGCTTGTTTGATGGTGATGGTATTGGTTTCGTGTTTGCACGCACGAGAAACGGTTGCAAACAACTGGTTGATTCCAATCAAGGGAACCGTTGATTATATACACGGCGCACCGGAACCGATTGGGGTTTGCACGAGTCCCGTGCCCGGGGTTGAGTTGGCGGTGACGGGCCAATATCACGTCAACGTCAATGGAATCAACCTGGGCGGCGACGGAGCAGCCGTAACATGCGTCTTCGATCAACCGTTATTCGGGATTTACGCGAAGTACGACGGATCTTTCCAATGGCAGTCTGAAGACGGCGAGATCTTAACCGGGAAATACATCGGTTTTGATACGAATCCAACGGTATTAATTGAACCTTCACTACCCTTTGTTCTGTTCGAGACGATCATTTTCATTACGTTTACCGACTCGGACGGCAACTTCGCGGGGCTCGCAACTGCCAGAGGCTATGACATCCCCTTCGGCAATCCGGCGACATCGCCACCCGACCCAGCGGGAGTGTTTGCAAGCTTTCGAGGTTTTCTGATCAACACAGCCCACTGACATCGGCGCTGCGAGTCAGATTGTTTCTTTGTGAACAGAGTTCGGTGATTCAATCCGAACGCCCAGGGATCCGGTCTGGTGTGCCGCGTCGGCTGGCAGAGTCGGCTGGCAGAGTCGGCTGGCAGAGTCGGCTGGCAGAGTCTAAACCCGGGTTTGATCGACCCGGGTTCTTTCCTGCCTAAGGTGTTAGCGGCAGGGGCGCTAGCGGGCTGTCGATTTTGTGAGCCGCGCGCCGCGTAAGCGGCCGGGCATTGCGACGCTGCCCGAGGCCTTACGGCCAGCGGCTCACCATTGACTCAGCAGATCCCGACTAAATCGACAGCCCGCGAGCCCAATGCCACTTAGCAACGCACGGAAGATAAGTGGGATAGGCTTCCAGCCTGTCGACGGTGCAATGACAGGCTGGAAGCCTATCCCACTCGTAGGATCCGACACTTATTTTCCGTTCGATCCTTACTTGAGCGCTGACGGTGTTAGCGGAACGGCGCAAGTGGGCTGTCGATTTTGTGAGCCGCGCGCCGCGTAAGCGGCCGGGCACTGCGACGCTGCCCGAGACCTTACGGCCAGCGGCTCACCATTGACTCCGCAGATCCCGACCAAATCGACAACCCGCGAGCCGTCCGGTCGCGTTTCAAAAACACCGTGAAAGACCGGAGGGCTCGCGCCCTTCCGCTAACAAAAACACCCCGCCTGACGCCAAAGTAAGTGGCACTGGCTCGCGGCCTCAAGCGAACGTCGTTACGAGTTCCTTTGTCGCGGCCCGTTCAGGATTCGACCGATGAGCGTGTAGCGGACGCCGAATTGGTAGGTCAGCAACAGGAATGCGGAGATCACGATCGTGATTCCCGCAAACTTCACAAACGCGGGCACCGTGGAATCCCGAACGAACCACTGGGCCAGCAGGACAAGCGGAAGGTGAACCAGATACAGCCAGTAGGACGAGTCGGAAATGTACCGCATCGTACGGCTCTCGCGAGACATCAGGCGCCGGCACAGCCCGATCGATCCGAAGATCATCAGCCAGGCAAACAGGGCCTGCAGGAAGAGTGCCGCAAGTGCATGGAGGGAGTGGTCTTGCTGTGTCGGAACGATCCCGAACGTTCCGGAGACCCAATCCAGACCGATCGGAAAGACCAGGAACACCGCGATCGGCAAGCTGATCGCCCACGCCCGCCCGAGACGGCCATCGGCGTCGTCCATGTCCCAGTACAAGGCGCCGAAGAAAAAGAACACGGCGTAGTAGGCGAGCACGCTGGGAAGCGGCAGCAGACCGATCGAGGGCTCCGGACCGAAACCGTTCGGGTTCATGTGCGACAGGGGCAACATCGTCAGCGGAATCAGCCACAACAGACTGAGCGGAGAACACACCAGCCAGGAGGGAAGCTTGCGGAGCTTCAATGCATCGGCGAGGGGCGCGTAGATCAGGAATGCCGCGATCAACCAACAAAGAAACCAGAGGAACCACAAATGCATGAAGACCGGAAACTGAAACAATAACGCCTCGACCGTTTTCCAACCGGGACCTTCTGCGACACCACTGCCAGAACCGAAATCGTCCCCCACGCCGAGCTGATTGGCGATCTCGGATCGACCGACCATCAAGGTCTGTTCGTCCAACGGAAGCCCAAACGTGGTCGCGATGAAGTTGGTGGTGCCGAAGTCGATCTTGAGCACGTCCTTTGGCGTTTGTCCGTTTGCGTCGACGGCGTCCGCGTCGGCTCCGGCACGCAACAGGAGGGCGGCCTCTTCGGCGCGGCCGATGAACGCTGCGCTATGCAAGGCCGTGCCCTGATCGCCGTTTCGCTGGTTCACGTCGGCTCCCGTTTCCAGCAGCATTTCAACCATTTCTGTGTGGCCGAGAAAGACTGCGACGGTCAACAGCGACGCGCCATCCTGGCTGACCGCGTCGACCGCAATTTCATCGTTTTCCAGCGCGGTTCGGACACGCTCGGTGTCACCCGCGACGACCGCTTCCCAGACGGCCGCGTTCTGGGATCCGCCCGATGACGGTCGACTGACGAAGGAACTGACCGCCCACATGGCCGGCACGATGGTCAAGCAACCGAGAAAAAGCGGCAGGCCGATTCGTTTGAGTCGTTGTTTGATCAGCCCGCCGAGTCCTCGCTTTCGCCACAGCATTGCCGTGAAAAAACCGCTCAGCATGAAAAACAGCGGCATGCGAAACCCATGCAGGGCGGCGAATAGAACGGAGTAGAAGTCGCTCTGTTGCGAGTCCTTGACGGTCCAGGGGATCGGAGAAAACGAGAGTGCGGCGTGGAGCACGATCCCCAACAACATCGCAATCGCACGTAGCGCGTCCAGGTCATGGCGCCGCTTAATCGTCGGCTCGATGGCGGGAACCGTGGCTGCCGGTGGAGTTTTCGATGCGTCCTGCGGTGGGGTGGGGATGACGGCGGTGTCGAATGAAGTACTGATGTTGAACTCCTAGGATTGGTGCCGGAGACTTGGAAACGAGCGCAGGGATTGACGGACTTTCTGACGCTTGCGGCAGAATGATGGCGAGAAATCCCCTATCGAATCTGAGCTTGTTCGATCTCGGCCAGGACCAGAAACGCGTTGGTGATGCTGTTGCCGGCGAATCGTTTTCGCCAGGCCTCCGCCGACGGCTTGTCGGATCGCTGGACTCGCAGGTACAGCCAGTAGGAGACTACCAATCCGACGACGCCGATGGCGAGTGACGGGATCAGTGAATTCGGATGCAAAACGGCATCGAAACCGATCGCAACCGTGACCGGAATCCACATCAACCACCATGGGAATCCGATCACCGCGCCGACTTGAAGGTAGATGTTTCTGACGGCGTTCAGTTTGTTGCGGATCTGGTCGACGGGTTCGGAGTAGTCGATTCGATTGATTCGGGTGCAGACGGCTGCTGCGGCGGCGATCACGAGGATTCCGTAGACGTGCAGAATGATTCCGCAGACCAGTCGATGGGGCACATGGATGTTTTGTGCCCAGCATTGAGCGCCCAAGACGATGATGACGACCCCGATCACGATCTGGAGGATTTGTCCTCGAAAGAGCGGACGCAGCGACGTGCCGACGCGTTCCATCAGGTCGCGGCGCGTCAACAACAACCGCGCGGCCAACTCCTGGTGTTGCAGACTTGCCGTGGACGGCTGGATCGCCGACGGGGTGTCGGTCTGCCGGGCGACGTCGCCAACAATCATGGTGGGTGCCAGCGACGGGTTGCTCGTCGACGCGATCGTCTGCATGTCGGATTTGATCTGGCTTGCGTGTTGGTACCGGCGTTGCGGTTCCTTTTCCAGTGTTCGCAGAACCACCTCGTCGAGCCGCACGTCAATCTGGACCTTCTGTGACGGGGCGGCGAATCGTCCGATCGGAAGCTCGCCGGTCAGCATTTCATAAAAGACCACGCCCAGGGAATAGATGTCGGCTCGATGGTCAACACCGCGAGCGCCTTCCAGCTGTTCCGGAGCCATGTACCGCGGCGTCCCCATGATCTGGTGCGTCCCGGTCAGCATCGTCTGCTGGCTGTCGCTGCCCAGGATCCGCGACAGACCGAAGTCGGCAATCTTTACCGAACCGTCTTTGGCCATCAGGATGTTTTCCGGCTTGATGTCGCGGTGGATGACGCCCTTGTCGTGGGCGAATTGCAACGCGTCACAGAGATGCGGCACGATTGCCAACGCGTGCTCGGGTGACAACTGACCGGCGCTGACGACGTCGCGAAGGGTGGGGCCGTCGACGAACTCCATCAAGAAGTAGTGTGTGTCCTCGACTTTCCCGAATTCGAAAACCGAAACGATGTTGGGGTGGTTGAGCTTCGCCAGCGTGCGGGCTTCGCGGGTGAACCGGAGGGCAAAATTCACTTCGTGGGCAAATTCTTCCGGCAGGACTTTCAGCGCGACCATGCGATCGAGCCCCTTTTGTCGCGCCTTGTAGACAGCCCCCATGCCTCCCGCGCCGAGAAGCTCGAGCACCTCCAGGGCGGGGAACAACTCGGCCAGACGTCCGATCGTCGGCGGCACAAATGCACCGGCTCGCTTGTCGTCGTCCTTCAGCGCGCCGTTGATTGCCGTGACATGATCGGGAAATCGGTCCAGGTACTCCTGCTTCGTCGGCGACTCACCGCGTCGTCGCCGATAGTCGATTTCCAAAACGACCAATTCGGCCAGCAGCACGTCGCGTTCATCATCGGTCACGTCCCCCTCCAGGACCGATTCGATGGTCGATGGATCGCCCGACTGCCAATGTCGTTCGAATTCGGCGCACCGATCATCAATTCGTTCCAGGGCCGCGATCGGAAGTTTTTTCTGGCGAACACTCATCTTCTTCGACTCATTCTTGCTGATGCAGCTCTGGAGCGGGCACTGGGGACGCTCGGTGAACCGTTCTGAACGCACAAACCCGAGCACACAAAAAATGCGGGGAGGGTTCGTGTTTTAGCTCCCCTCCAATCAAGCAACCGCTCTTTCCGGCACCTGCCCGACAGCGAATCGAAAAAAAACTGACAGCCAGATGCCCGCGTTCAGACGCAGCGTTGCAGCCAGAAGAAAAAAGGTGTCCGACACCTTTTTGGATGGCGACACCTTTTTGGATGGTTGGATGGAATAGGGGGGCCAGGGAAGAAAAAAGGTGTCCGACACCTTTTTGGATGGCTGGATGGAATAGGGGGGCCAGGTGGGTGGTGCCAAAAAAAACACCCTCGAAAACATAACGTTTTCGAGGGTGTGTTGGTCACAGCGGAGGACATGGGACTCGAACCCACAACCGCTTGCGCGGCAACTGATTTCGAATCAGTCTGCTTGCCAATTCGCTTATCCTCCTGGGGGAACGACCGCGTCGTCGAAACGGGCTGCCGTCCATCACAGAAGTGTAAATCACAATTCGGGTTCGGGGCAAGTGGCGTAAGCTTCCAGCTTGCCAGTGCGGGGCAATTCCAGATGGCAAGCAGGATGCTTACCCCACTTTCCAGACGGCAAGCATTAGTGGGTGTGGTAGACCTTGAACCCGTATTCTTTGAACCACTTTTCCCATTTGACGGCTTCGGCGTGGGATTTCACGGGCAGCTTGCGTTCCTTGACGCAGCGGTATTTGACGTCCAGATGGCCGTTGTGCTGCTCTTCCTTGACTTCACACCCCAGTTTTTTCAACGTCCCGGCAATCGCGGTTGCCTTTTTGGCGTCGTGGATGTGTTTCGCTTTCCATTCCTTGCACTGGAAATGGACGACTTCGGCCGCCGACGCTTGGTCGGTGGCGGAAAAACAGCTGGCGATGACCAGGAACAGGGTGACGGCGAGAAAACGACTCATGGGGGACTCGGATTCGATCGGTGGCGGGAGAAAAACGCGTCATGGTCCAGCGTCACGACGACGCCGGCAACAACAAACCGTCTGATAGCCAACCGTCGCGTTCCGGGTCAAGACAGCTCCCGGGCCCTCGCCTTGTCAAAACGGGCGATCGGTTCGACAATTCGGCCCACGCTCGGAAATTCGGTCGTTTTCCGCGGCAGTTTTCAACCCAATCAGCAGTCAAGATGAATCAGAACCCAGACGGCGGCAACGAAAATGGATCTCCCGACGATGGTGACAACACCGACCCGAGAGTGGCACGCCGCGAAAAACTGCGACAAATTGAAGCGATGGGGATCGACCCCTATGGTTCGCGGTTTGACGACCGGACGTTGATCGGGGATTGCCGCAAACGGATCCCCGAAATCAAGTTTCAAACCAAAGACGGCCAGGTTCTAGAGCTGCCGGACGTCGAATCCGACGACGTCGATTATCGCCAGTGGAAATCGGACAACGGTCCCGGCGAAGAAATCGGTCCGACGGTTCGCGTCGCCGGCCGCATCATGCTGGCTCGACCGACCGGCAAGCTGATTTTTTTGAACATCAAGGATTGGACCGGATCGATCCAAATCTTTATCGGCAAGAAACAAGTCGGCGAGGATGATTTCGCGCTCGCCAAGCTGTTCGACCTGGGGGATTTGATCGCCGCCGAAGGACGGTTGGGACGCACCAACACCGGCGAATTGACCGTGTTCGCCGAGAAGTTGACGTTCCAGACCAAGATGCTGGAACCGCCACCGGAAAAGCACGCGGGGCTGACCAACGTCGATCTGAAGCAGCGGATGCGGTACGCCGACCTGGCGTTCAACGACGGCACCATGGAAACGTTCTTGGACCGCACGCGAATCGTCAAGTCGATCCGGGCGACACTGGATGCGGATGGGTTTTGCGAGGTCGAAGGCCCGACGCTTCATACCGTTGCCGGTGGCGCCGCGGCACGCCCCTTCGAAACGCACCACAACGCGCTCGACATGGGGCTGACCATGCGGATCGCACTCGAACTGCACCTGAAACGGCTGATGGTCGGCGGCATGGAACGCGTCTACGAACTCGGGCGTGTCTATCGCAACGAAGGCCTCAGCCCGCGGCACAATCCAGAATTCACGATGCTGGAGGTCTATCAAGCGTACGGCGATTATGTCTCGATGATGGAATTGACCGAACGCGTGATCTGTGACGCCATCGAAGCGATCGGCGGCGGATACCAACGCGAATACGCGGGCAAGACGATCGATTTCACACCACCGTTCAAGCGGGCCACTTACGCCGAGTTGTTCAAACAGGCGACGGGAATCGACGAGACCGATGACGACGCGGTGATCGAGTACGCCAAAAAATTAGGCCTGGACACCGAACACAAGCACCCCGATGTCGTCCGCAACGAGATCTTTGAAGAGAAAGTCGAGGACACGCTGGAAGGGCCAATTTTTGTGATCGACTACCCCGCCAGTATTTGTCCGCTGACGAAACGCAAACGGGACAACCCCGAAATCGCCGAACGGTTCGAGCTGTTCATCAGTGGGATGGAACTGGCTAACGCCTACACCGAATTGAACGATCCCGACCTGCAGCAGAAGCTGTTTGAAACGCAATTGGAAGGGCAGAATGATGAAGAGTCGATGGCCAAGATGGACCACGACTTTATCCGCGCACTGCGTCACGCGATGCCACCGGCAGGCGGGCTGGGGATCGGAATCGATCGCCTGGTGATGATCCTGACGGGACAGAAATCGATTCGCGACGTGATCCTGTTTCCGGTGCTGCGGCCGACGGAAAATGGGTGAGGGAGTGTGATGCGGAAAGCGGACCGTTGTACGACGCCCTTTGTAGGTGGTCGGGGCGAGCCCTCTGGACGACGGCCCGGAAGGGCCGTCGTACCCGCAAAGCGGACCGTTGTACGACGCCTTTGTAGGTGGTCGGGGCGAGCCCTCTGGACGACGGCCCGGAAGGGCCGTCGTACCCGCAAAGCGGACCGTTGTACGACGCCTTTGTAGGTGGTCGGGGCGAGCCCTCTGGACGACGGCCCGGAAGGGCCGTCGTACTCGGAAAGCGGTCGTCCTAAGCTGGACGGGGCACTCAGCCGTCGGTGGCTCGTTTGCGGAAGTAGGCTTCGATGGCGTCGCGATAGTGGGTGGGCAGATCGCGGCTGATCTTTTGCAGGGCTTCTTTGCGTTCGGCCGGCGGCAGGTTTCCCCAGCCGTCGTCGTCGCCCAGGTTCTTCTTTTTGACGTTTCCGTCTCCGCTGCCCCCGGCGATCTGGCTGTCTTGCATCGGCGATTCTTGGCCGTTTTTCGGATCGCCTCCCGAGCTGCCGCCGCCCTGCTGTTGTTGTTGCTGCTGCTGTTGTTGCTCTTCGAGTTTGTCGATCAACTTGGTCAGCTTGTCGATGATCTTCTGTTCTTGGCCTTCGACCTTTTCATCGCTTCGGCCGAGATCCAGACGGCGGGTGACATCGGTCATCAACCGTGAGATTTCGTCCAGCGAGTCCTCTTTGAGGGGTTTGATGTCGGCGACCATCAGCTTTGCCAGTCGAGAGAATCGGATCGGGCAATCGTCTTCGTTTTCCAGCAGGGTGCGGAGGTCGGTGAGCGCTTCTTGTTTCATCAGCAACGCGTGGTAACAGGCACCGCGATAGAACAACGAGCTGGCGGGGTCGATCGACTCGGTCGCGTCGACTTCGGCGATCACCGGCAGCGCTTCGTCGTACAGGCGTGATCGCACCAGCAACCGGCCCAACCAGGTTCGGACGGTCATCCGGATCGGCTTGGGTAACGATTCGATTTCCGCGTAGTCGGCCGCGGAGGGGTCGATACTGGCCGCGGCGGCGAGCGGGTCTTTGGCCGCGATCTCCGCCAGACGCTCGACCGCGTCGGTCAAACCGGCGACCGCCTCGACAAAGGCATCCATCGGGTCCTGATCGGATTGTTCCAATTGCAGCCGAAACCGCTCGGACGCTTCCGCGCTGGCGGCCGGCGGGGCGCCGTAGTCGTTGAGCGAACCGCGCAGCAGAGCCGACATTTGTTCGCCGTCGAGGGCCTTCCAACTCTGTTCACTTTCCAGCGATCGATCCGCCATCGCGGTCGACCCGAGCAGCAAGAAAACGAAACAGTAAGACGGGACTGAACAGAGAAAACTCCGCCGCTTCTGAGAGGTTCGATTACGAATCACAGTGGTCCGCCTGTGTTGGAGTCGCTTACTTATTGCGCTGCATCACCAAGTCACGCGTTATTTTGTACAGCCTAGCCTGGCGATCGGACAAGTTCTTTAGCAAAGGAAGCACGTCCTGTGCCGAAGTCTCATCCGATTGTAGGAGTCCGGCATAACGTTGTGTTGTCGATTTGATCCTGGTTTCCATCGTTCGGATCAGTTTCAGCTCGGAAATGGCGCCCACCAGCGGCTGTTCTCCGGGCTGTCCGGCCTGTTGGGGGGCGGATTGGCCCTGTTGTTTTTGTTTTTCCAGGTCCCGCTGAGCCTGTTGTAAAGCCCCGATCATTTCTTCGATGGCGGCCAGGACATCTTGTTGCATGCCTTGTGTGACGGCATCAATTTGCGTTTTGCCTAATCTCTGGGCAATTCGTTCACTTTCGTCGCGGATTTGCGCCACCACCTCGGGGAACGCCACGCTGGAGCCTTCTTCCCGCAGCAGCAACATCGCGCGATCCGCTTCGACCGTGATTTTCTTTTGGTCAAAGGACAAATCGCCGGCTTTCAGGTCCGTTTGTCGGTTGCGTTGCGATTTCGGCGTCGCGGCCAACTCCGCCGTGTCGTCGATCACTTTTGATTGCATCGCAGCCATCTTC
Source organism: Stieleria neptunia (assembly GCF_007754155.1). NCBI lineage: Bacteria > Pseudomonadati > Planctomycetota > Planctomycetia > Pirellulales > Pirellulaceae > Stieleria > Stieleria neptunia. The sequence continues at coordinate 6,270,610 of NZ_CP037423.1, read as the reverse complement.
TTGAGACGACTTTCCAGTCGCGCAAGTTCCCTCTGCATCTCTTCTTCGCGAAGTTGACGCAGGATTTGTTCGAGTTCGTCGATCGCCTGACGCAGATTCTCTTCGGCCGCCAGCTGGTCCTCGACGGCCTCGTCGCGCTTGGACTGCTCCAGATCCTGCTCCGCTTGACGCATCTTTTCGATCGCCTGCTGCAACTTCTGTTCGGCCTGTTGCTGCGGCGACTGCGGCTGCTGACTCTGCTCGCCTTGCTGACCCTGCTCGCCTTGCTGACTCTGTTGCTCCGACCCAGGCTTAGCTTCCCCCTCCTTAGCTTCCCCCTCCTTAGCTTCCCCTTCCTTAGCTTCCCCCTCCTTAGCTTCCCCTTCCTTGGCTTCCCCTTCCTTGGCTTCCCCTTCCTTGGCTTCCCCTTCCTTAGCTTCCCCTTCCTTAGCTTCCCCTTCCTTGGCTTCCCCTTCCTTAGCTTCCCCTTCCTTAGCTTCCCCTTCCTTAGCTTCTCCTTCCTTAGCTTCTCCCTCCTTAGCTTCTCCCTCCTTAGCTTCTCCCTCCTTGTCTTCTCCCTCCTTGTCTTCTCCCTCCTTGTCTCCTGACTCCTTGTCTCCTGACTCCTTGTCTCCTGACTCCTTCTCCCCCCCGTTTTCCTCAGCGAGTTGATCTTTCAGTTTCTGCCCGCGATCCGCGATCGACTCCTGTTCTTTCTCCAGTTGATCGAGTTCCGCCCCGTTTTCGGTCCGTGCGCGGGTGCTTCGTTGCGAGCGTTCGATGCGTTTGAGATCCTTGATCATCTTCGACAAACGTTCTTTTTCATCGCGGATCCTGTTGGCCCGGTCTTCGCTGGTCAGCAGTTTCAAGATCTCCGCGAGCCCGACGCTGGCTGAATCCTGATTGTTGACCGCGTCCGAGAATTTTTCGTTTCGGAGCGCTTCGCTGGCGTTCCTGAGTTGCTGCAAGACGAACTTTTCGCGGGACTGTTTGGCCGCCTGACGCAGCAACGCCGCGCGGTCGGGGTTCTCGGCGGCCTCGACGTCGGCCAGACGCAGCAACAGCTCTTCGAGACGCTGGTAGCGATCGGCGACGCCGGCTTGGCGGAGCACCAGGTCCGACTCGGGGGCGGGATCTTGGGCGGTGGCGGTGACGGCCCCGCAGAGGGAGGCCGAGAGGACGAAGAGAGCGGCCGCGAGGACGCGGAAGGGAGTGGATGGACGCATGGCGGCTCGACGTGTGACCGAGCGATTCGATTCATTCATCAAGTCATTGTCCCACATATCGTTTTCCAGGTCTGCGGCAGTTTATTACCGGTTATTTGAACAAGTCTTTGACGCGGTTTTTGCGTTCTTGCTGGGTGTCTTCTTTGAGTTGTTCTTGATCTTGGATCAGGCCGCGAACCAGGTCCAACAGTTCATTGTAGCTTTCCAAGTCAAGCATTTTCTCCAAGACGGCCGTCAGCTCCAAGAGCACTTGGTCGGCGGTTTGGATCGCCGCTTCGGTTTGCTCGAGCGCCTGTTCCGGCTGCTGGATTGAGGCTTCGATCGATCGGATCTGCTGCTTGAGTTGCTCCATGGAGACATCCGCGATCTTTCGCAGCGGGTCGCGAACTCCGCTGCCAAGTCTTTCCTGTCGGTCCTTGGAGTCAACTCGATTGTTGACCATTTCCAGCAGCAGATCATCGAGTGACTCTGCAATTCCGGTCAGTTCTTCGGCGGTTTTGCTGGCCTGCAAGCCGCTTTGTTGGACTCGAAGTCCGATGATTCGCAGTTCGCGTTGCCGTGTCTGTTGTTCAGATTCCCCTTGTTGGCGTTCCATCAACAGCTCAAACCGATCGGATCGGAACCCGGCGAGTTGTTCGCGGAGTCCCTGGGTTTCGGTAACGGTTTGTTCCAGCCGGGTGCGGAGTCCGAGTTCGCGTCGCTCCATCAGCGTCAGCAGTTCTTCGGGCGTGACGACTTGCAAGCGAAAGATCTCGCTGGTGGTCAGATGGGTTCCGTCCAGATCGTATCCGTCGCGTGCTTCGGCATAGACGCTGATGGCGCCGCCGGGTTGCAACGCGGGGATTTGCCCGGAATTGGTCAATTCACGAAGATCGATGACGGCACCGGCCTGGCCATCGCGGTTCAGTTCCAGCCGTTGCGAGATCGGTTCGACCGACACGGGCGGGGCGGCGTCGGCTGCGTCATCGCCTTGTTTGGCCGGGGCGTTCTGTGCGACGAAGGCGGTCACCGAGACGACGCCGTAGTCGTCTTCGGCGACACATTCCAAGGGCAGCCGGGCGATCGGTGTGACCGCGGATTGGATGCCGTTGAGCGCAAGTGAGACGCTGGGCGGTTCGTCAAGAATCGCACCCAGGAAGTATCGAAACGGGGCTTGAGCGCTGATCCCGTCGGGGTCGGAAGGAACGATGCGAATCGCGGTCGGGTTGTTGAACGTGTCCAGATTCAACCGGACGGACTGGCGGTCCTCGGAGTACGCCAATTCTGTCACTCGGGTTTCTTGCCCATCCGATTCCAGGACCACATCGACATCACCCAGTGGCAGACTCGAAACCGCTTCCAGCGTCACACCGCTGCCTTCGCTGATCCGCAGTCCGGCTTGGTAGGGTGTTTCGAAATCGAACTCGGCTTCATCGGTCGCGGCGGAACTGGCGGAATCACGGAGGTAATCGGGATAGCGGATCTTGACGTTCAGCGCCGAAATCGCCGGGGGTTCGGCGGCTTCGATCCGATAGTCGATCAACCGGTCATCGAGACCTTGGATGGAAAACGAAAACGACGACGCCAGGTTGCTCAGCGGCGGACCGTCCAGCACAAACGCCTGGTAGCCGTCGCGTTGGCGTCCGACCCGTCGCATGTTGGATTGTCCGCGGGTGCCGTCATCGGTCTCGTAATAAACGGTGCACGCCGAGGGGACTTCGGCGTCGTCGGCGGCCGCGCGAATTCGCAATGTGGCGCTGCTGCCGGTGGGCAGACGCATCACGCCGTTTTCAAATTCGATCCGCTGCGGGTCCGAATCTTGGACGTTCGATGCGCTGATGGTCGGCAAGTCGACGCCGACCATTTCCAGCCTGGCCCGCCGCGGCCAGCGGGCGTCGGACAGCAGCGTCAATCGGGCCGCGGCGCGGGCGAACGCGCTGGGGCTGTAGGCGGCAAACATCAGCGCCAGCAGTAACAGTGGACCGGCCAGGGCGGCTTTTTGAATCAGCGGCTGCATCCGAAACACACGCCCCGGATCGACTTCATCCACCGATTCGGACGCTTCACGGTGAACTAAACGCAACAGGTCGGGCGAGTGCGAATCGCCGGAGCGCCCGGGCCGCGACAGTTGGACGGCGGTCACCAAGCGGCCGGCGAGTTGCGGGTGATGACGCTCCACCAACAAGGCCAAACTGTCATCGGGAAGCGGACGGCTTAACCGATCGATCAGCATTCGGACAACGATCACGAACACCGCGAAACCGACCGCGGCCAACAGAATCCCCCGCGCCGAGCGAGGCATTTCGGTGCCGCCCAGGGTGACGGGCACGTAGTCGATCAACAATCCGATCCAAAACGCCACCAAGACGACTGCGATGATGGCCAGCACCGAGTCCCAAACCACGTAGCGGCGAATCCGTCCACGAAGCGATTGGAGCAACGATTGAAGTTGGGGATCAAGCATACTAGGCCAATCTGTGTAGTCTGCGGACGACCCATTCCATTGTCAGCACACTGGCGATCAGCCACAACAGCATGGCGTTTCGGCGCTCGGTGAAGATGGCGTCGGGGGTTCCGGGAAGGATCGTGGTTTGGGGCTGCGGGCTGATGGTGGTGACGATGTTTTCGATCAACGAGTCCCCTGCGGCGTCGGCGTCGACTTTCCAGTATTCTCCGCCGGTCGTCTCGGCCAAGCTCGCCAGGTCTTCGTCGTTGCGTCGGGGGCGTTCCAGTTCGACCGTGGGCAATCGCACTTGCACGTTCTGGCGAAAGACTTCTTCACCGAGTGCGTCGCCGAGGGTCAGCCGCAATTCGTGATTTCCGTCGGTGCGGACGACAAATCGGCCGCTGTAAATCCCCGGTCGCGATTCGCCTTCGACGGGAGTCAGCCGAACATCTTCGACGCCCTTGGGCGTGATCAGTTTTGCCTTGACCTCCGGCAACGTCAGCGGTTCGAATTGCTCGTCGGTCAACACCGCGCGAACCGTGATGGTGTCGCCGACCATGGCCCGGGGCGAATCGACCAACAGCAAGCCGCGGTTGCTGTCACGCAACAGTCGTCCTTCGCTGACCCAACGAATCAGTTTGGTGTAGTAGTTGTCGAAATAGGCATCGCTTTCGCGGCGCATTCGCCACATCTCGCCGCTGCCTTGAAAGAACACCCGTCCGGCGCCGTAGAACTGGCTGGCCATGTAAACGGGCAATGAATCCGAAATCCGCGTCGTCGGGTCGGAGAAATACGCATAGACCTTGGCGATCGGTTTGGCCGCTTTGACGCCGACGTAATCATAAACGCCGCCGAACGAATCCCAGGCTTCGAAGCTGGTGGCGGGATCATCGGTCACCCACAGGAACTCGGCACGACGCGCTTCCGGGGTGAATTCCAGCGGCCAAGCGGTTTCGCCCCCTTCGCGGCCCGAGCCCATCATCAACCCTCGACTGGAAAACGTGACGGGGAAGAAGCTCGCGATGCGGGAGACCCGCGGATCGGTTCGCAATCGCAGCCAGCGGGGGTGATAGACCGGTCCGCCGACGATGATCAAGCCTCCCGATTGCGAGGCGAGCCAGCGGTCGAGCAACTCGATCGACGCCGCGGGAATCTGCGTCCAATCGGGATCAAACATCGCGATCGCGTCATACTCGAACAGCTCCGCCGGGGTGGCGGGAAACTCGGTCAACAGCTGATCGGCGTCCTGGCTCATTCCCGGTTGACCGGTTTGCAGCCAGGTGTCCAAGCGGATCGATTTTTCGCGGTGCAGCAGGTTGCGGACGAAGCGGTATTCGCGGGTCGGACCGCCGGCAATCGTGAGCACGCGTAGTTTCCGCGCGACGACTTCGTAGCGTGCGTCGCTGACATCATCCTTTTGGTTTTGGTCTTTTTCGACCGGCAGGATTCGGATCGCCAGTCGCCGCCGGCCGACCGATTGGGGCTCCAGCTCGAACTTGATGCCGACCAGCGAACCGTCGCCGGTCAGCTTGACCGATTGCGAATCGATCACCTCGGTCGGCAGCGCGTTGGAAGCGCCGCCGTCGGCGGTGGTCGCGTCCAGGCCGTCGAGCAGTTGAACTTCGACATTCAACGCGTCGCCGCCGGTCCCTTGAAGCACGGCCGAGACGGCGAATTTGTCGTTCGGATAAACGCGTTTGGGGGCATCCAGATCGACCACGCGAACGTTCGTCGGGGGCTTGCTGCTGCCGAGCCCGACGGGATAGACCGAAACTTCGCTGCGTTTCGCCAGGGCCATCGCCGAGGCCACGTTGCTGCCGCCGTTGTTTTGTCCATCGGTCATCACCACGATGCCGGCCAACGTCGTCGGGTCGTGGCTGGCCAACACGTTGGTGATCGCATCGCCGATTCGGCTCTGCGAGGCCGCCGCCGCGATGGCGTCTTCCCAGTTGAGCACTTTGATCGGTTGCTGGGCCGGGGCCGACGGTTCGTCGGAATCTTCGCCGTCGGTCGGTTTTGGAACGTCGTCGGCCAACCCGACCAGCGACGCGAACGATCGCGACGTGGCGGTGCTGTACGTCCAGCCGCACAACAGGATGCCGGTGCACATCGTCACCGCGGTCACGCCCAGCAACCAGCCCAGGCTTTCGCGTCCACCGCCGGACTGGGAATCCGACGTGGGGGCCGACAAGCCGCCGACCAACAGCGACGCGAGCGACAGCGCCAGGGCGACGCCCAGCAGGATCAGGCCGGCGATGGCGATCGGTGAGGGTTGACGGATGGCAGTCACGGGGACGGCCGAGTCGTCTTGCCCGGGCTTGTCTTGCTCGCTTGCGGAATCGATTTCGATTCCGCCACCGGATTGCAGCAACAGCGGTTCGGCCGCGTCCCCAAAGCTGTACACACTGACGCGATGTTGTTGACCGAGACGCTCGACCAGCTCGTTTTCGGCCAGCAGTTCGGCGGCGCGTTTGGCCCGACTCTCGCTACCGATCGCGTCCGATTGCGCCAGCGACATGCTCTGGCTGGTATCGACCAGCACCACGACTTCGCTGGGCCGCAAGATCTCTCGCTGGGTGCGGCGTTGCAGATCAAAAAAGAAAAACAACAGGGCGACGATCATCGACAGCCGAAGAAAAATCAGGGTCCTGCTGACCGACCGAGAGAGTTCCGCGGTGTCGCGTCGGTAAAACCGCGCGCAGCCAAAAATCACCAGCGCGGTCGAGATCAGCAGCAACGCCCACCACCACCAGCCTTCGATCGAGGCGGCGCGGGCGAACTCATAAACCGTGCTCTCCAACGCCACGCTGCTTTCGGCTGACTGTTCCAGTGTTTCGTTCACGCCGATCGCCCTCCCGCCGCCAAACCAAATTCGTGACGCTGCGAACCGCCACCTCGATCTTCCGCTGCCATCGTGCCGCCGGTTGAAACGGGGGCCCGGGTGTGATAGCTGGCCCAATAGGCCAGCGCCTGTTCGGCCGCCAGCAACAACCCGAGCAGCGCTAACAGCATCAGCCCGAGTGTGGAACTGCCGGCAAATTGATTTTGTTGCCGCCAGTCTTCGCTGGACACAAATTGCACGTCGATCGGCAATAGGGCCCTGCGAATCTCCGCGGCGTCGGCGCGTTCCAAGTCGCCCTCGCCCCCGACGATCGTGCTGGCCGAGGGAATGACTTGGCCGCCGCCATCGGCTTTCAGCAGTCCCCACTCGAACAGTCCCGGACGCAACAGTTCGTCGACGTTGGATTCACCGGCGATCAAGCGTTCGACCGGATCCAGCGACACGCGGACGGTGTCCGGTTCCGCTTCGGTGCCGATGATTTCCATCACCACGCGCGGCGGGGACTGGGAGGGAGTCACCAATTTCATTTCCGGAAAATAGGATCGGGTGGATAGGGTCTTGCGAAGCGGTTGGGTGACGGCGTGGGACGTCGAAGCGCTGGCGCCGCTCCAGAGCCGCGCGTTGGACAGCAACATGAACGGGACGAACGTCGGGTCGCCGGGCCAGTTGGTCCAGCCCGGGGCGAGACTGCTGAGCACGGTGACGACGGTGCCGGCGCCGGAGGTGTGTTCGGTGACCAGGGGAATGCCGTCGCGGCGGACCAGCACCTTGCGATAACGCCGCGGCTCTCCGGCCCCGTCCGCTTCGTCGACCAGCGTCCATCCCTTGGCGACGCCGATCATCGACAGCGAAGCATCCCCGGCGCTCCGCAACGGATCCAGGAAGGTGTCGTTATCGCCGAACAAAACATCGCCGGTCTGAGATGACCCGCCGACGGGCAACTCTTCAATCGTTTGAAGCGGTGCCGGCAACAGACGTCGATCCTGTGTCAGCAAGATGCGGTTGTAGTCACTCGCCTGAACGGCGTCACCGAGGAACCAGGCGATCCCGCCGCCTGCTTCGACGTATTGCTGCAGTGCGGTCGCGGTGGTTTCGTTGATCTGTGGCAAATCCATCAAATAGATCGCCCGGTAGGGTGCCAACATTTCCAGCGTCGCGCTGCGCAGAAAGGCCGGCGGTTTGATATCGGGTTGGGCACCGATACGCACCTGGCTGCCGGGGTCGAGCACGGCGGCGACGGTGTAGGCGCCGGATTCGTCCAGATCCGAGTCGATCACCAACACACGTTCGACATCGGTCAGCGGCAATGTGCAGATTCTTTGGTTGTCCACGGCCAACGCATCCGAGGGCAGTTCCACTTCGATCGCATGCGTTCCGGTTTCGCCGACGAAGACTTGAAACGATTTGGTGATTTCGGCACCGGCGGCCAACGACTCGATGACCAATCCGGGCAACGAATCCACGACACCGCTGACGCGGCGCGAGGGATCGACCGAATTGACCTGGTCACCATAGCGAATGACGCGACAGGCCAGCGTGACGTTCTTGACCTCGCGGGGACTGTAATTTTTGATCGTCGCGCGGACGACGACGGGAACGCCGGCGACCCAGACGTCTTGGACCGGCGCCAGATCGGTGATGGCCAGGTTTCGTTCCGGACGATTGGCACAGTCGATCATGCGGACCTTTAAATCGTCGCTGGAAAACTTTCGCATCGCTTCGGCCAACCGCTCGGTCGATCCCCAATCGCGGGCGCGAAAATCGCTGGCGATGTAAACGTACTGGTTGTCCGCCGACGTCGCGGCGGCCAATTCGCCGGCCAGGTCCAACGCCGGGACCAGATCGGTTCGAATCGGTGACACCGCGGTCGCCATCACGCGTGCGATCAGGCTGCTGTCGCCCAGCACGGTTTGGCTGGACAGGTCCGCAGCGACGTCGCCGGAATCGCTGCCACCCTGGACGGCCAGGGCGGCGCGGCTGGCGCGCATCACCGTCAATTGATGATTGCCTTCGTCGTTGACCAGCCGCTGCGTCAACTGTTGCAACGCCTGCAGGGCCCGATCATAGGACGTCGTTTCACCGCCCCCGCTGACGTCGCCCATCGAATAACTGTCGTCCAGGATGATGATGTGGTGCGTGGTTTGCCCACCCAGGGCGCCCAGGATTTGACGGCCGCCGGTCCATCCGCACAGCATCATGACCAACACCGCGGCGACGGCCAGACGTGTCAACAACAGCAACAACTGCCGCAGACGCAGCCACTTTTTTTGTTTCCGATAACTGGCCAACAAAAAATCCATCGCCGCCCAACGTCGTCGACGATGACGGAGCATGTTGATCAGGTGGACCAACAACGGAACCGCGACGAAGGCGAAACCGGCCAGCAGAGCGGGATACAAGAACATGGTTCGCGGCCTCCTTACCGACGTAGCTTGGGAAGCGAGGTGCGGTGCGACAGGAATCGTGCCAGCAGGGCATCCAGCGGATCGCTGGTTCGGACTTGGATGTAATCGATCGAAAGCCGGCCACACGCTTTGCGCGTCGCGTTCAAGAATTGATCGAGCGCCTCGACGTAACCTTGTCTCAGCGCGCGGGGATTGCAATTGAGCATGTCGTCGCTTTCGAGCCCTTCGAACCGCGTCGCACCGTTGAAGGGGAACTCGATCTCGTCGTCATGCAAGACGTGGAACAAGGCGACGTCGTGGCCGCGCGAACGCAGCACCCGCATGCCTTCGACCAGCGAGTCGATTCCCAGCAAGTCCGAGACGATCAGCACCAACCCACGACGGGGGATTGCTTGGCCGACCTGTTTGGCAACGCGGATCAGATCGGTTCGGCCGTCGGCGCCCACCTGGTCCAGCATCGCCAGGATCCGCGCGAGTTGTTGTTGATTGCTTTTGGCCGGCACGATGTCACGGACTTCGGTGTCAAACGTGATCACCCCGCAGGCATCTTTCTGGCGCAAGGCCAGGTAGGCCAGCGAGGCGGCGATGGAAGCGGAGTAATCAAATTTATTTGTTTCGCCTTCGCCATACGACATGCTGGCACTGCGGTCGACCAGCAACGTCAATCGCAGATTCGTTTCTTCTTCGTACTGTTTGATGTGCAAGCGATCCTGCCGCGCGTACACCTTCCAATCGATATGACGAAGCTCGTCACCGGTGTTGTACTGGCGGTGCTGCAGGAATTCGATCGACTGGCCGAAATAAGGGCTGCGGTGCATGCCCGACAGGAATCCTTCGACCACCCGACGCGCCGTCAATTCCATTCGACGGATTCGCTGCGTGACTTCAGGACGCAAATATTTTTTGGAATCGGGCATCACGCGAAAGCTCGTCTTCGGTCGTCGGTGTCGCCGCTACGATGCGATCGATCACATTGTCACTGGTCACCCCGTCACTTTCGGCGGCAAAATTCACCACCATGCGGTGACGGAGGACGGGTTTGGCCAGTTTTTGGATGTCATCGATCGAGACGTGAAAACGACCTTCCAGCAGCGCCCGGGCCTTGCCGCCGAGGATCAGAAACTGGACGGCCCGCGGACCGGCTCCCCAGCCGACCAGATCGTTGACGAAATCCGGCACGCCGTTGTCGCCGACGCGGGTTTGGCGGACCAACGAGAGCGCGTAACGCACCACGTGATCGCTGACCGGAACGCGCCGCACCAGGTCTTGCAAACGGATGATCTCTTCGGCGTTGAGCACCGCTTGGACGTCCCCGGTTTCCATGCCGGTGGTGCGCCGTGCGACTTCGAATTCCTCGTCAAACGAGGGGTATTCGACATACACTTTGAACATGAAACGGTCCTGCTGCGCTTCGGGCAGCGGGTAGGTGCCTTCCTGTTCGATCGGGTTCTGCGTGGCGAGCACAAAGAACGGGTTGGGCAGCGGGTGGCGGGTTCGTCCGACCGTGACTTGCCGCTCCTGCATCGCCTCGAGCAACGACGCTTGGGTCTTGGGCGGCGTCCGGTTGATTTCGTCGGCCAGGATGATGTTGGCAAACAACGGGCCTTCCATGAACCGAAACCCACGGTGCCCGGTCGAGCGGTCCTCTTCAATGATCTCCGTCCCCGTGACGTCGGCGGGCATCAGGTCGGGAGTGAACTGGACGCGTGAAAACGCCAGGTCCATCGTTCGGGCCAGAGTGCTGATCATCAACGTTTTGGCCAGCCCGGGGACGCCTTCGAGCAGAACGTGACCGCGACTGAACAGCCCGATCATGATCTCTTCGATGACTTCCTGCTGTCCGACAATGACTTTGCCAAGCTCTTGGCTGATCTGTTTTTTGGCATCGTTGAGACGTGCCGCGTCGGCTGCCGAAAGCTCGCCCATCGCCGCCCCGTCGTTCCCTGCTGACTCGACCGAGTTATCCATTCCGTTCCCACAATCAAAAGGTGCCACGCTTACTGAACCGCTACAGGATACCAGCCGGGCTACGCGCCGGATATAGGAACGTGCTCGAACTGTCTCGATCGACCCTTGCCCTGGTCCGTTCCGCTACAATCGAACGTCGTGCGATTGAACCGTCCCGCCCAATGGTGCCCACCGCCGTGTTTCGACCGTCAGCCTATCGCGTTGTGTTACCGCGTCGCCCCGCCCCCAGTTGTCAGAGTCGTCGTCCTGGTCGACACCTCACCCAAGTGTCCAGCATTCAAGCGGATCAGACGGACGGCGGGCAACCGAAACGTCGCTGCGTCATCGCGCCGGTTTGGTTGCGGGTCGCCACATTGGCCTGGCTGGTGCTGTTGTTGCCTTGCGATCCCGCCCGGGCGGCCAATTACTCCGAAGCCGAAGCGTTGTTCCTGTCGGGGAAAATTGACGAGGCGGAAGCAATCGCCAAAGCCGAAGTGGAGCGGGGGATTTGGAATCGCCGCTGGTCGGAACTGCTGATCCGATGCCAACTGGCGACCGGACAATACGAACCGGCTCTGGAAACCTATGACGCGGCGATCGGCCGCTATCCGACCAGTTTGCCGCTCCGCGTGCTGGGGATCGATGTCGCCCACTTTAACGATTTGCCCGACCGGGCGGCCGGCGAAGCGGCGATGATCCAGCGCTATCTGCAAACCGGCCAATTGAAGTATGCGACGTCCGACACGTTGATCGCCGCTGGACGCTTTTTTGCCGAAAACGGGATCGATGCCCGGATCATTCTCAAAAACTTTTTCGACCGCGTCCTCGAGACAGACCCCACCAATCTCGAAGCCTTGATCGCCACCGCAGAACTGGCCATCAGCAAGGGCGATTTTGCCGTCGCCGCCGAAACGGTCGCAAAAGCCCAGCAGCGGGAACTGGAAGACGCGCGGTTGGAATACCTGCGTGCCGTCGCGCTGCAATCGTCTGATTCGCAACAGGCTCAAGCCGCACTGATCCAATCGCTGCGGCTGAACCCCATCTATGAGCCGACGTTGATTCTGAAGGCGGAAAAGGAGATCGATCGCGAAGACTATGCCGGGGCCGAAACGACGATCGAACGGATGCTGGAAACGAATCCCAAAAGCCCGGCCGCATTCGCGCTCAAAGCCGTGCTCGCGCACCTGGCCGGAGACTACGACGAAGAGAAAGCGTTGCGTGAGAAGGCGCTGCAGTGGTGGCCGACCAACCCCGAAGTGGATCATTTGATCGGACGCAAACTGTCCGACAAGTACCGGTTCGCCGAGGGGGCCCACTATCAACGACTGGCGTTGACGTTCGAGCCCTCACACATCCCGGCGACGTTCCAGTTGGCTCAGGATCTATTGCGTTTGGGCGACGATGACGTCGGCTGGAAACTCGCCGAACAGGTCAACACCGAAGACCCGTACAACGTCGTCGCCTACAACTTGATGACACTGAAAGATCGCATCGACGGGTTTGAAACGATCCGGGCCAGCGACGTGGGGGCGACGCCAAGCGACGGTGATGATCCGGTCGCCGAGTTGGGGTTGGAAGAACTCCGCGAACCCGGCGAGATCCTGGTCCGGATGGATCCGCGCGAGCGCAAGGTTTATGGCAATGCGGTCGCGGAGTTGTTGTCCGAAGCCAAGCAGGTGCTTTGTGAGAAGTATCAATTGGAACTGACGCGCCCCGTGATCGTGGAGATTTTTCCCAAGCAAAGCGATTTTGCGATTCGCACGTTCGGGCTTCCCGGCGGCGAAGGTTTTCTGGGCGTGTGCTTCGGACGCGTGATCACGGCGAACAGCCCGGCGTCGCAGGGACCAAGACCGACGAATTGGAAAAGCGTGCTGTGGCACGAATTTTGCCACGTGATCACGCTGACCAAAACCAAGAACCGGATGCCACGATGGTTGAGCGAAGGGATCTCTGTGTATGAAGAGCTGGAGCGAGACCCCCGGTGGGGACAGTCGATGACCGCCCGCTATCGCGAGATGATCCTGGGCGATGACTTCACGCCGGTGTCCCAGTTGAGCGGGGCTTTTCTCAATCCATCGTCATCAACACATCTGCAATTCGCCTACTACGAATCCTCGCTGGTCGTCCGCTACCTGGTCGAAGAGTACGGCGCCGAAGCGCTCAACGCCACGCTCGAATCGCTCGCCGAGGGCATTCCGATCAACGAAGCGCTGGCAAAAAACATTGCCCCGATGGAGCGGATCGAAGCCGGCTTTGCTGAATATGCGCGCACGTTGGCCACTGATTTTGGCAACGGGCTGGATTTCACGCGTCGCCAGTCGCCCAACCAAGCGGATGAGGACGACCGCGACCCGGCGGAAATTTTGAAGTGGGCCGATCAGAATCCAGACAACTATTGGGCGCGGATGACACTGGCCCAGGCGGCACTGGCGCGAATGCAATACGAAGCCGCGGCGGAGCATCTGGAATTTCTGGTGGAGAAAAACGCGGCGACGGGCGAGACCGAAGGCGTGCTGGAGTTGCTCGCGGTTTGTTACCGCGAACTGGGGAAGGTAGAGAAAGAACGCGAGGTTTTGAAACAGCTTTTTTCAGTTTCCTCCGATGCTTTGCCGAGTTTGCAGCGTTTCATTGAAATGGAGAAATCGCAAAACGACTGGTCGTCGGTGCTCGAATCTGCCGTCCATGCACTGGAGATCCAGCCCTTTGCGTTGGACGTGCACCAATCGTTGGTGACGGCCTGTCGCGAGCTGGATCAAAGCGAAAAAGCGATCGATTCGTTGCGTGCCCTGCAAGCGATGGATCCGGTGGACGTGGCCGGTTTGGATTTTCAAATGGCTCAATCGCTGGCCGCTGCCGGTGAGATCGACGCGGCGACCGAACACCTGATCGACGCCTTGTTGATCGCGCCGCGTTATCGCGACGCCCACCACTTGCTGCTCGCGCTTCAAGAACAGCCGAAGGCGACGGAGCAAGGTCAGCCTGTCGAAGAGGCCGCGGCGGACGAGGAACCGGCCGAAGAGACGTCAGCTGAAGAAAAGCCGGCTGACGAGAAACCCCAAGCGTCTGGCGCAGACGTGACCGCTGCGCCCGATCGATCGGAACCGGGCGACGCCGGTCCGTCCGAAATTCCTGCCTCGGAGAGTGTCGTCGAATGATTCGCCAACGATCCAAAACCTTCGTCATGCTGACGGCGATGCTCGTCGTCAGTGCGGCCGGCATCGCCTTGGCCCAGTGGGGACGTCGCTTTCGCAGCATCGAAGAAGACCGGCGTGGCGTCCCGCAATGGGAAGTCGATCGGCAGTTCCCCGGTGACAGCTTTACCTTTGCCCGCGTTTACTACGACTCGTATTACGGCCGCGGTGGTGGTGGCGGTTGGCGAACCGATTACCCGGACAGCGATCTCAATTTCTCGTTGCGGCTTCAGCAGTTGACCACGATCAAGGTCAATCCTAATCCCGTGATCGTCAATCTGACCGACGAGAACCTGTCGGACTATCCGTTCCTGTACATGATCGAACCCGGCGGGTTGGTGTTTAGCGAAGCCGAGGTGGTGGCGCTACGCAAGTATTGTTTCGACGGCGGCTTTCTGATGGTGGACGACTTTTGGGGCGACACCCAGTACGAAAATTTGGCGTTCGAGCTGGAACGTGTTTTTCCCGATCGGAAACCGTTCGAAGTCCCGCTGGACCACGAAATCTTTCACAACGTGTACGACATGAAAGAAAAGCCGCAGGTGCCGGCCATCGGCAGGGCTTGGGGATCGGTCACTTGGGAAGACACCCGCGACGGCAGCGACAACAGCGTGCCGCACTATCGCGCTATCGTCGACGACAAGGATCGGATCATGGTCTTCATCTGCCACAACACGGACCTGGGGGACGGCTGGGAACGCGAAGGCGAAGATGAAGAATATTTTCGTGAGTTTTCCGTCAAAAAGGCCTATCCGATGGGCATCAACATCGTCACCTACGCCATGACCCATTGACCCGCCGCACCATTGAATCGCTTTCTCGAGTGCCCTTTCCGTTTTGTCTTTCACCACTTCATCGACGGTCTCCCGCATCGGGACGCCCTTGATTGTTCGGACCCACCTCTCAACTAGCCAATGACAGTCACTGAATCCAACGTGGTCGAGCAGATCCAAGACGCCCGCGAAAAAATCGTCGGCGAACTTTCCAAAACGATCGTCGGACAGCACGACGTCATCGAACAGCTGTTGATCAGCCTGCTCGCCGGCGGCCACTGTTTGATCACCGGTCCTCCCGGGTTGGCGAAAACCCTGCTGGTCCGCAGCGTCGCCCAAGTCTTTCACTTGCAGTTCAGCCGCATCCAGTTCACGCCCGATCTGATGCCGGTCGATATCGTCGGGACGGAGATCCTGGAGGAAACCGCGGACGGGCATCGTGGGCTGACGTTTGTCAAAGGCCCGGTGTTCGCCAACGTGATTTTGGCCGATGAGATCAACCGGACGCCGCCCAAGACCCAAGCGGCGATGCTCGAAGCGATGCAAGAACACCAAGTGACGGCGGCCGGGACGCGTTACGAATTGCCCGAACCGTTCTTCGTCTTGGCGACGCAAAACCCGATCGAAATGGAAGGCACCTACCCGCTGCCGGAAGCCCAGCTGGATCGGTTCTTGTTCAACGTCAAAATCGATTATCTGCCGCCCGAAGATGAGTTGTCGGTGGTGTTGCGGACAACCGCGTCGAAACCCGAACCGATCAACCCGCTGTTCTCCGGCGAGGATGTGTTGCAGTTCCAGCAAACGGTGCGTGACGTCCCGATCGCGACCCCGATCGCCGAATACGCCGTCAAAATCGCTCAAACCACGCGCCCCAACCGCGAAGGCTCGCCCGATTTTGTCAACGAATGGGTCGGCTGGGGCGCCGGAACACGTGCGTCGCAAACCCTGGTGCTGGGCGCCAAAGCTCGCGCACTGTTGATGGGCCGCGCCCACGTGCAAACCGACGACATCGTGGCGCTGGCGCATCCGACGCTCCGCCACCGCGTGCTGCCGACCTACAAGGCCGAAGCCGAAGGGGTGACGATCGAGCAAATCATTGACAAGCTGTTGGAGACGATTCCCAAGCCATGAGCGCCGTCGCCAATGCCGGGGCCTCCCCCGCCCGAAAAAACGCTGCCGGATCATCAACAGCCGGATCGAATTCGAACGCGAATCATCGCGCCGGCGTTGACCCCTCGGCGCTGATGCGGATCAAGAGTTTAAAGCTCCGCGCCAAGACGGTGGTCGAAGGGTTTTTCTCGGGGTTGCACCGCAGTCCGACGCACGGCAGCTCGATCGAGTTCAGCGAATACCGTGCCTACGTCCCCGGAGATGATTTGCGCAACCTGGATTGGAAACTCTACGCGCGGAGCGATCGGTACTTCATCAAAAAATTCGAAGACGAGACCAACCGGCGTTGCTACCTGGTCGTCGATCAAAGCCGTTCGATGGGCTACGGATCGATCGACTACAGCAAGATGGAATACGCGCGAACGGTCGCTGCGACGCTGGCTTATTTCCTGACCATGCAACACGACGCCGTCGGTGTGCTGACGTTCGATGCGGAACTCGGTGATTTTTTGCCGGCCAAACTCGGTGCCAAACAATTTCACCAGATCCTGGTCGAACTCTCCCGTCCCGCGGTCGGCAAAGGCACGGACATCGAAGCCCCGCTCCGCCAAGTGACGTCGTTGGTGCCACGCCGCGGGCTGGTGATTTTGATGAGCGATCTGTTGGCGCCCCCGGGTATGCTGAAGACGCAATTGGCGGCGCTCCGCGCACGCGGGCACGAAGTGGTGTTGTTGCGGATGATCGATCCGGGTGAACTGGACTTGGGAATCGACAAGCCGGCGATGGTGACCGACGTCGAAACCGGCCAACAGATTTACGTCGACCCGTCCGCGGCAAAAGCCAACTACACCGAGCGATTCGAGCGACACCGCCGCGAGATCGAATCGATTTGTGAATCGACCGGCGTGGGGTTCTATGAACTGATCACCGACAAGCCGCTCGATTTGGCGCTGTCCAGTTTGATCAACGCCCGCAACCGACTCGGCAAATCGGGGCAGCGATCGATCAGCGAGGGAGTGCGGCGATGAGTTTTCTGGCACCGCTGTATTTTCTGGGCGCACTGGCTGTTGCCGGACCGATCCTGTTTCACTTGATTCGGCGCCAACCCAAGGGCGACGTCGAATTCAGTTCGCTGATGTTTCTCGATTCGACGCCGCCGCGACTGACACGACGCAGCCGTCTGGAAAACTGGCCGTTGTTGTTGCTGCGGTGCGCAGCGATTTTACTACTCGCCTTCGCCTTCGCCAGACCGTTTTTGCCGCTGTCGGAATCGGATTCGGTGGAAGGCGTCAAACAGGCGGTGATCGTGTTGATCGACCAGAGTGCGAGCATGAAGCGCACCGGTTTGTGGGACCAGGCGACCAGCAAAGCCAAGCAGATTCTAGAACAGGCCGACGATGAAACACTGTTTTCGGTGATCGCCTTTGATTCCGCGCCGCGGACGATCTTGTCACTGGAGGAGTCCACGCAACTGGTCGCGGACACCCGCAAGAGTGCCGCGCGTGACGCGATCGATCGACTGACGCCGACGTGGCAATCGACTGATGTCGGCAAAGCGATTCGCTACGCCGCCGATCAGGCAGCTCTTTTGGAACTCGGAGAATCCGAAAACGCTTCGGCCACACCGAATAACCCCAATGCCAGCGCGACGATTGAAACGCGAATCGTATTGCTGAGCGACCTGCAGTCCGGCGCCGAGATCGAAACGCTGCAGGGATATGAGTGGCCCAGTCGCGTGTGGTTGGACATGGAAACGCTGATCGCCACGACCCGCGGAAACGTCAGCCTGCGGGTGATGCCCCAAACGCCGGCCGCCGACACCGATGAAGCCATCCGAGACGCAGCGGGAGACGTCGTTCGCGTCCAGGTTGCACAGACCGACGACGGCGACACGTCCACGTTCCGACTTCGGTTTGAGAACCAGGACCAGGATGCCGCGGTGATCCAAGTGCCTCCGGGACAAACACGTTTCTTTTCGGTCGAGTTGCCCGAAGCCGATGATGACGGCGACCCGGCGCGGACGGCGACGCTAACCGTTTCGGGAGACCGCGACGGTTTTGACAATACGTTCCACTTCATTCGCCCCAAACGCATCGATCAAGAAGTTCGCTTCGTCGAATCGCCACGCAATGTCTCGACGTCCGATGGGCCGTCGGCGGAATCTGGGCCGGGGTCGGATTCATCGGTTCGCGAAACGCTTTCGTTTTACGCCAGCCAGGTGCCGTGGTCTGACCCCACGCGAGAGGTCACGTTGACAGTGCGGACCGAAGACGACTGGGGCGAAGGCTTGGATCCGGCCACGACGCCGCTGCTGATCATGAATGCTTCGGCGACACTGGAATCTAACCGCGATGCGATCGAGCAATACCTGTCATCCGGCGGACGTGTTCTAGTCGTGCTCGATCGGGCGGTCGATGAAGCCACGGGGGCCGCGCTTGCGAGCTTGTTACAGTCTTCCGAGCTGAAGATCGGCGAATCCGAATCTGACGACTACCGCTTGATCGCTTCGGTCGATTTCAAGTCCGCGTTGATCGCTCCGCTGTCGGATCCCGGTGTGAACGATTTCAGCAACATTCGAATTTGGAACCACCGTCAGCTCGACGGACTCGGTCAGGTGCCCAGTGTGACGCTGAAGTTGGACGACGGTTCGCCGTTGCTGGTGCGACGGGATATCGCCAACGACGATCCAGAACTTTCCGGTGGTAAGCTTTGGGTGTTGGCGAGCGGTTGGCAGCCTGCCGAAAGCCAGTTGGCGTTGTCGACCAAGTTTGTCCCGATCCTGCTGGGCATGCTGGGGCGAAACACGCAGCTCGCCCCGGAATCGCTGGTCGTTGGTGATCCACTCGGTGATGACGATGTCGCGACGGAACCGGGTTTTGTGGAGTCCGATGGAGAAACCTACGCGATCAACTTGGATCCGACGGAAAGTGTGACCACGTCCTTTGATCTGGATCGAATCGTCCAGTTCGGCGCGGTTGTCTCGTCGCCGATGGCGCGGCAGCAGGAACAGACCGCCGAGCGGGCGCTGCGCGACATTGAACTGGAAGCGCGGCAAGGCTGGTGGCAATGGTTGATCCTGGCCACGCTCGGATTCATCGCGGCGGAAACACTGCTCGCCGCCAGAGACTCCTCCCGTCAACAGGCAGCCGCATGATGTTACACCCCGCAACGATGTGGCAAATGGTTTCAGGCACCCATGGCACGGGTTTCAGTACGACGGGAATCAGCAACCGTTGGTGGCTAGCCTTGAGGCGATTCCCGGTCGCTGCGACGCAGAGACAGTGGGCGGCTAAAGGAACCGCCCAGCTTAGGACGACGGGTTTTTCGAGTACGATGGCCCTTCCGGGCCGTCGTCCGCTGGACTCCGGACGACGACCTGGAAAGGACGTCGTACATCGGTCCGCTCACCACATCACACTCGATCGACCGGATCATGGGGATTCGTCGCGTTTCGCATCGTTCCTAAGCGGGACGGTCCGGAAACCCCGCGCAGCAACGCAGATGCCCGTGTCATTCGTGTCCGACACCTTCTCTCCAAAACCGCGAACTCCGTCTCAGGTGACGAAACGATGAGCGACACCCCTTCCACCGGAAACGATCTCCGATTCGATTCCAAGCTCGGCATGGCGGAACGTCAACTCGAACGCATTCGGCGTGAGATGAATCATGTTTCTGGTCGTGTCCGCTCCAGACACTTTTGGACGTTGTTGGCTGTGTTCGCGATCATCGCCATGTTGTTCGCGTTGATGTTTCGCGGCGCACAATTATTCGGGCAAATCGACGACGTCACGACCTGGACGTTGAACGTCTCGGTGTTGGTGATCGCAGTGATGGCGTCGTGGGTGCTTTCGCGTCGATTGGCCGGGGGCGTCCAGGCGACGGCGGCGAAAATCGAAACCGCGTTTCCGGGTTTGGGCGAACGGCTGTTGACGGCGACTTACTTAGACGACGAACAGACGGCCGGACCCCTCGGGCAGCATCTGATCGGCGAGACGCACGACCATTTTCGTTCCCATGATTGGCAGACCGTGGTGTCGACGTTGTCGTTGTGGTCCTCGCGATTTTGTGGCGTCGGTGCGTTGGCCGCCGCGATCGGCGTGTCCATGATCGATTTCAGGCAGGATCCCGACGTGTCACTGTTGCCGTCATCGCTGGCGTCGCAATCCGAAACGCAACAGGACGTGACGGTATTGCCCGGCGACGTGTCGATCGAACGCGGCACCAGTCTGGTCGTGACCGCCGAATTCAGCGAGTCGGCCCCCGAGTCGGCGACGTTGATCACGGAGTTCGTCGATGGAAGGCTGTCGGAAGTCTTGATGAAACGAAACTTGAGCGATCCGATCGTCGGCGGTTTTTTGTCTCGCGTCGATCAACCACTGTCGTATCGAATCGAATCGCCGCGCTGGAACAGCCAAACGTATTCGGTCGAGGTGTTCGAGTTTCCCGAGTTGCGACGCAGCGACGCCGTGCTGGAGTTTCCCGAATACACGCAGATGAAATCACGTACGGTCGAAGACACGGTCAAGGTTAGCGTGGTCCAGGGGACTGAAGTGACGTGGCGGCTGCTGCTCAACAAACCCGTCGTCTCATGCACCCTGACGACGAAAAGCGGCGACGCGATCGATTGTTCGCCGGCCACCCGAATCGTCGACGCCAAAACGGAGGATCCCACGCAGCGCTATGCGGCCTATGTTGCGACCGTTACCGCCGAGCAATCAGAAACCTATCTGTTGAAACTGGTTGACGACGAACAACGCGAAAACAAGTATCCGCCCGAGTTGTCGATCAAGGTGTTGCCGAACAAACCGCCCAAATTGAAGCTCGAAAAGGCTCGCGATGTGACCGTGTCGGCGATCCAGGAGTTGCCGCTGCGTGCAAACGTTCGCGACGACTATGGCATTTCAAAATCGGGGATCACGTACCGGATCGAAGAGGAGCCCGAAGTGACCGTCGAGCTTGCCGAAAATCTGGCGCGCAATGTCGATTCGAGCATCGATCACACACTGGACTTCGAATCGTTGAAGGCGAAACCGGACGATTTGGTTTCGTACTATTTCTGGGCCGAAGACATCGGGCCGGACGGAAAACCGCGTCGTACCGAAAGCGATCTGTTTTTTGCCGACGTGCGTCCGTTCGAAGAGATCTTTCGCGAGGGCGATTCGCCGCCGCCGTCGCAACCGGGACAGCCGTCCGGCCAACAGCAGCAAGCCGAAGAGTTGGCGAAACTGCAAAAACAGATCATCACCGCGATCTGGAACCAGATCCGACTGGAGATGGCCGGAACCGCACCCGCGCCGGAAGACATCCAAACCATCAGTGACTCCCAAACCGATGCGATCGGCCAGTTTGAAGAGATGGCGGAAAAGTTGACCGACGCAAAGTCCAAGGAGATCGGTTTGCGGGCTTACCAAGCGATGAACGAGACCGTGAAGAACCTTGCCGCCGTTGATCTTCCCGAAGCCCGCTCGTCGGCACAACGCAGTTTTTCGAGTTTGCTGAAACTGCGATCGCGTGAGTTCGAAGTCACGCGTCAACAGAGACAGCAACAACAAAGTCAAAGCGGCGGAGGCGGCCAGAGCCGACAACAGCAGCTCGATGAGTTGGAGTTGGACGACGACGAGAACCGTTACGAAACGCAGCAGCAGGCCCAGCAGCAAACCGCCCAGCAACAGGCCGCCGCGGAAGATCGACAGGTCCTCAGCCGGCTTCGTGAACTCGCCAAACGCACCGAGGATTTGACCGAGGAGTTGGCGAAGCTGCAGTCGGCACTGGAACAGGCAGAGAACGAAGAAGAAGCCGAGGAGATCCGCCGACAGTTGAAACGGTTGCGGGAGCAGCAGCAGGAATTGCTGCGGATGTCGGACGACCTGGAATCACGGATGCGTTCGCCGGAAAACAGCGAGCGGATGAACGAGCAAGCCGACAAACTGCAAGAGTCACGCGAGGATTTGCAACAGGCGAGCAAGGCGACGGAGGAAAATGATGCTTCGGCGGCCCTGGCCGCCGGACGCCGCGCCGAACGCCAGCTGGATGAGCTGCAAGAAGAGTTCCGTCAACGAGCCGCGGGGGCATTTGATGAGACCGTTCGGGAGATGCAGCGCGAAGCGACCGAGCTGAAAAACGAACAAGAAAAGATTGGGCAGTCGATGCGAGAGCAGGTCGAAAAAGCCTCGCCGGGATTACGCGGTGACGAACAAACCGACGCCGCACCGCAGCAGCTGGAAGACCAGGCTGAACGGTTCCGTGATCTGGTCGACAAAATGGAGCGGACGGTCAGGGAGGCCGATGAAGCCGAACCGTTGCTGGCGGAAAAGCTGTACGACGGTTTCCGTCAGGCGCGACGGTCTCAAACCGAACAGCAGCTGGAAAATGCCGCCGAATTGGTCCGTCGAGGCTTTATGCCGCAAGCCGAACAATTTGAGCAGGAAGCGGCCAAGGGAATCGAGCAACTGCAGCAAAGCATCGACGAAGCCGCCGATGCGGTGCTGGGTGATTCCACCGAAGGGTTGCGACGCGCCGCTCAGCAACTCGAACAACTCACCCGTGGCGTCGAGCAGGAACTGCAACGGGAGGCTTCCGAAATGCAACAGGGTCAACAACAGGGCGAGCAACAAGGTCAACAACAAGGCGAGCAACAAGGCCAGCAACAAGGTCAGCAACAAGGCCAACAACAAGATCAGCAACAAGGCCAACAACAAGATCAGCAACAAGGCCAACAACAAGATCAGCAACAAGGTCAACAACAAGGACAGCAACAAGGCGAGCAACAAGGCGAGCAACAGGGTCAGCAACAAGGTCAGCAACAAGGCCAGCAGCAAGGTCAACAACAAGGCCAACAACAAGGCCAGCAACAAGGCCAGCAGCAAGGCCAGCAGGGCGGCCAGCAGCAAGGTCAACAACAAGGTCAACAACAAGGTCAACAACAAGGTCAACAACAAGGTCAACAACAAGGTCAACAACAAGGTCAACAACAAGGTCAACAACAAGGCCAACAACAAGGCCAGCAGCAAGGCCAGCAACAAGGCCAGCAGCAAGGTCAGCAGGGCGGCCAGCAACAAGGCCAGCAACAAGGTCAACGTCAGCAGCCGGGGTTGCGTGGTGGACCGCAGCAGTCGTCCGATTCGCCGCAATCACGCCAGGATTCTGCCGGGGGCCGTTTCGCCGCTGAATCACCCAGCGAGGGCGGAGGTCCGATCGGTCCGCTGACCGGAGACTTCCGCGAATGGTCGGATCAGATGCGGGACGTCGAAGAAATGGTCGGCGATGCGGACCTGCGAGCGAGGGCGAACAGTATTCGCGATCGTGTCCGTCAAATGCGAACCGAAATGAAACGTCACGGCGAGGCGCCGAAATGGGAACTGGTCGAAGACTTGGTGGCCGAACCGCTGCGAGAATTGAAACAAGAGGTCCGCGCCGAACTGCTTCGGCGCACGGCTTCCAAGAATGAACTCGTACCGATCGATCGCGATCCGGTGCCGGCTCAATTCACCGATGCCGTGCGTCGCTACTACGAGAACCTTGGCAGTGCGGATGTCGAGACGGGTTTGATGGAGTCGCCGAGGTGAGCATGGTTTTCGAATCGTATCCTGTCTTCATCGCCGAACTGGTCATCGGTTCGCCCCGGTGGACGGTCCCCGCGATCGTCATCGGGACGGTGTTGACATTCCTGGTGCTGTGGAACTACGCCACCAGTGGTGGTCGTCGGGTTCGGACGGCTTGGCTGGGTGTCACGTTGAAAGTGATCGCGATCGCATTGTTGGCGGTTTGCTTGTTGCAACCGATGCAGCGCGGCGAGCGTCCGCGTCCGCGGGCGAATCTGTTGCCGATCGTCGTCGACACCAGCGGCAGCATGGACCTGAAGATCGGCCGCTCGGACGAATCGTGGCGCGATCGGATCGAGACCGACATGGCGGCCGATTCGCCAGTGTTTTCATCGATGGCCCAATTGTTCGAAACGCGGATCTATGGATTCGACAAGCGATTGTCCAGCGCCAGTGAAGTCGCCGATTTGCGCCGCGGTGGGACGGGCAGCCGATTGGTGGAAAACCTCGGCGAGCTTTCGCGGCGACTGGAAGGCCGCCCCGTCGCCGGCGTGTTGCTGATGACCGATGGCAATGTTGCCGGCGTCGCGGAGGAACTGGAGGAGTTGCCGGAGTTGAAGTTTCCGGTTTACCCCGTGATCCCCAGCCGAACGACGGGGCTGAATGATTTGCGAATCACCAGCACCACGGTGCGACAGACCAATTTTGAAATCTCGCCCGTCACGTTGGCCGTGCAATTCGCGATCGATGGGTCGTTTCCCGGTCAAGCCATCGCGAGATTAACCGACGTCGCGCTGCAATCGGTGGTTGAAGAGAAAACCGTGCCGCTGCGGTCGGACGAAAAAACGTTCAGCGTGTCGTTTCAGTTCCGCCCCGCCGACGTCGGGTTGCGGTTCTATCGTGTCGACTTGTTCCGCGAAGTCGATCGGGCGGCGTTCGACCAGCTGGATGAATTGATGGACACGCCGTCGTCTGAAACCACGCTGGTCAACAACACCCGTTTGATCGCGGTCGATCGCCAGGGCGGTCCGTACCGTGTGCTCTACGTCGCCGGTCGGCCGAACTGGGAATTCAAGTTTCTGCGACGTGCGATCTCGGAAGACGCCGAAGTCGAATTGACCGGTCTGATTCGAATGGCCAACAAGGAGCCCAAATTCAGTTTCCGCGACAAGGAAGTTTCCAGCACCAACCCTCTGTTTCAAGGACTTGGTGACGACGCCGAAGAAACCGCCGAGCAGTACGACGAACCGGTGATGATTCGAATCGGCGTCAAGGAAACCGAAGAACTCGCGTCGGGGTTCCCGAAGGTCGAAGAGGAACTGTTCGGGTTCGACGCGTTGATCATCGATGACATCGAACCGGAGTTCTTTTCACAAGACCAACTTGAAATGGTTCGCCGATTTGTTTCATCCCGTGGCGGCGGGCTGTTGATGCTGGGGGGCCAAGAAATGTTTCGCGGCCGAGCGTTCGGTGACTCCTTCCTGGGCGACCTTTCGCCGGTTTACGTCAGCCGGACCGATTCCGGTTCGCCGGACGATTATTCGGTCGGCCTGACTCGCGAAGGGATGTTGCAACCTTGGATGCGATTGCGCAAAACAGCCGACGCCGAGACGAAGCGTCTGCGGACGATGCCGCAGTTCGATTCGGTCAACGTCGTCGGCAGCTTGAAACCCGGTGCCTATCAACTGGCGACGGTCAAAGGCGGCGGCGGGCAGGTTCAACCGGCGATCGCGGTCCAACGTTTCGGTAAAGGCAAAGTCGGGGCGATCACCATCGCGGACCTCTGGAGATGGTCGATGCAACCCGATCCCCAAAACCCCGACGACGCCGCCCAGGCTTGGCGCCAGATCACCCGCTGGCTGGTCGGCGACGTGCCGCGTCGCGCCGAATTGTCGGCCAAACCCGGACCCGACAACGACGACTCGATGGTGCTGCGTGTCGATGCGCTGGACGAAGCGTTTATGCCTCTGGAAAACCCGACGATCACCGTCAACGTGTTTCGCCCCGGCGGCGACTCGCTGACGTTGGATGCCAAGCCGATCGGAGAAATCCCCGGCGCGTATTCGGTGGCCTACTACGACGACCAACCCGGACAATACATGGCGACCGCCGAGGTTCGCGCCGAAGACGGCGAACTGGTCGGCACGCCCACGGTCGGTTGGAGCCGCCAAATCGCGGGACGAGAGTTTGACACGTTGGGAGTCAATCGGGCGTTGCTGCAGCGGATTGCCGAGCAAAGCGGTGGAGACATCATCGCGGAAGAAGATTTGAATTTGATGGCGCGGCGGCTGAAGTCCGAGAAAGTCCCCGTGATGGAAACCTGGGTCTTCCCGCTCTGGCATCGCGGCTGGGTGATCGCGTTGGCGCTCGGTTGTCTGTGCGGAGAATGGGGACTTCGTCGATGGAGAGGGCTGGCATGAGCATCGGTTTGAAAACGTGGGGTAAGCTTCCAGCTTGCCGTGAACAAAAGTGGCGTAAGCTTCCAGCTTGCGACCCCCGGCCAAGAATTGGCCGCACGGCAAGCAAGATGCTTACCCCACTTTTGCAGATCGCAAGCTGGAAGCTTACGCCACTTTGGTTGTTGTTGGTTGTGGTGGGGGCGGTCGCGCGGGCCGATGACGCGGCGGAACCGGTGGACGTGATCGTGGTTGTCGGTGCACCGGGGGCGGACGAGTTCGGTGAGGCGTTTGCCCAGTGGTCCGAGACATGGAAGGCGACCAGTCAGCGGGCCGGGCTGACGATGCAACGGATCGGACCGACCGGAGACGATCGGGAGAGCCCTGACCGCGAGACCACTGATCGCGACCAACTTCAAGAAGCGCTGAAACGGTCCGCGTCGACCACCAGCGGCCGTCCGCTGTGGTTGATCTTGATCGGTCACGGAACATGGGACGGAGCGTCGGCGGACTTCAATCTGGTCGGCCCCGATGTGAATGCGAAAGAATTCGGCAGCTGGCTCGATTCGATCCGACGGCCGCTGGTGATCGCCAACTGCAGCTCGTCGAGTGGTCCGTTTGTGAACCGATTGTCCGGCAAAAATCGCGTCATCGTGACGGCAACCAAGAGCGGATCGGAGCAGAATTTTGCCCGGTTCGGCGAATACTTCGCCGCCGCGTTTGGTGCCGCGGACGCCGATTTGGATCACGATGATTCGGTCAGTGTTCGCGAAGCGTTTTTGAAGGCCGCCGTCGACGTGGATCGCTTCTACAAAGAACAAGGCCGTTTGGCGACCGAACACGCCTTGTTGGAAGACAACGATGACCGGAAGGGATCGTCGTTGTCGCTGGTGCTGGGCAAAGCGACGTCAAAGGGGGACGCAAAAGTCGACGGCGAACTGGCCAGTCGCTTCAGTATTCCGGTCAGCGATCGCGGCCCGCAGCTGACCGACGAGCAACTGGTGTTGCGAGACGAGCTGGAATCAAAACTCCGCGATGTTCGCGACCGGTTCAGCGATGCCGATCCGGAACAGCTTCGCCAACACGCGCTGCCGATTCTATTGGACCTGGCAAAGCTCTACGCCGAAAGCGACCGTCCGGCTGATGAAGGAGACGAAACGCGATAGAGAGCAATGATCGGGACGACGGCCCGGAAGGGCCGTCGTACTAGCGAAATCCGGTCAGCGGATCGTTGTGCGGCGTCGGGGCGAGCCCTCGGGACGACGGCCCGGAAGGGCCGTCGTACTTGAAAAAGTGGTCGTCCTAGGCCGGACGGTCCTTCAGAGCTGGACACCCACTAGACGATTCCCAGGGGGAATCGGAAACGACCGTAGGTCATCGGTCCGACAAGCCCGCGTGCCGCGCCGCGTTTGACTTTCATGTTGTGGTGGGCGCGGTTGGCATAACGCAGCACGTCGACCAGATCGTTCTCGTTCAGTTCGACGATCACTGAATCTGCTTCTTCGGACGCTTCGGTCGCCGTCCGAAGATGAACGGCAAGCATCTCTTCGAACGGGGATTCAGCGATGGTGGTGACGACGATCGACGGCAGGGCGTCCACGTCGGGTTCGTCTTCATGCGAAGCGTCTGAACGGGTCAGGATGACGCGTCCCGACTCGGTGATCGTCAGCAATTCGGTGGTTCGGGTGCAGTCCATGATTCGGAACAAGGCGATCACCATCTGCCGACAACCGAGATGAATCTCGCAACGATTGGCAAACGGTTCTCCCAAGACACGGAACCCTCTGGTGATGCGAAAGCCCGCTTCGTCGAGGGCATCGTCGGACCGCCGGCGATAGAAATAGATCGAACCCGAGTCGGCCGTTACAAAGTGTGGTTCGCGGTATCGTTTCAGCAGGAACGGGACCAAGGGCCAAGCCACCGCCGCCACGACCAATCCCATCCAGAACGCATAGGGCGTCAATTGCACCGACACGTCGCCGAGTTTGAAGCACTCGTCAATAAACAGAACGACGAAGAATGTTCCGCCGCAGATTTTTCTCGCAACCACAAGTATTCGAACCATCGGCCACGCCGTCACGCGCCGCGGATCATCCGGTTGCGAGGCGATTTCCGATCGATCGGGTGATTCTTGTTTTGTCGGTGACTCGTGCGTTTCCGTTAACATCTTGATCTGTCGGGCATCGGCGGTCCGTTGGAACGATTCAATGGAAGGATAG
Organism: Stieleria neptunia; assembly: GCF_007754155.1. NCBI lineage: Bacteria > Pseudomonadati > Planctomycetota > Planctomycetia > Pirellulales > Pirellulaceae > Stieleria > Stieleria neptunia. Next base: position 6,242,556 of record NZ_CP037423.1, on the reverse strand, counting down.
GTCGGGAAACGTTTCGCGGGGTTGGCCGGCACGCGTGGGATGATTGTTTTGGCAGGCGATGCGTCTGAGCGTGATGGACGAACAGTCGGGGAGTCGAATTAGCGCGAACGTGACGCTCCTAGCGTCTGGGGTGCTCTCGTTGATTTGCAAGCATTGCTTTGGACGATGAACCGCTTAGGCACCAATCGCCGGCGTCGTTCTATGCGGGCATTCCCGCTGGCGATCGTTCGGCAATCCCCATCACCACCTTTTCCGGAGACACCTTCCGATGTGGCGTGCATTTTTTATTGCGCTGGGCATCATGGCGATCATCGTCGGTTTCGAATCGCTGGTGATCGACAGCGCGAACATCTACTCCAATCGCGGTTCGAGCGCGAAAGAATTCTTCAATCCTTCCAGTATCGCCGGACAGACCACGATCACTTGGCAACCCAAAGAGTGGTTTCCGTGGTTGGTGTTGAGCGTTGGATCACTGATTGTGATTTATTCATTCACACTTCCCCAGCGATTCAAGCCGAGCGGTGATTGAGAGTCGCTGGGATCGGGTTTCGCCGCTGCATGCAGCGCGCCAGAGCTATGGACTTGATCATCGTTCCCCGGTGCGTGTTGAACGCGGTTCCCCGGTGCGTGTTGAACGCAGGGCGTCGAAGGTATGCGCGATTCAGCGCGCCAGGACGGTGATTCGGTTCACATCGGGTGCCGAAAAACGCCAGTGCCCTATCCGTTCCCCCCGAAAGATCTCCGCATTCTGGGCGGATAGCGGCGGATTAAGGCGCGTTAGGTGCGTTGACGGTTGACGCCGGCTTCCGTGGCTTGACGACCGTTTCAAGCCCGCTTAACTTCCCATTAGCAGGTCCGAACTGTCAGGACTGACAATATTAGCCAAGCTAATTCTGGATTACATTTGCAACTACGAACGCTTGAGATTTTCTGTGACGTCGCCCAGCTGCGTAGCTTTTCCAAAGCTGCGGAGGCTCGTGGCGTGACACAGAGTGCGGCCAGTCAAGCGATCCAGCATCTCGAAGAGTCACTCGGCGTTCAACTGATCGATCGTTCGACACGACCGTTGTCGCTGACCGCTGCGGGGACGAATTATCACGGCGGGCTGCGAGAGATTTTGGCGGAGTACCACCGATTAGAAGAACGCGTGATCACGGCCGGACGCGGGTTATCGGGGCCGTTGCATGTGGCGGCGATCTATTCGGTGGGACTGAGTTACATGCCCGAAGCGATCGAGGAATTCGGTCATTTGTATCCGGATGTCGACGTGCGAATCGGTTACTGCCAGAACGAGGCGGTGATCCGGAACGTGGTCAACGGCGATGCGGAAATCGGGTTGGTCAGTTTTCCCAAGGCGAACAAGCAACTCGTTGTGGTGCCGTGGCAGAAGGAGCCGGTGCGGTTGGTATGTGCGTCAAAGCATCCGTTGGCTCGTCGCAGCGAGGCGGAGCTGTCGGATCTGGATGGCATCGAGATGATCGGATTCGATCGCAGCCTTGAATTGCGGCGGATGATCGACGCGACGTTAAAGCGATCGGGGATCCGCGTCGATTTTCGAAACGAATTTGACAATGCCGATTCGCTCGTGCGAGCGATTCAGGCGAACGACGGGGCGGGGTTTCTGCCCGAGGCGGCGGTCCGGCGTGAGACGGCGACCGGCGCGTTGCGGGTCGTCGCCTGTCGTGCGTTGCGGATGGTCCGTCCGCTCGGGATCGTTTTCCGACGCTCGGGGCGTCCGAGTGCGGCCGGATACGAATTCGGATCGCTGTTGTTGGGTCGCCCTTTGGAACCTGACCGAGACAAACGTGGCGGACGCAGTCGTCACAAGTCGCAATCGCAGGGGCCGCCAATCGTCCCCGGTACCTCCGTCGTCGCGTAGACCGCCGCGACGGCCCGTTTCCAATCACACACCTAACAAGCTCACGATTCGCATCCGCAGACGCGAATCATTCCCCCACACGAAACTGAAGCCTTCACTCCGATGACATCAACGAAAGAAATCGAGATGCGTGATCCACTGTTTCATCTGCCCAAGAAGCAAGGGTTGTATGACCCTGAGCACGAGAAAGACGCGTGTGGGGTCGGGTTCATCGCTCACATCAAGGGTGTGCCCAGCCATCAAAACGTGCTCGATGCCGACGAGATTCTCCGCGCGATGGATCACCGTGGTGCCTGTGGTTGCGAACCGAACACCGGTGACGGCTGCGGCATGATGTGTGGACTACCGCACAAGTTTCTTGCCAAGGTCGCCAAGGAAGATTTGGGCGTGGACTTGCCCGAGCCGGGGCGTTTCAGCGCCGGGTTGGTGTTCCTGCCGCAGGACGCCGCCGAACGTGCCGAGTGCAAGCAGACGATCGAAAAGCTGATCGCCGATCGCGGCCAGGTTTTCTACGGCTGGCGCGACGTGCATCAGGCGACCGATTTCGCCGACGTCGGTCCGACCGCACGGGCTGCCGAACCGGTGATCGAACAACTGTTCGTCGGTGCCGCCGATGGACTCAAGGGCGAAGCGTTCGAGCGTGAGCTGTACATGATTCGCAAACGCGCCAGCCACCTGTTGCGCGGCAGCAAGACGCTCAAGCAGGCGTTGATGTTTTACATCTGCTCGCTCAGCACCAAGGTGATCATCTACAAGGGGATGCTGACGCCGGCGCAACTGTTGCCCTACTATCCCGATCTCCGCGATCCGGATTTCAAAACGCACCTGGCGATGGTCCACAGCCGGTTTTCGACCAACACGTTCCCCAGTTGGGACCGCGCCCAGCCGTTGCGTTTCATGAGCCACAACGGCGAGATCAACACGCTGCGTGGCAACAGCAACTGGATGAAGGCACGTCAGGGGACTGCCGAAAGCAAGTTGTTCGGTGACGACCTGCAAAAACTGTTTCCGGTCGTCGAGCCCGATTGCAGCGATTCGGGAACGTTCGACAACGTGCTCGAGTTTCTGTTGATGAACGGACGCACGCTGCAGGAAGCCATCATGATGATGGTTCCCGAAGCCTGGCAGAAACACGATTCGATGAGCGAAGACAAACGTGCGTTCTATGAGTATTTTTCGTGCATGATGGAACCGTGGGACGGGCCGGCGTCGATCGCATTTACCGACGGGTCCTACATCGGTGCGACACTTGACCGGAACGGATTGCGCCCCAGTCGTTATTACGTCACGCACGATGACCGCGTGATCATGGCCAGCGAAGTCGGCGTGCTGCCGGTCGATCCGGCGATCGTCAAAGAGAAGGGGCGTTTGCAGCCGGGCAAGATGTTTTTGATCGACTTCGAACAGGGGCGACTGATCCCCGACGAGGAGCTGAAGACCAACTTCGCCAAAGCGATGCCCTACGGCGATTGGCTCCGTCAAGAACGCATTCGACTGTCGGACCTGCATCCGGAAGCGGAACCGCACGGTTTTGACAGTGACACGCTGCTGCACCGCATGCAAGCGTTCGGATACACCAGCGAAACGATGAATTTCATGTTGCGTCCGTTGGTCCGAGACCTGCGTGACCCGGTCGGCTCGATGGGCAACGACAGCGCGCTGGCGTGTCTGTCGGACAAGCCCCGCATGATCTATGACTATTTCAAGCAGTTGTTCGCGCAAGTCACCAACCCGGCGATCGATTCGATTCGCGAAGAGGTGATCATGTCGCTGGAATGCTACATCGGGCCCGAGCAAAACTTGTTGGACGCAACGCCGGCGCACTGCCATCGTTTGTTGGTCGAGCATCCGATTTTGACGAACGAGGAACTCGCCGCGCTGTCGCACATCAACCACGAAGGCTGGCAAAGTCGCGTGATCGACATCACCTTCGATCGCAGCGAAGGCAAGGCGGGGTTGCAAGCCACGTTGGACCGAATCTCTGCGGAAGCGGAATCCGCGGCCGACGCGGGGATCGAATTGGTGGTGCTTTCGGACCGCAAGATCGGACCCGACCGCGTTCCGGTCAGTGCCCTGTTGGCGGTCGGAGCGGTCCATCATCACTTGGTCAAACAGGCCAAGCGGACGCGAATCGGTCTGGTGGTCGAAACGGGCGAGGCCCGCGAAGTTCACCACCACTGCCTGTTGATCGGTTACGGTGCCGATGCGATCAATCCCTACTTGGCCTTTGAGGCGCTCTGGCAAGCGCGTCGCGACGCCTTGATGGACCCGTCGTTGGATGATGACAAGATCGTCGCCGCCTATCGCAAGGGCGTCGCCAAGGGCATGCTCAAGGTGATGGCCAAGATGGGCATCAGCACACTGCAAAGCTACAAGGGCGCCCAGATCTTTGAAGCCCTGGGCTTGAAGGACGAGGTGATCGGCAAGTGCTTTGTCGGCACCGCCAGCCGCATTCAAGGCGTCTCGTTTGACGTGATCGCCGAAGAAACGCTGCGTCGCCATGCATTGGGTTATCCCAAACGCAAGAGCGATAATCTGCCGACACTGCCCAACTTGGGTGAATACCATTGGCGGGCCGAAGGCGAAAAACACGCCTGGTCGCCCGATTCGATCGCGGACTTGCAAATCGCCGCGCGGAACAACAACGAAGACGCGTACTGGAAATTTGCCGGCAAGATCAACTCCGACAACCGTTCCCGCTGCACCCTCCGCGGGCTGTTGCGATTCAAGGAAACCGGAAACTCGATCCCGCTGGAAGAAGTTCAACCGGCGTCGGAAATCGTCAAACGTTTCTGCACCGGCGCGATGAGTTTCGGCAGCATCAGTGCCGAATCGCACGAGACCTTGGCGATCGCGATGAACCGTTTGGGCGGGAAAAGCAACACGGGTGAAGGCGGAGAAGACCCGTTGCGATTCCAACCGCTGGAAAACGGCGATTCCAAGCGTTCGGCGATCAAACAAGTCGCCTCGGGTCGCTTCGGGGTCACGATCGAATACTTGACCAACGCCGATGAGATCCAAATCAAGATCTCGCAGGGAGCCAAGCCGGGTGAAGGCGGTGAGCTGCCGGGCAAGAAGGTCGACAACAACATCGCGCGGATTCGTTACAGCACGCCCGGTGTGGGGCTGATCAGCCCTCCGCCGCACCACGACATCTACTCGATCGAAGACTTGGCGCAGCTGATTCACGATTTGAAAAACGCCAATCGTGCCGCCCGGATCAGTGTCAAATTGGTTTCCGAGGTCGGTGTCGGTGTGATCGCCAGCGGTGTGGCCAAGGCGTTCGCCGATCACATCCTGATCTCCGGCGACACCGGCGGAACCGGGGCGTCGCCATTGACCAGTATCAAACATGCCGGTTTACCGTGGGAGTTGGGGATTGCCGAGACGCACCAGGTGTTGGTGCTGAACAACCTTCGCAGCCGCGTCGTGTTGCAGACAGACGGCGGACTGAAAACCGGTCGTGACGTCGTGATCGCCGCCTTGTTGGGGGCCGAAGAGTTCGGATTTTCGACCGCACCGTTGATCACGCTCGGTTGCATCATGATGCGGAAGTGTCATCTGAACACCTGCCCGGTCGGGATCGCGACACAAGATCCCTATCTGCGTGAAAAGTTCTCCGGCAAGCCCGAGCACGTCGTCAATTACCTGTTCATGGTGGCCGAAGAAGCACGTCGCATCATGGCCGAACTCGGTTTCCGAACGATCGACGAAATGGTCGGCCGTAGCGACGTGTTGCACACCGACGACGCGATCAAACACTGGAAAGCCGACGGATTGGATTTGACCGCGATCCTGCGAGTTGCGACCAAACCGAATCCGGACGTCAAAGTGATTTGCAGCCAGGCCCAAGATCACGGCCTGGAAAAATCACTCGACATGACGGTCTTGTTGGACAAGGCACGCGAGTCGATTCAGACCAAAGAACCGATCGTGATCGAATCACCGATCATCAACATCAATCGTACGGTGGGAACGATCCTCAGCAACGAGGTCGCCAAGGTGTACGGCCAAATGGGGCTGCCCGACGACACGATCCGACTTCAATTGACCGGATCGGCGGGACAAAGTTTGGGCGCCTTCTTGGCCCACGGCATCACCATCGACTTGGAAGGCGACGCCAACGACTACGTCGGCAAGGGGCTCAGCGGTGGTCGCATCATCGTCTATCCGCCCAAGCAGAGCAGTTTCAAGTCGCAAGACAACATCTTGGTCGGCAACGTGTGCCTGTACGGTGCGACCGGCGGAGAAGCGTTTTTCCGCGGCCGTGCGGCGGAGCGTTTCTGTGTGCGAAACAGCGGAGCCAAGACCGTCGTCGAAGGCGTCGGCGATCATGGTTGTGAATACATGACGGGAGGACGCGTTGTGATCCTGGGTGAAACCGGTCGGAACTTTGCCGCCGGGATGTCCGGAGGGATCGCCTACGTCTGGGACCGCGCCGGTGATTTCAATATCAAGTGCAACCTGGCGTTGGTGGAATTGGAGCGGATCGACGATCCGGACGAGGAAGCCGAAATCAAAGAATTGATCACCCGACACAAGCAGTACACCGGCAGCGAAGTCGCCGCCGAGGCACTGGAGGATTGGGAGACGTTCCTGTCGCAATGTGTCAAAGTCATGCCCGTCGACTACAAACGCGTGCTGCTGGCACAAAAAGAACAAGCGACCCCGGTGGGGTAAGCGTCCCGCTTGCCAACCCCAGTGCGGCAAGCTTCCCGCTTGCCGCAACATCTTCACCTCCAACACATTCCAACGTAAGACCAAGAGCAGACTGATGGGAAAGCCAACCGGATTCAAAGAGTTTGATCGTAAAAAAGTACCGTGGCGATTGCCGGTCGTTCGACTGAACGATTACGACGAAATCTACACCGAGCACAAAATCGATCACCTCCGCGAGCAAGGCGCCCGTTGCATGGATTGCGGCGTCCCGTTTTGTCAGTCCGGCACGGGATGTCCGATCGATAACTTGATCCCCGAATGGAACGACCTGGTCTACAACAATCGTTGGAAGGAAGCGATCGAGCGGTTGCACAAGACCAATAACTTTCCCGAGTTCACCGGACGCACCTGTCCGGCGCCGTGCGAGGGATCCTGTGTGTTGGGGATCAACCATCCGCCGGTGACGATCAAGAACATTGAAAATGCGATCGTCGATCGGGCTTGGGAAGAAGGCTGGATCGTGCCCGAACCGCCGGAAAGCCGGACCGGAAAATCCGTCGCGATTGTCGGCAGCGGCCCGGCCGGATTGACCGCGGCGGACCAGTTGAACAAGGCCGGTCACAGCGTCACCGTTTACGAACGGGCCAATCGCATCGGTGGATTGCTGCAGTACGGCATTCCGAACATGAAGCTTTCCAAAGAAGCGGTCCAGCGCCGCGTGGACAAGATGACGGCCGAAGGGATCAAGTTCGTCACCGGCGCGAACGTCGGCGTCGACTTGGACCCCAAGGAGCTGGTCAATGAAAACGACGCGGTCCTGTTGGCCTGTGGTGCGACGAAGCCGCGCGACTTGCCGATCCCCAATCGGGACGCCAAGGGCGTTCATTTTGCGATGGAGTTTTTGACCGCCAACACGCGTCAAAGCGTCCACGGAGAAACCCTCGGCGACGGGTTCATCAGCGCCGAAGGCAAAGACGTGATCGTGATCGGGGGCGGTGACACCGGAACCGACTGCATCGCGACCAGTTTGCGACACGGCTGCCGCAGCCTGGTCAATTTCGAACTGCTGCCCAAGCCGCCCGAAGAGCGTGCCTCGGATAATCCTTGGCCGGAATGGCCTCGCGTCTTCCGTGTCGATTACGGACACGAAGAGGCCGAAGCGAAATTCGGTCGGGATCCTCGCGAGTATCAAATCCTTAGCAAGGAATTTGTCGTCGACGCCGCCGGCGAACTGGCGGGCATCAAGACCGTCGAGGTTGAATGGACGAAAGACGAGTCTGGGAAATGGCAAATGGCGGAGGTCGAAGGGTCGGAGAAACAGTGGCCTGCCCAATTGATCTTGCTGTCGATGGGATTCTTGGGGCCGGAACAGTATGTCCCCGAATCGTTGGGGATGGAGACCGATCCGCGAAGCAATTTCAAGGCCGAGCATGGCCAATTTGCGACGAACATCGACAAGGTCTTCGCCGCAGGTGACTGTCGCCGCGGACAGAGTTTGGTCGTCTGGGCGATCAACGAGGGGCGTGGTGCCGCTCGCGCGATCGATGTTTTTCTGCAGGGCGAGAGCAATTTGCCCGCGCCAGGGGTTACGATGGGAACGGCGATGCAAGTCGGCTAGCCGCTATAACCTCGTAAAACTCAGCACATCAATCGTTCACGTCGTGGGGCGGAGCCTCGGGGCGAGTCTGTGCTTTTCTTCCCCACACCACCCATCACGACCATGAAACGACGTCAATTCATTGCCAGCGGTGCTGCGCTGACCGCCACGTTGGCCCAGTCCAGCTGGCTCCGCGCCCTGGAAGCGGACAACAAGTATCGCAACGAGATCGGAATCCAGCTCTACACGCTGCGAAACGAAATCCGCGCCGACGTCGCGGGCACGTTGAAGGCGGTTGCCGAGGCCGGGTACAAGCAAGTCGAACCGTACGGTTTTCCCGGTGCCGACGACATGATTCGCGAAGCCAAAGCCAATGGGATGGCGGTGCATTCGTCTCACATCAACACCGACGGAATCCTGAAACCCGACCAGAAAGGGGTTCAGCCGTTTGAGCAGCTGCTCGACAAAGCCAACGATCTGGGGCTGACCCACCTGGTGGTCCCTTACCTGGGTGCCGAACAACGCGGTTCGTTGGACCAGTACAAGGAGGTCGCACAGCGGTGCAATGTTGCGGCCGAGAAAGCGAAACGGGCGGGCATTCAATTGGCCTACCACAATCACGCCTTTGAGTTCAAACCGTTCGAAGGTGGCAAATGCGGTTATGACGTCTTCGTCGAAGAGTTCTCGGCGGACATGAAGTTTGAAATCGACGTCTTCTGGGTCGCCGTCGGTGGCCTGGATGCGGCGGATCTGATTCGCAAACTTTCCGGACGCGTGACGCAGTTGCACCTCAAGGACCTGGATCGGTCCGTCAAGCCGCCGCAGTACGAGGGGATCCCGAAGGAAGCGTTCAAGGAACTGGGCAACGGGATGATCCCGATGGAACCGATCCTGGCCGCCGCCGCGGATGCTGGCGTGGCACATTGCCATGTCGAGCAAGACCACTCGCCACACCCGGTCAAAAGTATCCAGCAGAGCGCGGCGTACCTGCGGTCGCTGTAGCGAAGTGCGCCAACTGGTGCGTTGCTTGTGAGCGGCAGGGCGCGAGCCCTCCGGTGTTTCATGGTGTTGTTGCAGCGCGCCGGACGGCTCGTGGGCTGTTGCTTTTGTGAGCCGCGCGCCGCGTAAGCGGCCGGGCACTGCGACGCTGCCCGAGGCCTTACGGCCAGCCCCTCACCATTGATTCAGCAGATCCCGACGAAATCGACGGCCCGCTCGCGCCGTTCCGCTCACCAGCGTCGACAGGCTGGAAGCGGATCCCACTTGTTTTCAGTGCGTTGCTAGGGTGCCGGTCGGCGGCCAAAAGGGGCAATCGGGAAATGGCCGCCGGCGTCGAAAAGGATCACTCCGTCGCCAGCGTTGCCGGTTCGAGTTCTCCGTTCACCATGCCAATTAGGGGGATGGTGGGCGGCCAGATCGTGGCAGGGGGAAGGGGCCGATCGAATCGGTCGCGGCGTCACGGTCGGTTTCTTAAGTATTCATGCGGAAATCTATTTGCATGAGGGCGGAATGCCCGGCAAGGTTAAAGTTAACGGGAAGCGTCGGCGTCGGCACATTCTGTCTGACCCGAACACGCACCCGATCGCAATCCCTGAAATCCCTTTGTCGACGCAAGAAGCCACGCGTCACCCACAGAACGTGTAGGAGTCTGCCCACAATGCTGCGTCTTTCCGGTACCGCACCGAACACGGACGTCGAGAACGCCATTCGGGATCTTCTCGAGGAAGACGCGTTTTACGATCGCATCGAAAACCGTTCGTCGCACCGCGAGCATTTGGTCCGGCCCGTGGCGATGCTGATCCGGGGATCTCAGGAAGAAATCATTGCATTCTCACGGAAAGTTTCGGCGGCCGGAATTGGCTTGATCACTTCGGCGGAAATTCCCGAGCGATCCACGGCGGTGCTGACGATTGAGTCGCTCAAGGGTGGGCCGATCAAGATGCTGGCGCAATGCCGCTGGTGCCGTCCGTATGGTCCCAACTGGAAGATTTCGGGTTGGCAATTCATCAACCTACATCGTTAGTGCCGGGTCTCGTTGAAACCGGGTCGGGCGGTTAACATCTGGCGTCATGGAAAAGACAAACATTGCCATTGTTGGCCTGGGTACTGTTGGTAGCGGTGTTGCGCGTCTGTTGCTCGATCATGGAGACCGCACGGCGCGTCATGCCGGACGAACGTTGTGGTTGCGCAAAGCGGTCGCGAGAGACCTTGCCAAAGCCGCCGCACGGATCGATCTTCCCGAGGGCGTGTTGACGGATTCGATCGATGAAGTCGTCAATGACCCCGAAATCACCGTTGTGGCGCAATTGATCGGTGGGCTCGAACCGGCCCGATCGATCATGCTGCGGTTGCTGGAATCGGGGAAAGACATCGTCACGGCGAACAAAGCCCTGCTGGCCGAGCACGGTCCGGAATTGTTTGATCGGGCGCGACAATTGGGCCGCAGTATCGCCTTTGAAGCGTCCGTGGCCGGCGGAATCCCGATCATCGCCAACATCAGCCAATGCCTGTCGGCCAACCAGTTGCAATCGCTCGAAGGGATCCTGAACGGGACCAGCAACTTCATCGTCAGCCAGATGGACGAGTTCGGTTCCAACTACGAGGAAGTCGTCAAAACGGCGCAGGAACTCGGCTACGCCGAAGCGGATCCGACGATGGACGTCGACGGCACCGACGCGGCACAAAAGCTGGCGATTTTGGCGCACTTGGCGTTCGGCGCCACCGTCGACTGGAACGACATCCCCAAAGTCGGGATCGATGGGTTGGATCCGGTGGACCTGCGATACGCGCGGGAGCTCGGCTATCGCATCAAATTGTTGGCCGTCGCCAATTTGACCGACGACGGCTTGGAATTGTCGGTTTCGCCGACGCTGTTGAAGATCGGGACGCCGTTGGCCGAAGTGCGAAACGCGTTCAACGCGATCCGTGCGATCGGCGATGCCGTCGGCCCCGTCTTCTTTCACGGCCTGGGGGCCGGCCAGATGCCGACGGCGTCCGCCGTCGTGGCAGATTTGATCGACACCGCCGTCGGCCGAACCAAGTTGACTTTTCAAACGCTGGAATACTTCTCCAGCGACAACCCGCCCCGCGCCATCCTCCGCGACGCCGAAACGTTACGCGGACGCTTTTACCTGAGGTTGCATGTCGCCAATCACCCCGGCACGTTGGCGGCCATCGCCAACGTCTTGGCCAAGCATGCGATCTCAATCGCCTCGGTGATCCAGCACGAATCCGAAACGGCTCGCGGGGAGATGGAATTGGTGCCGCTGGTGATCATGACGCACCAGGCCACCGAGGGCGCGGCGAAGTTGGCGACCAGCGAAATCGAAGCGCTCCCCGCCGTCCAAGGCGTCGTCACACGATTCCGCGTGAAAGAATAGTTTTGCCAAAAAGGTGTCCGCCACCTTTCCCAAAGCCTCAGCTGCCCGGTCTGCCCATAGCCCCTGTTTTGCCAAAAAGGTGTCGGACACCTTTTTCAAACGGCTGCGGCGCTGGCGAGGCCATAGGCGAGAATCGTTTGTTGCAACTGCTGCTCGGCTGCTTCGTCCAGGGGCGTCATCGGCAAACGCAATTCGCCCGTGTCGCGTCCGACCATCCGCATCGCGGCTTTGACCGGGATCGGATTGGTGGCGAGTCCCAGCATGTTGCTGCACAGGGCGAACAGCTGGTGGTGCATCTTGCGAGCGAGTTCGTAATCACCGTTGCTGGCGGCATGGACCAATTTGATCATGTCGCCGGGAACCAGGTTGCCGACGACCGACACCACGCCTTCGGCTCCGACGCTCATCATCGGCAACGTCAGCGAATCGTCGCCGGACAGCACGGTCAGATCGGTCGTGCCGACGATCGCCGAGCATTGATCCAGTTTTCCCGTCGCTTCCTTGACCATCGTGATGCCCGGCAATTCGGCCAGTCGCTGGATCGTCGACACGTCGATTTCTTTTCCGGTGCGGCCGGGAATGTTGTAGACGCAGACCGGGATCTCGACCGCTTCGGCAACCGCTTTGAAGTGTTGGTACAAGCCCTCTTGAGTCGGCTTGTTGTAATAGGGGGCGACCTGCAGCGTCGCATCGGCTCCCTCCTTGGCGGCGCGCTTCGTCAATCGAAGGGCTTCGGCGGTGCTGTTGCTGCCCGTCCCGGCCATCACTTTCGCACGACCGGCGACACACTGGATGGTCTCCGCGATCACGCGTTCGTGCTCGTCGTGCGTCAACGTCGGAGATTCGCCGGTCGTGCCCACGGGAACGATGCAACGGGTGCCCGCCTCGAGCTGGAATTCGATCTGCTGTTTCAACCGGTCGTAGTCCACACCGCCGTCGGCAAAGGGCGTGATGATGGCGACCGATAGTCCGGCGAAATCAGATCCACGACGCTGGGTCATAAGGAGTCCCTGGGGTGTTGAATTTTTAGCGAGTGTAAGGGCGAAACGAGCGCAGCAGCCTACCGCGGATCAGGAAAAACACAATTCCCCGGACCGTCGCCATGCCGAATTGGTTCGGCAAAACCACCAAAATCCCCAACATAATGGCCGCGAAAGTCGTCACGGCCAGGGCCGGTCCTTTCCACCACGGCCGATACTCAAACGTCACACGCCAATTTCCCGGTGGAATGAGCACCGCCTGATTCAAGTGGCTGCTGCGGAAAACCCTTAGCGATCTCGACGAATCACCGGCAACGGAGTCCAGCCCGGCCCGCCAGTTCCCGTCCTGATAGACACAGCGTTCCAGCACGCAATCGGTGTCGCAGCGGACGAGGATCGTTCCGTCGGCCGCTCGGTCGACGCGTGCCGATCGCCCGGTCGGTGCGGTGACCGAACCGGCCACTGGTGCAGTGACGGAACCGGAGGTCGGTGGAGCTGCCGCCAGGTGTGGCAACGGCAGCCCGGGGCGGAGTACGAGTTCTGGAATCAGTTCCCGCAGCGGTTTTTCCGGCAACCATTCGGTGAAAACGCGGAGGTCGCGAACCGGTTCGGTCATCCGCCGCTGCACCGAAACCAGGGTCAGTCCATCGGCCGCCGTGGCCGAGTGGCCGTCGACGTGCGAGACCGCTCCGATCGCCAGCCACTGTCGGATCGCCTGCCAAAACGCCGCGCGTTGTTCGCGGTCCAGGTGTTGCAGATGGTGGTTGCACGACCACCAGAACTCTCCATAACTGCGGCTCTTGATGCTGACCATGCTGTTGAACACCGCCTGTCGCTCAGCCAGATGCCAACGCCCGAACCAGGCGATCCGTTCGCTTGCGGCGACTTCCAACGGGCGATCGACGGATCGGGTGGTCCGCCATTGCTGCGGCCACATTCCCGCTTGCGTGCGCAAGGTGCGTGTCCGTGCGATCGGCGCCGGGCTCGCCTGGTGGGCCAATTGTCGTTCCCGCCAAACATCCACCCGCGGCAGCAACGTCGATGTGTTGGTGATCGCATCGATCGCGATCAACGCGACCCAGGCGCCGCCGATCCAGATCGCGGGGCGGCGCTGATCGTGCCAGCCGGCAAACCGCCGCAAACCGACCAGCGCGCACAAGACCGCCACCGACCACCCACACGACCATCGAATCATCGCGAGGCCGCCGGCGACATCCAGTCGTCCCCAGTATTCGTCGACCGGAATCGCGTCGGGGTCGATCGGGAGCCAGCGTTCCCATTGCTGACTGGCCAGGTGCGCCAACACACCGCCGCCGGAAAAACCGACCAACAGCATCAACGCCAGGGGCAATTCAACTTTGTCGCGATCGGACGAAATCCACTGTGCCGCGACCATGGAACTGGCGATGGCAAAGATCGGTAACCATTTCACCGGATAGCGAAATGAACTGTAGCCGGGAATCCACTGACAGAGCATCCAAAATGGTCCCCCGACGGCGCTGTCACCATGTTCAAGCACGCCGGGGATCTGTTGCAGCCACCAGACCAGGCCGAAATGCCCGAAACAAATCGTCAAGCTGACCAGCGAGACGGCCAGCCAGGGATCCACAAAGTAGCTTCGCGGCCGGGCCAGACGGCAAAGCAGTGCAAACCCTACGACCAAACCCGCGTAGAGCGACGGTGTCCACATCCGGCCTTCACCGGGAATCACGTTCGCGATCCGTCGATGGACGGGAAACAGATGGCCGAAGGGGCGTGGCGAGAGGGTTTCGACGGCGTGCCAGGGTGCAAGCGAAAACTCGTAGATCTCGCTGCGCTGGGCCACACGCGCCGCGCGAACACTTTGGCGACTCCAATCCAGCGATGCCGCGATTTGGATCGAGCTGATCCCGACCGCCAACGCACCACTGCAAACGCCGACAAGCAGCGTGCGGACGAATTCGCATTGCATCCACGTCCGGCCTTGGCGACGGGCTTGTCGAAATTGCCCCCGGGCGTGGAACAGCGAAATCGCGGCGGCCGTCATCACGCAGTGCAATGCCGACTGGGGATCGCCACCGAGCACCATCATGGCCAGCGCCGTGGCGGCGATCACAATCCGCCGACGCATCGACCGTGATCGGCCCGCCGTCGACATCGTCGGCAGGCAGGCGCCCAGGGCGAACGGAATCCACGCCGCGCCGACCAAAAACGGAGGATTGCAACACAGCGAGAAAACGCTGCCCGAGAGCGGATAAACGATTGCCGCCACCAACACTCCCAGCCGCCGGCAGCCGATCGACTTGGCCAACCAGGCCGCGGCGGCGGAGGCCAGCAACAGATGAACGATCAGATAGAGGCTGATCAGCGATTCGTTGGACAGCCGATCGCTGGCCAGCGGAAACGAATACACCAGCCATCGCAACGGGTACAAGACCGCCGTCGACGTCTCACCGATCAAGGGCATGCCGGTGTGATCGAGCGGGTTCCAGAGCGGCAGCCACTGTGCGGCCGTCCGCTCGGCCACGTAATCATACAGCGGCAAGTAAAAATGGTTGACGTCGCGGAATGCGATGCGTTTTCCCAACAGCGTCGGCCAAGTCGATCCCAGGATGACGGCAACGACCAAGGCTACCGACGCAACACAGCGGATCACGTCACCAGGCCCTTGGTCACGGTCATAAAGACATCTTCCAACGTCGGGGCGCGATCATTGAACGAACGCAAACGGACCCCTTCAGCAATCATCGTCTCCATCAACGTCGCCAGCCCTTCGTCGTCGGTTTCCAGTTCGGCGACGATGTAGGTCGGTCCCTGTTCGATCGATCGCAACGAGGGGCTGCTGCGCAAGATCGACATCCCGGCCTCTTCCCCCGCGACGAACTGAATTTCGACGTGCCGGTTTCGTCGAATCTGTCGATAGACCGTTTCGATCGGACCGCTCATCAACAATTGTCCGCGTTCGATGATGCCGATCGAAGTACAACAATCGGCCAGTTCGGTCAGGATGTGGCTGCTGATCAGAATCGTCTTGCCCATCCGACGCAACTCCTTGAGCAACTCTTTCACTTCGACGCGGGCGCGGGGATCCAAGCCGCTGGCGGGTTCGTCCAGAATCAACACCGGCGGGTCGTGCACCAGGGTTTTGGCCAGGCACAGGCGTTGTTTCATGCCGCGTGACAAACCGTTGACGAAATCGTCGCGTTTGTGGGTCAGATCCAGCAACTCCAAGACGTTGTCGATGATCTGTTTTCGATCCTTGCGTCCGATCCGATAGGCGACGGCAAAGAAATCCAGAAATTCCCAGACCCGCATGCCGTCGTAGACGCCAAAGTTGTCGGGCATGTAACCGACGGCCTGACGAACGCCGACCGGATCGGCCATCACGTCACATCCGGCGACTTCGCCGCGACCGCGTGTGGCCCGCAACAGCGTGGCCAAAAAGCGAATCGTGGTGCTCTTGCCCGCACCGTTGGGGCCGATGAACCCGAACGTCTCCCCGGCTTCAATATGAAGATCCAACTCCTGCACGGCAGTGAAGTCGCCATAGTCCTTTCCGAATCCTGTCAACGTAATCATCTCACTCGCTCTCCGTCGGCGATGGCTTGCTGTTGGTCGTGTCCGTTTCAGCCGAATCCGAATCCGATTTCGAATCTTCCGATTCCTGCGTCGTGGTCTCGATGCGGTTGACGCGGCGAAAGTCACTGACAAGATTTTTGTCGGCGACCGGTTCGGGGAGATCGGCATGTTGAAGGTGAATGATGGCGATCGTTTGCGCCGTTTGCTGGCTTGCCGCAGGGGAGATTTCCAGTCCATCGAGTGAACCATCGATTCTGGCGATCAGCCGGGTCGTCCCGTCGGGAACCGATTCCGATGCCGCCAAACGTTTCATCAGGTCGTCGGCATGCATCGGCAAATCGTCGGCGACCATCAATTGATCCGAGCCGCGAAACTCAACCGTTTTTGTCTCCCCGCGATTGAACGTTCCGACCACGGCGATTTCGGTCTCACCGCGATCGCTCTTTCGCACCAACAGCGTGTCCAAAAACTCGATGTCCGCTTCGCTGGTCAGCGTGCGGTCACCGTCAAATTCAATCACGCCGCCCAGATCGACCATTTCTTCGCTGTGGACGTAACGCATGCGGTTACTGTTGATGGCGAAATCAGCCAGCGACGGCCCTTCTTCAAAAGACGTGCGGATCAGCGGTTGGATGTCGGTGTTCGGATCCGGCTCGCCATCGAGCGGGGCTGCGATGCCGTCGACCGTGCGAAATTGCAATTCGTACCGACTGGAGAGCGAATTGTAAATTCCGATCATGCGGGTTAAATGCGCGCGGGGATATCCGGCGTGTCCTTCCAAGATCGCCAACTCCGTCGTGCTGCGGGCAAAACCGATATCCAGCCTCGCCTGACGAGCGGCAAACGCGGCGCCGATCACGGCGATCAGCGGGACGGCAAACCACGCGTACTCCAGCCGATTCATCAATCGAAACACGAGATAGTTGATCGGTACCAACACGATCAAATAGATCGCAAGTGATCGCACCACCAGCGCGGAACCCGGTATCTCGATTCCCGCTTCGCTGGTGAGTTTTTCTTGCAACATCGAGATCGCGTCGCTGGAATCGTTCCAGGCCGAAATGCCGGTCACCGCGTCGACCCTGCAGAACGAGTCGAAGGGGCTGTTGCTCTTTTTCTCGTCGTCGTCGGAACCGGCGAGCAAACTGTCGCGGGTGATGATTCGGAATCTGGTGTTCGCGGCGGCGTCACTGCGGAGCGTTGTCCCCTGGAAAAACAAACGCAGTTCGCTGGGGCTGTATCCTTGTTCGGCCAACTCTTCTGGGCTGATGTCGCCGAGGTTGGGTTCGACGTACTCTCGCGGCGGACGATTCAGAACCACGCTATTGACGAAGCTGTCGTAGGAGTCCCAAGCTTCGACCCAGTTGTCGGTCAGATCGAATCGAGGCTGGATGACCGAACCGCGGCCGATGCGTCGCGTCAAAACGAGTGACGCCGTCTTGTCGACGGCCGATGCGTCGGGATCGAGTCGCCCGTCGACCGCGATGTGGCTGACCTGAGACTTGACCAGTTCAATTTGTTTTTGTAACGATCGATCCGTCGCCACGGAGTTCTTGGTCAACAACTCGGCCGCCGCATCACCATCCAGTTCGATGTTGCTGGTCGGGATTAGCGGCAACACGTCGGCCAGCGAGGTATTGGCGATGGCGTCACTGGCCGCCGGTCCGTTGACGATCAAACGGCCGCCGAAACGGATCCAATCGGCTAGCGCGGTGTGTTGTTGCGGCGTCAACGCGTCTTCGGACAGATCGTCCCAAAGCACCACGGCGGTGCTGGACCAATCCAACATCGTTTCTGGCAACGGCAGCAGGTCGCTCGCGTCAGGCACCACAACGCGATAGTTACTGTGCCCGGTCGGGTCTTGGATCTCTGATTCAAACGATCGCGTCCAGTTGGCCGTTTGCAGACGCGTGAATCGTTCCGGACGCTTGCTCAGCACGACAAAAAAGTACTCGCTGCCGCGCATCACGTTGAACGGTTGCCCACCCGTATCCAAGATGCCGCCGCTGCGGGGGACAAATCGGCTGGACAGGTTGACGCGTCGTATGTCGATCGAATTGGGGATCGGGCATCGAAAACGGAAATCAAAGCCGCGCATCTGGCCTTTGGGTAAGACCACCGGACGGACCGACTGGAGGCTTTGGATCGCGCCCGTTCGTTCCATGTTGACGTCGCGCAGAATCACCTCCGATCGACTGGACAGTTCGCCGCGGGTGTCAGCCTTGTTGCTGCGGATCGACTGTTCCGCCGTCATCCAGTGCCCCGGCTTGACCGCCCCGAACGACTCGCTTTGGTCCGAGGGGAACGCGATCGCCGTACGAGTCGAATAGGCCTCCAGCGGTGCATTTTCTCCCTCCTGGGCGTCGGGGTCGGTCGTCGGGGTCGTGGTGCATCCGTCACAGCCGACGATCAGCGGGACGGTGAGCAGGGCAAACAGCAAAAACGCGGGACGCGGCATTCGAAAAATCGACGTGGGAAAGTGGCGGAGAAGACGAGTCGGGGGGCGGCCCCGTCCGGACCGTGATTAGTGTACGCGATTGGTGCGCCGGAGAGGATTCCCGACGCGCGGATTCGCCGCTGCCCGATGCGTGCAACATGCTTCACGTGTACCCTTTTCCTCGGACCGGCCGTTTGGCGCCAGCGGGCTGTCGATTTAGTCGGGATCTGCTGAGTTAATGGTGAGCCGCTGGCCGTAAGGCCTCGGGCAGCGTCGCAGTGCCCGGCCGCTTATGCGTCGCGGCTCACAAAAACGACAGCCCGCTTGCGCCCTGCCGCTAACAATGAACTCCCCGCTTGGCGTCAACGTCGATGACATTGGTCCGAACGCTTGCGGAATCGGCTGACGTCAGTTGGGTTTTCACGCGCCGGCCATCTCGTGGACCGGGGCGTTGGTCATGTGTTTCCACATCGCCTTGGCGGCATCGAGATCACTTTGCCGCGCCTGGCCGCGGCCGTATACGATCCGGTCGTACGCCATGGTCAATCGGCCCGTCGCCGCCTCGACCGGTGCAAACAGAGCCTTCGCATCGTGCCGTTGCTTCGTCGTCTGCCTCAATCGCAAACCAAACTCGGAGAACGTTTCGTCACGGTTTCGCTCAAACCCGCGTTCACGCGACCAGGCCTCAAACGCTTGGCAGGTCATCACCACCACGCGTCGGGGATCCTTTTCATGACCGATCGGATTTCGAAACGAAGAAAACGGTCTGCGCGGGGCATCCTGAACTCCATGTGGTCCGATCGTGTCCGCCAATCCGGTGGCGTCGCGCTCGCGTCCAAACAATGACTGCCACCAGAGCGCCAACCGTTCCCGCATTTGATACAGATAGAACGCAACGATCGCCAAGAGTCCCAGTATCAACAGGAATCGAAACAGACCGCTGACGGCGGGCAGCACGTCAGGCAACGACGGCATCGAACTGCTCGACGACGAACCGGATGTCTCCGCCGAGTCTCCTCGCTCACCACCGCTTTCCGAGTCCCGTTGTTCGTCTGATTCCCTTTGTCCGTCGCCTTGCGGATCTTCGGCACGATCCTCTTGCTCTTGAGCGGGCTCACCGGAGGCCGACTCGTTAGGTGACTCATTGTCGGTCTCACCTCGCGACGACTCTTTCCCTTGGGATGAATCTTGCCCTTGGGATGAATCTTGCCCTTGGGATGAATCTTGCGACGAATTAGTTTCGCGTTGTTGATCGCCACGGTCGGTCGATTGCTGTTGCCCGGATTGCTGTTGCCCGGATTGCTGTTGCCCGGATTGCTGTTGCCCGGATTGCTGTTGCCCGGATTGCTGTTGCCCGGATTGCTGTTGCCCGGATTGCTGTTGCCCGGATTGCTGTTGCCCGGATTGCTGTTGCCCGGATTGTTGTTGTCCGGATTGTTGTTGTCCGGATTTCTTGCCGTTTGACTTGCCACTGGCGCGGTTTTGATTGACTCCGGCTCCCTTCTGATCTTTTTGGCTCGGCGCGCGATCGCGATTGGTTTCTGCATCGGATGGGTTGTCCGATTTGTCGGCGGCTTCCTTTCCCCAGCCCGCACTGCTGGCGGTTTTGGGATCCGTTTTCAAGAATTTCGGCAGTTCAAAATTGGCGATCGCCGCCCCCGGCATGGGGGCCAGGAACGCCAGCATCAACAGTGCCGCGATCAGGGCAACGCCGCCGGCGAGCCAGGCAACCGTGACATCGCCCGGCATGTCCACATCGCGTTGTCGCAGGTAGCGGCGGAGGTTTAGAAAGCTGGTGGTCACCAACAGCGAAAGACTCGAGAACAAATACAGTCCCAGCATCAACTGTGCCCGCGCCCAGACTTGCGGACTGTTCTGCAGCATGAATTGACCGATTCCGAACAGGGGCAGCGCGGCGAGGGCGAGCAGGAACACGGTGCGACCGGGTTGGTGCGATTTTCGACGCCGCCTTTCTTGTTCCGAAACGGGGGCTTGCTGGTCAGGGGTGTCCGCGGCGATTCGACGCGACAGTCCGCTTGCTTCGTCCAATCCCCGATCAATCAGCCCCTCGCCGCTGGCGTCGACCGATTCATCGATCACGGTGCAGTCGTGAACGATACGGTCGGCGAGGTAACCGATCAGGACGACCAGCCCGATGGAAAAGAACATCGATCCGACGAAGCCGGTCATCACGAACACCATCGCGGCGCCGAGGGCCATCGCGTAGCCTGCCGAATAGGCTCGGCTTTCTTCGATGACCATGCGGGCCAGCGCGACCGATCCCATGGTGTACATCAGGATCAGGTAGAAGATGCGATCGGAGAAGTTGCCGTCGTAGAGCAGCGAGACGAAGAAGTTGGCCAGGCTGCTGATCATCAAAAAGATCAGCACCGGTCCGACACCGATGGCGGCATAGTCAGCGGGTTGGGGGCGACCGGCCAAGGGGCAATAACTCGACGGAAAGAGACGCGTTGGAGACGGCGCGGCGGAAAGGATGCGCCCTACGGAGCCGTCTTTTTAGCATCCTCGGGATGGCTGCGTCGCCAACGTTCCATCGCCGGACCGACTTTATTCATCGGAATCCACTTGTTGCGTGTCTTACTGCTCTGAACCAGCGTGGCCGGATCAATTTGTCCTTTGTCGATACGGCTGAGCAGGTCGGCTTCGGAGATGGGGCCGATGCGTCGAGCCTTTCGGATCCAGCCGCTCGCCATGTAAAACCATTGAGTTGACATCTCGATCGCCACCTTCGAAAAAAGAAAAGAGTTGGGGGAGAGAGCCTCTCATGAACTTGGCAGCGTGTGTCGTTTTTCCTCCCTCTGTCCCACATCACCATCGTCGCTTTCTCCACCGAAGCTACAGTTTAACGAAGAAATGCCGCACGGTGCGCGCCAATTAATGGGGCGGAATGCGGCAAAGTGGACTTTTTCGGTGGTCGAGCGCGCAATTTGGCACGCGATTACCTCGGCAGACGGGGTGGCGGGAACCTCCGATGGCAAGATTCTCAGCAACAACTATAGTTTACCCCGACTTCACCGCCCCCTTCGTCTAGTTTGGCCTAGGACGTCAGGCTTTCCGCCTGGAAACGCTCGTTCAAATCGAGCAGGGGGTACTGCATTTTGGGCAGCAACCGTGAAATTCGCCAGAATTGGCATCCGTTGGTGCAATTGCTCTCTAATTTTGTTTGACGAGCTTCGTTTAACCATAGGATAATGACGCGTCGCGGAGTAAAAGCAGGCTCGCCTTCGGCCGGATGCCCAGCGACTCGCGACCATCATTCCCTCTTCTTGCTTCGTCTGCTCAACCGTCTGCTCAACACATAACAACGGATTCGTCATGACACGAACTCAACGTGCCACCCTCACCCCTGCTCCGTGTCGAGCGGTCGCAGCGTCGGTTCCGCGGACCGATCTGCGTCGGAAACAGCTTGGTATCCGGGCGCTGGCATTGTTTGTCGCGCTGGCTGCCGCTGCCATGGTGGCGGCGACCGCGTCGGGACAAGCGGTCAAGTACGATGTGCTGGATGTCGAACCCCTGATCGACGACAATTTGGCGACGGTTCAACGCGAGGCGAGAGCCTATGCGACGACACGCGATCTGAGCGGTTTTTCGCAGACGAAATTGGCCGTCGTCCAGCGGTATTTCCAGCAGTACGTGCCGGCCAAGATCACGCAACCCGACGCCACACATCAAATCAATGACGTGATGGGACACGTTCGCGCGGTGATGGACAGCGCGGTTCGGTCTCAAACGCCTGGGGCGGGGAGCGTGATGAGGTGGCTCTACGCCGGACTCAAACCCGTCGCGTTGGGCAACTACCAGCCTGCGGCGCGGATCAACGCGATTCAATTCATCGCCGGGTTGTCTCGGCCCCCGGCGCAGCGTGGGGGTGTCCCGAAACCCTATTCGTTTGTGCTGACCGATTTGAAAACGATCTACGACGACGTCAACAACCCCGACGGTGTGCGGGCGGCGGCGCTGAAGGGTATCGAACGGTACGTCCGCTACTCGCCGTCCAACGATCCGACACTGCAAGGCGTCAAAGACAGCTTAACCCAGTCGATGGTTCAGTTGCTTGAGTCAGATCCGCCCACCGGGCGCGACGAATTGGCACATGCGTTCTTGCAACGCTATGCGGTGAGCATTCTGACCCAGATGAGCACCGACGCGACCTACGGCAAACAATTCGTCAGCATCAGCACCAACGAAGACAAACCGAATCTGATCGCTCTGCACTCCGCTGCCGCAATCGCCCGGCTTCCCGGCAAGATGCCCGAAGGCGAGGTGGAAACCCAAGAGGTGTTGAAGCAGTGGTCCAAACGGGTCTTGGCCGCCTACCAAGACGAACTGGCGCGGCTGGCCAAACTGGAGAAATCCACGGGCACCCCGACCATCCGCCAACCCGCCGCCCCCGAGACCTTCTTGAAGGAGACCAAAGATCCGAACGAGAAGACGCCGCTGGCCCCCGGCATGCGTGGCGAATCGATGATGGGGATGGATGAAATGTACGACATGGATATGGAGATGGACATGGGGACTGGGATGGAAATGGAGATGGACATGGAAGGGATGATGGAGATGAGCATGATGGGGATGGGAATGCGGACCATGGCTGCCAAACCACAGCCCGCGGAGATCGTCGCAAGCCGCAAGAAGCTGAACTACATCTTGCAGCAAGTGCTGTTGGGAGTCACCGGGGAAGGGAAAGTCGTGGAAGATGTGGAATCAATCCAAGCCACCGGCGGGTTGATGGCGTCGACCCCCGCCGACGCGCTCGATGCGACCAAGCAATGGCTGACGTCCTTGTTCGACGTGACCAACCAACTGAATGACACGACGCTGGACACGCGAAGGAAATATGTCACGGCACTTCAAGAACAGGTCGCCACGCTGGAGGCCCTTGCCGAAGGAAAGGCGGTGCAACAGCGGGCCGCGATCGACGCCCCCGTCTTCCGTTTCGGAAATCCACTCGATCCAGTCGGCGAGGCCGAAGCACCGGCCGACGGGGAGCCCGCTCCGGCGGCACCGCCCGCGGCTGCCGTGCCGGCCGATATGGACGCGTTGCTCAACTAACGCAACGGACGGAAAATAAGTGGGATAGGCTTCCAGCCTGTCGATGCGGAAATGACAGGCTGGAAGCCTATCCCACTTCAACAGATCCGACACTTGTTTTCCGCTGGTTGCTAACACACCACATCATTGTTAGCGGCAGGGCGCAAGCCCTCCGGTCTTGCCGTGTGTCGTGACGACACTCGTTTTCGGTTTGTCGCTCACTCGCCCTGCCATGTCGATTCAACCGCCTCGTGAGCGTGATGCGATGCGGCCGGTGGATGCCAGCCCGCTGGCCGTACTGCGTTTCATCCTCGGCGTCACCTTTTGGTTTTGGGCGACGGACTATTTGGCCGACGACCGTTGGCGGATTCTGTTCGTCCAGCCGATCGTGTTGTTCAAGTACGCCGGGTTCCATTGGGTGAACCTCTGGCCGGGCGATGGAATCTGGTGGCATTTCCAAATCGCCCGCTGTGCCGCGATCGCATTCGCGCTGGGGTTGCTGACCCGTTTTAGCGCCGCGGTGCTGGCCGTCGCGATGGCCTATGTGTTGTTGGTCGAACGCCAGATCTACAACAATCACGACTACCTGCTGGCCTGCACCGCACTGCTGTGCTGTTTTTTACCCTGCGGCCGCACGCTCTCGTTGGATCGCCTGCTGTTGCGACGCAACGCCGGCGATTCCCACATGCGTCTCTGGCAGTGGTGGCTGGTTCGGTTTCAGCTCGGGCTGCCGTATGTGTTCGGGGGAATCGCCAAGCTCGATTCCGATTGGCTGGCCGGCCAACCCGCAGGTCTGTTCGTCGCTTCACGCGTCGACACGCCTTTGATCGGAACGTTGTTTCAGTTGCCGGGTTCGGCGTTGGTGATGGCTTGGGGAGGACTGCTGTTTGATCTGCTGATTGTTCCTGCGTTGATGTGGAACAAGACGCGGCCGTTCGCCGTGGTGGCTGCACTGGTGTTCCACTTGACCAACGCCACCATCTTCCAAATCGGCGTCTTTCCGTGGTTCATGTTGGCGACGCTGTATGTGTTCTTTCCCGCTTCGTTTGTCCCCCAGTTGCTGCGGCGGTTCGGGGGATTGCTGGGGAAACGCGGCACCACCGCGGAAGTGGCACAACCCGATCGCCCCGTTTCTGGCGTCCACCGCGTCGCAGTCCGGCTGGCGGTTGTCTACGTCGTGATACAACTGCTGCTGCCGATGCGGCCTTGGGTCTTGCCCGGAAATCCGAGCTGGAATGAACGGGGCCAGCGATTTGCCTGGCGGATGATGCTGCGGCACAAAGATTGTTTGCTGTGGTTCAAAATCCAAACCGACGATGACTATTTGATCGTGCCGGCCAAGATCGTGATGACACCGAACCAAGTCATGCGTGCACCGCGCGATCCTGAATTGGTCCGCCAGGCGGCGCTCAAACTTCAGTCCCTTGCCGCGTCGATGGGCCAGCCGGGGTGCAAGGTGTATGCCCTGCATCTTGTCTCACTGAACGGTCGTCCCGCCCAACCGTTGGTCCAGCCCGACGTCGACTTGACGCAGGTCGAACGGGGCTGGTTTTCCGACGACTGGGTGATGCAAGATCCGGGTCCGCTGCCACGGGAGCCTTGGCGGGTTCCGTTCGACCAGTGGTGGGGACGCATCGCAATGCCGGCGACCTTTCGCGAGCTTCGTTCGATGCGGCCGAGTGAAGCCGAAGCAGAGTTCGACCGCTTGGGCCAGCAGCAGCGGGCAACGTCGCCTTGAATCGGGCGTAGCGAAACGCGCCAACGGCCTGACGATCAGTTCGGTTTCTCGCAGTGCGATAGGCTTCCAGGAACCGTTGTACGACGTCCTTTCTAGGTCGTCGTCGGGAGTCCAACGGACGACGGCCCGGAAGGGCCGTCGTACTCGAAAAGCGGTCGTCCTAAGCCTGGACGGTCCCTCCAGGCTGTCATCCCGACGTCGACAGGCTGGAAGCCTCTCCCACATCTTCTCCCTGCGTGACTTACAGCTCTTTAACGCGAATGCCTTTCCAGTGCACGATGCCTTTGGCGCCCTTGTGGATCTGCAGACCAAAGAAGCCTTGCGTGTAGGTTCCGTCGTCGACCCAGTGTGCGACGGGGACACCGTTGACCCATGTTTTGATCACGTTGCCCTTGGCGGAGATCGTCAATCGGTTCCAGCCTTCGCGATCCAGTGCCGCGCGAGCTTCCTTGTGTTCCTTCAACCAGACGGGATAGAAGTAGCCGCCGCAACTTTGGCCATAGATGCCTCCGTTCCAGAACCGGTCTCCGCTGATCCCTTCCATTTCGGCTTGTGGCCCGAACACTGTTTCAGCATTTTTGCCGGGTTTGGTTTGGGCCCGGAACATGACGCCCGAGTTGCCGTCGACTTCCCATTTCATCTCGCAGGTGAAAATGAAGTCTTTGAAATCGTTTTTGTCGGTGCTCAAGTAGGTGCTATTGGAGCCGGGGACGACGGTTCCCACCAGCACGCCGTCCTTGGCTTCAAATTTGCAAGTTCCTCCCTTGGGGGACCAACCGGTCAGGTCGTTGCCGTTGAACAGGTCGCGAAAGCCTTCGGTCAATTCCGGCTCCGGATCGGTGTTCAGCAGCATCGCTTCCGGTTTGGGGGCGTTCTGCTGGCTCTTGTATTTGGCATACCATGCTTTTTGGGCCGGATCGACGCTGCCGCCGTCGGCAAATCCGCTGACGGCGAACAGGCAGACGAGGGCCCCCTGGACGAGCGTTTGTTCAATAAAGTTTCGCGACACTTCGGTTCTCGAAAGGTTGGTGAATTGGAAATGGGCGGCTGTCGCTCCGACATCCGCACCGGACCTACGCCAGGATAATCGATTCTCAGCCGTTCTGCGGTCAAGATTCGTGGACGATTTAGGCTACAATCGCGGGCCAGGGCTGCCTACGGGGTGGCTCCAGGCTCAACTCTGTTCGACGATTGGACTGTCATGAATTTCGCCCACTTTGTTCCAGGCCTGTTGGTTGGCGGGCTGCTGTCCGTTTCTTTCGCCAGCCAATGCGCGGCTTCCATTGGTCTGTCGGAATGGACGGTCACAACGGCCGGGAAACACGAGGTCTCCAAGTGCGATGCGTATTCCGAGGAACACGGCGTCTGCCTCCATCGGGCCTTCAATGACGCTAAACAGGACGAGAAGAACCCGGTGTTTGTCTCCCACATCCAGTGGTGGAGGTACTACAAGGGACATGTCGTCGGCAAAGCGAAAAAGGGGTTCTTCGTTTTCGATGAGCGATCGACCAAGGTGCAGTTTTTTACAGATCAAAAAAAACTGGACGAACGCATCAAGGAATTGAATCTGAAAGACCCCCTGTCCAAACGGATGACGCCGCAGGATGGATTCAATCAGGTGTTTGGTGCAATGATGAAGAAACTGTACGAGCAAGAGTTGAAGGAGATCGAGCAGGGCACCGGCATTGCCAAAGACCTGAATCCCGCTCAGCGTGAAGCGATGAAGAAGTCGATTGAGCAGTACCTCAAGACGCTCGAGGACTAACACTCCTTCTTATCGCTCGGAGGAACCGTTTGAAATCTGAAGCGATTCGGGTAGCCCGTCCGGCAGCGGATGAACCTGTGGATGCAGCGTATGGGCCAGGATTTCCAGACTATCCACCAGCCGCGGTCCGGGGCGATTGAAATAGGCCGAACCGTCGACCACGAAGACACGCCCCGATTGAACACAGCGGAGTGAGCTCCAGCCCGGAAACGATTGCAGCCGCGAAACATCTTTGAGCGATCGTTGGACGTCGAATCCACAGCACGCGATCAGCATTACGTCCGGGTCTGCCGAAACGACACGCTCCCAGTCGACGCCGACCGAACGCTCGCCCGCAACGCCGATGATTCCCGTGCCGCCGGCCAGTTCCACCAACTCGGGGTTCCAGTGACCCGCGCTAAACGGCGGGTCGATCCATTCCAACAGCATCACGCTGGGCCGGTGGTGAATCGTTTGGGAGCGTTCCTTTACCTTTTGCAGACGTAGATTCAAGCGGTTGAGGCAATCTTCGGCGCGCCCGTCACACCGGGCCGCGACGGCGACTTGGCGAATGCTGTTCAAGACGTCGGCCAGGCAGGCGGGTTCTAAATGGACGACCCGCGTGTCGCCCGAGAGGTCACACAATGCTTGTTTCACTTCACCTTCCGACACCGCGCAGACATCACACAGCGTCTGCGTGACGATCAAGTCCGGTGCCAGTGAACGCACCAGCGGCACGTCCAGGCTGTACAGCGACCGTTGCTGCTGCAATTGTTCACGTACCAACGCGTCGATTTCGCTGCTCGATGCGTCGCCCGGAATGATCGTCCGCGTCACCTTGGGCAAATCGGACACCGACGTCGGAAAGTCGCATTCGTGAGAAACCCCGACCAGCTGATCGCGCAAACCGAGTGCGCAAACGATTTCCGTGGCACTGGGGAGCAGGGAAATGATCCGCATTCGGTCTCGACTGTTTGAGTGGTTGGTGTTTCATCAGATCGGCCGTCCCATCATCTTTCGCAGCCAACGACCGTCAACCCGGCGTGCGGGCGACAGGGACCGTCCAGCTGAAGGCGGCGGCTTTTCCGAGTACGACGGCCCTTCCGAACCGTCGTCCGTGGGGCTCCCGACGACGACCTAGAAAGGACGTCGTACAACGGTCCGCTTTCCGAGTACGACGACCCTTCCGGGCCGTCGTCCGTTGGACTGCCGACGACGACCTAGAAAGGACGTCGTACAACGGTCCGCTTTTCGAGTACGACGGCCCTTCCGGACCGTCGTCCGTGGGGCTCCCGACGACGACCTAGAAAGGACGTCGTACAACGGTCCACTTTCCGAGTACGACGGCCCTTCCGGGCCGTCGTCCGTGGGGCTCGCCCCCACGACCAGGAAAGGACGTCGTCCAAAGATCCGCCGACCGGATTTCGCAGGTGCGATGGCCCTTCCGGGCCGTCGCGTTCCGCGTCTTTCGTCCGCTAGAGGGTCCCTACATTCGCACCAATGCATTGAGCACAAAGGATCCAGCAACGGAGATCAACAGCACCCACAGGCAATAGGCGATCGTGAGTTTGGGGCCTTGTCGGATGACCCAGAGTCCGGCCGCCAATTCCAGGGCGGTGAGCAACATCGACAGCCACGTTAGCGCATCAAAGTGCTGCCCCATCCATCGGCCGGCAAACAGCGTGATGAAAAAAGCCGGCAAGCCCACCGCCATTCCGAATAGGGCTTCCAGAATGCCCGACAGCCCATTCCAGGACGCGATCCAAGCAAACGGGCAGTACAGACACGCCAAGAGCGCTGCCGTCGGCAAGCGGTAGTGCCGAAACCTCAGCAAGGTCCAAACGACCCAACACCAGACGATCGCGTACACGCCGCCGCTGGTCACCAAGGGGAATTTCATGGCGGTCGCGATCAGTGCTGCGACGATGGCCGTGACGATCAAAGCAGTCCGAATCGTGAATCGTGTGCGGACCGTTCCACCGTTCGGGTGGGCCGGTGGTGGCGCCGGCAGCCACGGTAGCGCCAAACAAAATAGGGTCACCGAAACGAGCATCCCGATGGCGAACGGTCCGATCAGGGGCGACGGTCGACTTTGGTCCGAACCGGTCCAGTCATAAAACGCCGGAATGAACCACCCCACGATCAGACTCGCCGCGATCAATAGCGGGAAAATGGGGACGCGTTGGATTGCGTTTCGAATGGCCATGGTGATCGAGAGCCCACCGAGACGGACCGGATGCGCTGCCAGACGTTTGGCAACCTTGTTTCATTTTTCGGACCTGGCTTGATGATCTGGGAACGATCTCTATAACGTCGCACAATGAAACATCAGCCAATGAAACACCAACCGATCACGATACTCGCCGTTCGCAACGCAAGACGACCGCGGAGAATGGTTTGACAGCGCTGCCTGAGAACGGAACTCTCCAAAGGCGCCGCCTGCGCGGTGACTTGAGTGCCAGCATGATTGACGGTGCGGCATTTGGCGGGATGGTGGGTTTCGGCGAGACCTACATTGCGGCGTTCGCGTTGGCGATCGGGTTGGGTGAAATGGCCTCGGGAATGGTCAGCAGTTTGCCGTTGATCGCCGGGGGGCTGATGCAGTTGACATCCCCCACGGCGATCCGCGTCTTGCGCTCGCACAAACGTTGGGTTGTCATTTGTGCGTTTCTTCAAGCCTTGACGTTCGTGCCGCTGTTGATTGCCGCATGGATCGGGGCGATTGATTCAGTGACGTTGATCCTGGTGGTGTCGATCTATTGGGGAACCGGATTGGCGACCGGGCCGGCTTGGAACACCTGGATCGGCACGATTGTCCCCCGGCCGATCCGGGCACGTTATTTTGCCAATCGCACCCGAGTCTCCCAAGGATGCGTGTTCGCCGGGTTCCTGATCAGCGGTGTGTTACTGCAATGGTTCACGACATTGGGTTTGCAACGCGTCGCGTTCACCATCTTGTTTGGC
This sequence comes from Stieleria neptunia, assembly GCF_007754155.1. NCBI lineage: Bacteria > Pseudomonadati > Planctomycetota > Planctomycetia > Pirellulales > Pirellulaceae > Stieleria > Stieleria neptunia. The sequence continues at coordinate 6,212,568 of NZ_CP037423.1, read as the reverse complement.
GTTGCGGGGGCATGTCGTCTGGTCTCGGCCTGGATGTTGCTCCGGCAGAGCGAGCCGGTTCCGTTGCCGCCCGGCATGCGTGCGATCCCGTGGAAACGTGTGTTTCATCATTTGCGTGCCAGCAGCGGCGGAAAATTGCTGGTCTATCTGTTTGCGGTTCAGGCCGCGGTGCAAATGTCGGGGCCGTTTTTCACCCCGTTCATGCTGAACAAGCTGGAGTTTTCCTACGGCGAGTTGACGGGGCTGTTTTCGATCGCGTTTTTGGCCAAAGTCGTCTCATTGTCGTTTTGGGGACGCGTCGCCACTCGGACCGGTGCGAAGAATCTGCTCTGGATCGGCAGCATCGGCATTGTGCCGATCAGCGCCTGTTGGGTCGTCTCGCAACACTACGCCTGGCTGGTTATTGCCCAGGCGGCCAGCGGCATGTTTTGGGCCGCCTACGAGCTGGCGTTTTTCTTGCTGTTTTTTGAATCGATCGCGGTCGAAGAACGCACCAGCGTGCTGACGATTTACAACTTGCTCAACACCACCGCGTGGGTGATGGGAGCTCTACTGGGCGGCGCGGTGCTGTTCCATTTTGATCTTAGCTTCCAGGGCTACCTGGTGTTGTTCGCGCTTTCATCACTCGGGCGTTTGATTGCGTTGGGGCTTCTGTTGCGGGTGCCGCGGCTGATTGTGGATTCGGATGAGATGGGAGTGCGAACCGTTGCCGTCCGCCCCGGTTCCGCTTCGTTGGACACCCCGGTCCTGGCCAGTTTGCCCGATCAGACCGGCGAACAGGGCTGAACCGATGGAGCCCGCAAGACCGGAGGGCTCGCGCCCTTCCGCTAACATCGGTGCGGTATTTATGATTCAGCGATCAGCTCGTTTCTGAGGACCTTCGGTGAACAAACCGTCTGCCAACATCGACGAATTCCTGCATCTGCTTCGAGCCCTGGTCCGAGAACCTTCGGTCGTCGGCGTGGAAGATGCATTTTTTCGTGTCCTACGGCGAGAGCTTGAAGAGTATCCGGTCAAGGTGGATCGCTTCCACGGGCTGTTGGTGGCTCAGGGTTCCGAGCCGGACAGTGTCTATCTGTCGGCACACGTGGACCGGCACGGATTGTTGTGTACCGGGCCCAATGAGTTTCAATATGCCGCGTTCATCGCGGGCAACCGGGGTGAATTGACGGGTGATTCGGTTTCGGAACAATTCATGGAGTTGATCGCCGGACGCTTTGATGGCCAGCGTGTCCAGGCCCACACGCCCTACGCGGGCACTTATTGCGGTCAAGGCCAGATCACGCGTTCCTACGTTTGTCCGCGACGACGCAACTTGATCTTTGAACTCGACGGTTTGGAGTTCTTGCAACCCGGGTTTCCGGTTGCGTTTCTCGACCGATTGCGCGTCGATGACAACTTTGTTTCGGCACAGCTGGACAATGTGGTTAGCGTTGCGATGCTGATCGATTTGATCCGCTCGGGATTCAAGGGGACGGCGTTGTTCACCGCGGGTGAAGAAGCGGGACGCAGTTGGCGGTTTGCGGTGGAGTGGTTTCAGCGACATGACCTGCAGACGGACCGGCTGATTGTTTTGGACACCAGCCCCTTCACAACCTTGGACGAAGTCGCCAAGCAAGACGTCGTGCTCAGGAATCGAGACTCGATGGCGACCTTCGACGAACCGCTGACCGACCAACTGGTCGGGATTTGCGATGGTTTAAACATTCGTCACCGCTTCAAAGATCGCTACGTCGAATTGTTGAACTTGGAGCGTGAAAAACCGCTTTCGATTGGTCGCACCGAACTGGGACGCATCATCGCCGCGACCGATGGCCTGGTCCGTGGGACGACGTTGCAATTGCCGACCACGTCATATCACACCGCATCGGAAACAGCGGAGAAATCCAGTATCGCCGCGATGCTGCGACTGTTGCGGACGATCTGTGAGTTGCCCGATGCGGATTGACGATTCGGGCGGGGTGTCACACGGTTCGCCCCGACGCGGCAGATTCACCACGGAGTGCACGGAAGGAGTTAGCGGAACGGCGCGAGCCGTCCGGTCGCGCTTCAAAAACACCGTGAAAGACCGGAGGGCTCGCGCCCTACCGCTAACAAAAAACACCCCGCTTGGCGTCAAAGTAGCTGGCATTGGGGCTAGGCCTACGGACACGCTGTACAATCAAGGCATCGCTGAAAGATCTGACTTTCGGCGGAACCTGGCGCGGCAACGGACGTTTCATTGCTACGTCATCATCCGAATCGAAATCCCGTGGGATCAAACCTGCGCAGAACAGGGGAACGGTCATGAATCGAAATGCAGCAGTCTTTGGACGGCGTGGAATCCTTCATGGCGGAATGGCCTTGGGAGCCACCGCGCTGACCACTCCAGGTTTGTTCGCGGAGCTGATTCAGACGCCGCCTCAAACCGAGGGCCCGTTTTATCCCAACAAGATGCCGCTGGATACCGACAACGATCTGCTGGTGATCAACGACTCGATCACCCCGGCCGTCGGTGAAATCACGCACTTGAGCGGCCGTGTGTTGGATGGCAAAGGCAATCCGGTCCGCAACGCCTTCGTCGAAATCTGGCAAGTCGACCACAACGCGGTGTACATCCACACCGGCGACAAGACGAATCGTGAAAACCAAGACACCAACTTTCAAGGGTATGGCCGATTCCTGACCGATTCCAAAGGCCACTATTACTTTCGCACCATCAAACCTGTCCCCTATCCGGGGCGAACCCCCCACATTCATTTCGGGGTCAGCCAGGGTGGAAAACGGATTCTCACCACGCAGTTGTACGTGAAAGGGCATCCGGGCAACGCGCGCGACCGACTGTTCCAGGGCATCGATCCAAATGCTCGCGAGACGGTGTTGGCGGATTTCGCGCCCCTTCAAGATTCAAAGCTCGGTGAGCTGGCCGTGAACTTCGACATCGTCCTGGGCGTCACCGCCAAGGAAGACGAATCCGGCAAGATGCACGGCATCGGTAAGTCTCAATGGTTAAGCCGGCAGGGACGCCCGAACCGAAGTTGAGCGGCGGTGTTAGCGGAACGGCGCGAGCGGGCTGTCGATTAAGTCGGGATCTGCTGAGTCAATGGTGAGCCGCTGGCCGTAAGGCCTCGGGCAGCGTCGCAGTGCCCGGCCGCTTACGCGTTCGCGGCTCACAAAAACGACAGCCCGCAAGCCGTCCGGTCGCGCTTCAATCACACCGTGAAAGACCGGAGGGCTCGCGCCCTGCCGCTAACATCGGGTGCGCTGTTGTGGGCCACACCTCTTCCTAGCCTTGCGGCATTCGATCGATCGAACTCTTTTCGATCCGATGGACAATTTCGACAGCGATCTGGACAAACTCGCGAAGAACTTATTTGCGTTTCCGTCCTTTAATGGACTGGTACCAAATAGTTCCTTCTCTTGAGGCGAAATTGCGTGAAATCTATCCAAGCATGGGGCACTCTACTGGGCTTGCTCGTTTGTCTTTCTTTAGTCGGTGGTTGCGGCCAACCGGACGCGGCACCCGATGCCGGCGAGCTGAGTGATTACTTGGCGGACAACCCCGAGATCGCGAACGCCGAACCGCCAGAAATCGAAACGGAATAAGTGTCTGCCCCAAACTCCTTTTCTCTTATGGAAGTGCATTGATGAAACGAAAGACATCTGGATTCACGCTTGTCGAACTCTTGGTCGTGATTGCCATCATTGGAATTTTAGTGGGTTTGCTGCTACCGGCCGTCCAGGCGGCTCGCGAAGCAGCACGCAGAATGAGTTGCAGTAATAATTTTAAGCAAATCGGAATCGCCCTCCACAACTACCATTCGGCTTATAAACAGCTTCCGATGCTGATGGGTGGAACGGATTCGGCAACCAACACGGCCAACGCGGTTCCGGCAACGAGCAACAACGCGATGCAGTTGAGCATTTTTGTCGGGCTGACGGCGTTCATGGAGCAACAGGCGCTCTGGGATCAGATTCGAAATCCACTTGATGCCGACGGCGACCCGACGACGACCAATGATGTTTACAATTCGATGGGGCCGGTCCCTAACATGGGCCTGGGCAACCACAATACGGCGATGTACGCGCCGTGGATGACCGAGATTCCGACGCTGCGTTGTCCGTCTGATCCGGGCGTCGGTTTTCCCGCTCAGGGACGCACCAACTACGCGGCTTCAACCGGCGATTCGATTCATCAGTCCAATGTCGGTTTGCTCAATTATGACGCGACAAAGGGAAAGTTTGTCCTCAACAGCGGCCGCGCCCAACGCGCCCGTGAATCGCTGCGTGGCTTCTTTGTTCCTCGCAAGGACATGCGGTTTCGCGACATCATGGATGGATTGTCCAATACGATTGCGGCGGCGGAGATCGCGACCGATCTTGGTGATCGACAAATCATCACCACCGCAAAGTCTCAGAACGTGATCAACGTCTATGACGATCCGAGTTACTGTCAACAATTTTTGAATCCTGATCGACCGCGATTTTGGGACGCCGCGGCGCCCGATTTGATCACCGGGGCCGAAAACGGACGAGGGTATAAATGGGCGATGGGCTATCCGTTCTGGTCACAGGTCACGACGATCACGCCGCCCAACCGTGAGATCTGTCTACGCAGCGGGATCAATTCGCCAGGCATCATTCCACCCAGCAGTCGTCACCAGGGCGGCGCGCATGTTTTGATGGGCGATGGTGCCGTGGTCTTCATTACCGATTCGATCGAAGCGGGTAACTCCAACGCGCAAACGATCTACGTGAATTACCAAAGCACCAGTAGCATTGCGCCTTCGCTTCCCGGGGCTCCAAGCCCCTACGGACTGTGGGGAGCGCTCGGGACCCGTGCCGCCAACGAAGTCGTTGATCAATCGCTGAACCAATAGGATCGCGTTCGCTCAGCAGGCCGTCGGTTCGGGGTGTCGCCCCGAACCGGTACAACCCCACTTGCGGTATTCCGCCGGAGTGCATCCGCAGTGACGTTTGAATGCGTTGCTGAAGGACGATGGCGATTCATAACCGACCAACGCCGCAATGTTGCTGATTTCGAGGTCACTTTCTCGAAGCAGACAACTGGCTTTTTGCATCCGGATTTCAGTCAGGTACTGCAGCGGAGGTTTACCAACGAGGTTTCGAAAACGTTCCGAGAAATGGCTCTTGGAGACGCGAACGCTTTTGGCCATCGACGGCACGGTCCAGGGTTCTCCCGGCCGGTCGGTGATCGCGTTCAAGACCGGTCCAACGGTCGGATCGATGATGGCTGCGATTCGTGCGGTGGCGGAACCCGGCGATTCCCCGGGGGCAACTGCCTGCGCAGACTCCAGGGTCAGCGCGACCCCCAACGTCTTTAGAAAGATGAGCTGGGCCAGCCGTCGCACCGTCAGCTCCCAACCAAGCTCACGAGCCTGTTCCTCGGATCGGATGATCGTCAGCAGGGGAACGCACGACCGAAGTGGGGCATGTTGATGATGGTTCAAACGGATCACCCGCGGCAAGCCGATCTCCAGCGGATTGAAATGCAGCTGCTGTGGTTGAAACTGCCCGTGAAGCAGGCTGACGCGCGCGGCGTCGATTTCAGGACCGTGGGGTTTCCCGTACGGTCGCTCCAGCCAATCGGCGATGGGCTGACTGGAAGTTGTTGTTCGGGCGACCACTCGATGGGCATGGCTGTGAGGCAGCAACACATGGTCCCCTTCGACCAGCCGGATCGGTGGTCGATCATCGTCTAGCATGTCGAGCCATCCGCTGCCGCTGGTGATGACATACATGCAAACCAGGCCCACTGGCACATCCAGGCCCGAATCCGCATCCAACTGCATCTGCCTGGCCGTCCAGAGCGGCAGGTACAGACGATCCAGCAATGCAGTGACCAGGGTGTGACTCGGCATCATCATGTGCGGGTTCCGTTGAGAGATTCCGTTGAGAGATTCCATTGAATCAACACGCCGAATGGCGGCCGGCGTTCCTTCGCCAGTTCCTCTAGACACGGATTGGCGGGCGCAACTGTTACAGCGGTTCGTCAGTTTTTTGACGCATTGCCATGATCGAACGCCTTGGTCCCCGGATTGCATCGTCCTGGGGCAGGCAACGCCCCCTCGCGAAATCCGATCAGCGGTTTTCGCGATCGGAATCTGCACGGTCCCACGACAACCGGCCAGACGATTGGGTACACTGTTGCATCCTCCAACATGGTCACGCCGCCAGCCACATTGGGGGCGGCGGCTTCATCAGGCCGAACGAGACCCCGGTTTCTGGTGAACCGCGAAGTTCAGGGCGAAGGACTTCGACAAAATGGAATCTCATCCATGACCAATCCTCCCCCCACGAGTACCACAATGAGAATCAAGTTGTTGCCGCTGTTCACGATGCTGATGGTCTTGGCTATCCCCGCCGGATTCCTCCAGCTAGCCGTCGCCGAAAAACCCAACGTGATCGTGATCATGGCGGACGATCTGGGCTACGGAGATGTTTCGTGTTATGGCGCGACGTCGTTGACGACTCCGAACATCGATCGATTGAGTGCCGAAGGACTGCGGTTTACGAGCGGATATTGCTCCGCATCGACCTGCACGCCGACACGCTATTCGTTGTTGACGGGCACCTACGCGTTTCGCGGTGAACGCACCGGGATCGCGCCGCCCAACGCGCCGGCGATCATCAAGCCGGGAACCGACACCGTTGCGTCGCTGCTGCAACGCGCCGGTTACGCGACGGCGGTCATCGGCAAATGGCACCTCGGGCTGGGGGGAGAAGATGGCCCGGATTGGAATGGCCAGTTGAAACCGGGGCCGCTGGAGATCGGCTTTGATACCTGTTTCTTGCTGCCGACGACCAATGACCGTGTGCCGCAGGTGTATGTCCACGACCATCGGGTTCCGAACTTGGATCCGGCTGACCCGTTGTGGGTCGGCAGACAAAAGCCCAGCCCCGATCATCCGACCGGGTTGACGCATCGGGACACGCTCAAGATGGACTGGTCGCATGGGCACAATTCGACGATCCACAATGGCATCAGTCGGATTGGGTTCTACACCGGTGGACACGCCGCGCGTTTCCGCGACGAAGACCTGGCCGACAAGTGGGTGGAAAAATCTGTCGCGTTCATCGAGCAACATCAGGACGAACCGTTCTTTCTGTTCTTCTCATCGCACGACATTCACGTGCCACGGATGCCGCACGAACGTTTTCAAGGCAAGACATCACTCGGGTTCCGCGGCGACGCCATCATCGAACTCGATTGGTGCGTCGGCGAAGTCATGAAGACTTTGGACCGATTGAATCTGGCCGAAAACACATTGGTCGTGTTCTGCAGTGACAACGGCCCGGTGCTGGACGACGGCTACAAAGACGGTGCGATCGAACAGATCGGCGATCACCGCGCCGCCGGTCAGTATTCAGGTGGCAAATACAGCGTCTATGAAGGCGGGACGCGAACGCCGTTGATCACGCGATGGAAAGGTCGCATCAAACCCGGAGTCAGCGATGAAGTGGTTTGCACGATCGACTTGGCGGCCAGTCTGGCGGCGCTGACCGAACAGTCGCTTCCGAACGACTTTTTCTTGGACAGTTTTAATGTGATCGACGCGCTGCTGGGAAAAGATGGAGCCCAGGGCCGCGACCATTTGGTTCAGCAAGACAACGGCGCCGCCGGCACCTACGGAATGCGGGCCGGCCAATGGAAACTGCATCGCTATGGAAAAAAGACGGCTCGCAACGTCGTGGTCGAGACCCAGCTTGCCAACACCAGCGTGCCGCCGTTTCAACTGTTCAACCTGGACGACGACCCCGCCGAAACGTCCAACGTGATCGAGCAGCATCCGGACGTCGCCGAGCGACTGAAGAAGCAACTCGATAACCTGATCGAGCAGGGACGTAGTCGCCCCGCCTCGTAGGGCATGCTGTGCATGCCAGGTGACCGTCCGGCATCGGAAGTTTAAAAGTGGACAAATCACTAACCCGCGATGCGTTCGATCTGTGCCAGCGTGCTGGCCAGATTGGCTTTGGCGCGGGCAACTTGGACCTGCAGCGCAAGCAGTTCACGGTAGGTGGCGATCAAATCCGTAAAGTCGGCTTTCTTGCCTTGATAGTCGGCCGTCGCGATTTGCAGGGTTTGTTCGGTACGTGGAATCAGGCGATCGCGGAACAGTTCCAACTGTTCGATTGCAGCGTAGGCGGCGGCGACTTGACGGCGCAGTGAGCCGCGGACGCGATCGCGCTCGGCATCCAAACGAAGTGACGTGCTGCTGCGTTGGTGGGCCGCCTCGCGAATCCCCGCGTTGATCTTGTCTCTCCAGATCGGAAGCGTCACACCGACGGTGAAGTTGATGTTGTCGTGGCCGTTGGCAACACCGCTCAACACGTCATGGTCGTCACTGATGATGGAATACCCCAGCCCGAGTTGAAAGTCCGGGTATTGCTGCAGGCACGCCAACGATTCCTTCGCGCGGTCACGTGCGATCTCGGCTGCCAGCCCTCGCAACATCGGGTTGCTTCGTTCGGCGTGGGCGACCAGTGAATCCAGTTCCGGTTCGGCTTCGTCGAGGTGAAGCTCATCGACGGTCGTCGGCATGTAGTGTAACGGCTGACTGAGATCACGCTCGTCGCGGGACCTGCCAACGGCCTGTCGATTGCAGCCCGCACGCGTCAGCGAGAGGGTCACGCGCGACGGCTCTCGCTCGGGAGCTGGCGCCACAGGCCATCGCATTGATTTCGGAACATCGCTTCAAGCAATAGCCGGCAAGTGTTTCGATCGCGATCATGGGCCATTGAACCCCCATCCCGCCATGATATGTTTTGTATTCGGAAACACTTCCCAATCGCAACGATTGCAAACATTTCACCATCAACGGGATGAACTCTTATGATGCTTCGCATGTTGGCTTTGATCAGCTTGTTCGCGGCCGTCTCGACCGCCAGCGCGCATCCCGGCCACTCGCACGAATTGGCCGGCACCGTCCCAAACGGGATCGCGCACCCGTGGATGGGAATCGATCACCTGTTGGCGATGCTTGTGGTGGGGGTGATGGCCATGCGATGCGGGCCGCGTGGTCGATGGACTCTTCCAGTCTTATTTTGTGGTTCGATGGCGATCGCAAGTCTGGTCGGGCGAGCAATCGGACCGGTATCCGGACTGGAGATCGGACTGGCCCTCACGCTGGTCGCGATGGGAGTCTGCCTGGTCCGACGATTCCATCACGCAATGTTCCCCGTCATTGCCACCCTCTGCGGCGGATTGCACGGGTTTGCCCACGGCGTCGACATCGGGGCTGGCGTCGGCTCAGTTCAATACCTTGCCGGCATGATGCTGGGGACGGCAGTGATTCATCTAATCGGCATCGGGATCGGAACCGCGCTGTACCCCACTCCGTCTCGATCACCATGCGTCGACCCGTCAACCAGCAACACCGTGGCGTAAGCTTCCAGCTTGCGACCCCAAGGAAGCCGCAGGCTTCCACGCGGTGGCGTAAGCTTCCAGCTTGCGACCCCAAGAAGCCGCAGGCTTCCACGCAGTGCCGCAGGCTTCCAGCCTACGCCCCATTCCCCCGCCCGTTTCTTACCCGGCATGCGGGAGCCTGATGAATCATGCCCCAGTCAAAAAACGATGAAGCAACACGCTGTGCGGCTTACCTGAAAGCGGTCGGCGATCCGCTCAGGATTCGCATCGTGCGGGCGCTGCAACTGGGAGCGTTAAGTGTTTCGGATCTGGCCGAACTGTTGGGCCAAGAGATCGGCGTGGTTTCGCACCATTTAAGAGTGCTCTATCACGCGGACATCGTCCAGACTCGGCGCGACGGCAAATACATCTACTATTCGCTCAACGACCAGTTTCTCGACGTGAGCCGACGCAACCGTAATCGCGTGCTCGATTTCGGTTGCTGCCGTTTGGATGTCGGGGAAGCGCCGACCAAATGATTTCCAAGTGGTGCCGGGGCGTTGCTTGACGGACGTTCTGACGTTCGTCAGAATGTTGCGTCGTGAAGTCCGGCGGCGATCTTCGCCTTGACCGCATCCATTGGAACCCAGCAGCAGCGATGACGTCTCCCATTCGGTTTATCATGATCGGCGGCTTTCTCGGCGCCGGCAAAACCACCTTGATTTCCCGCTTGGCGCGGCACTACCAGACCCAGGGGAAACATGTTTGTGTGGTGACCAATGACCAGGCCGCCGGCTTGGTCGATACGGAGTTGTTGCGGAGCCAAGGACTCGATGTCAACGAAGTGGCCGGCTCGTGTTTTTGTTGCAATTTCCACGGCTTGACCGACGCCATCGAAGCGTTTGAAACCCATCAGCGTCCCGACATCATTCTTGCCGAACCGGTCGGCAGTTGTACCGATCTGATCGCCACGATCGCGATTCCGATGATGGAGCAACTCGGTGAGAAGTTTGTGCACAGCCCCTACGCGGTGATCTTGAAACCGAGTCACGGATTGAAAATTTTGACCGGTGGCGAAGGGCGAGGTTTTTCGGAACAGGCCGAGTACATCTTTCGCAAACAACTCGAAGAATCCGAGTTGATTTTGATCAACCGCATTGACGAATTGAGCGAGCAGCAGCAAACCCAGTTGCGGGACTGTGTCGAAGACCAATATCCCGGCCGACCGGTGCTGTTTTTGTCGGCCAAGACCGGCGAAAATGTGGAGGCGGTTTGCGACTCGCTGGCCGGTGACGCGGCGGCGCGAGAGCGATTCATGGACGTGGACTATGACGTCTACGCCGAAGGGGAAGCGGAGCTGGGGTGGCTCAATGCGACCGTCGCTCTGAAATCCAGCGTTCCGATGTCGATCGATCGCGTCGTCGTGCGGATCGTCGACTTGATTCGAGCGCGGTTGGAAACGCTCGATGCCGAACCGGCCCATTTAAAGGTCTTCTGCTCCTCCGGCGATGCGGTCGGCGTTGCCAATCTGGTCAGCAGCAATACCGCGACGACACTCTCGGTCGCTTCGCAAGCCGAGGGAACGGCGTTGACGCTGATTATCAACGCGCGTGTCAGTCTGGATCCCGAAGCCCTGCAGGAATCCGTCGACAGTGCCGTCAGTGCGTTGGCCGCAGAGTTCACGGGCCATGCCGAGATGCAATCGATAGAAAGTTTTCGCCCCGGACGTCCCGTCCCAACCTATCGCGCCGGGACGTAGTGGATTTTGTCGGTAACGCAGCACTCGTTGGGTAACGACAATGGCCAGCGTGCCCATGCGATCGACCGAACCGCTTTGAGTCGTCGCGGACGTGATCGATTCCAGCAGCTTGATCCGCACGTTGAGATCGAGACTTCAACACCCCTGTCCCCAGGCGACTTCCCGCAGATCCAATTCCGGTAACCAGTGGCGGATTTGTTCGGCGTTGCTCTGCCCCGATTCGTCTGCGGTGGGACCGGACGCGGTCAGGTACAGACGGCTGACGGTGACCTGGGACGACGCCGCGGCGCGGCATGTCGCGATCACTTCGTGAATCACCCCCAGTCGATTGGCCGCGACCAGATAGAGCTTCGCGCCGCGAAACCGTCGAAACAGATCGATGTTCAGCAGCTCATCGGCGATCGGACTCAACAGCCCCCCGGCACCTTCGATGATCAACGTGTCGCAGTGATCGCGCCAACAATCGGCGCCGCGCGTCAACAGGTCGACGTCGACGCGCTGCCCCGACCGTCGGGCTGCCTCGTCGGGTGCGACCGAGGCCTCGAAACGCTGGGGGCAAACCGCGTCAAGATCCAAGGGGCGGCCGGCGGCTTCCCAGAGCTTAAGGGCGTCGGCGGAAACGAGCTGGTCGGCCGGTGCCACAGAATTCGTCTCCGAATTGCGGGGTTGCCGGATACAACCACTCGCGACGGGTTTGTAGACTCCTACGCGAACACCGGCGTCCCGTTGTGCAACCGCAAGTTGTTTGGCAACGTAAGTCTTTCCGACTTCCGTTCCGGTGCCCGAAACGAAGACGATCTCCAATGCTCTGCCTTTCCCTTGCCTGAAATGAACGAAACCGTGACCAATCGAAATGTACGAATCGGACTGCTGCAAATGTCGTACGCCGGCTCACGCGACGCGACGCTCGACGAAGTGGAAAAACAGATCGACGAGGCGGCTTCCGAATCGGTCCAGATCCTCTGCCTTCAAGAGCTTTTTGCAACCCCCTATCCTTGCCAGGAAGAGGATCACTGCAATTTCGACTACGCCGAATCCCTGGACGGTCCATCGGTCCGTCGGATGCAAGACTTGGCAAAGCGGCACGAAATGGTGATCGTCGCCCCGATTTTTGAAAAGCGTGCCGCCGGCGTCTACCACAACACCGCGGTCGTCGTCGACGGGGACGGCAGCATCGCGGGAACGTATCGAAAGATGCACATCCCGGACGATCCGCTGTATTACGAAAAGTTCTACTTCACGCCGGGCGACATGGGATTTCGTACCATTGAAACCCGCTACGCCAAGCTCGGTGTCGGGGTCTGCTGGGACCAATGGTTTCCCGAAGCGGCTCGCTTGTTCGCGCTGGCCGGCGCCGAAATCCTGTTGTACCCGACCGCGATCGGATGGATCGACGGCGAAAAGGAGGAATTTGGTGCGGGACAACTCGACGCTTGGCAAACCTCGATGCGGGCCCACGCGATCGCCAACGGCCTTTGGCTGGGGGCGCCCAATCGCGTCGGCCGGGAAGGCCAAGTCGAATTTTGGGGGTCGTCGTTCGTGGCTTCACCCCGCGGTGAAATCGTCGCCCAAGCCGCTCCATCGGGCAACCACGTCTTGTGTGCCGATTGCAATCTGGACGAAATCGATGTCGTGCGGACACATTGGCCGTTCTTGCGCGACCGCCGCATCGACGCCTACGAAGGACTTTCCAAACGTTTGATCGACTGAAGCGACTGACCAGACGTGTCGCCGGGGTGTGGACATTGCCGGACATGACGTTCATCACTCAAAAAACCAAGCTGATCGACTGCTCGCCGACCGAACAACCCTATCGTGAGTTGTTCATCGTCGAGGGCGATTCGGCGTCCAAGGCGGTCGCGCGGGTTCGTGACCAGCGGTTTCAGGCCGTGTTGCCGATGCAGGGCAAACCGATGAACGCGACGAAGGCGTCCGATGCGGCGGTCAGGAAAAACCAGTGGTATGCTGCCCTGATCGATGCATTGGGGACGGGCTGGCACGCGGAAGATCTGGCGGATTTGCGCTACGATCGGATCCTGTTCTTGTTTGACCCCGACGCGGATGGAATTCACTGCGGTGCGTTGATGCTGATGTTTTTTGACGTCTACTTGCGGCCGCTGCTGGATGCCGACCGCGTCTCGCTGGTCAAATCACCGCTGTTTGAAATCCGCGCCCGTGGATACGCCGACGCCCTGCATGCCTACAGTGAAGACCACCTGCAGCGGATTCGTACGGTGCTCGATGAAAAGAACATCGCCCATCGCCATCAGCGTTTCCGCGGACTGGCAAGCCTGGGCGAGACCACGCTGAAGGAACTCTGCGTCGACCCGAATTCCCGAACCGCCTACCTGCTGCGGCACAGCGACGCGCTGGCCGCTCGATCGGTTTTTGGGCCCCAGCGGTAACGCTGCGATGCATTGATTTCCGGTGTTGGACGAGTTCCGCGACAAACCGTCTCGTTTCGCGACGCCGCTCACCCGGATGGGCTAGCCGAAAACGCTCTGAAGCGGGTCTCTAACCGCCTTTGTCTGCCGTTTAATGGGTTCTCAATTTGCATAATTGCCATCAAGCTGTATCATGCAGGAAGTCGAGTGTGACGTCGGGGCACACGTGCACGGGGCGATCGGCTGCTGATCTCACCTGAAAGTGCGGTTTCAGACCACCGTTTTCGCGAGTTCAGCTGGAGGGGATTCAACTCGCATCCGAGTCGGGGCAGCTCGGATGCGGGGCCCCCGAAATTCTCAGCGCGCGAATTCTTCGCCGCACGGGCGGGTAACGCTGTGAAGCATTGATGTTCTGTGTTTTACGGTGTGTCGTTTTAGTCGGGATCTGCTGAGTCAATGGTGAGCCGTTGGCCGTCAGGCCCCGGGCAGCGTCGCAGTGCCCGGCCGCTTACGCGGCGCGCGGCTCACAAAATCGACAGTCCTCTCGCTCTGTACCCCCAAAAATGCATCACAGCGTTGACGTGCGGGTCGGCGGGCGGAGACGTCCACGACGCTTGGTTTCAACGCAGTTCGTCGGCGAGTTTTTCCCGAAAGATCTTGCTGTTGTGTCGGATATCCACCGGCAACGGTTCACGGCGGATGATCACTTCTTGGATCGTTCGGGTGATCGGGTTTCTTGCGGCCAGATCCAACAGTTCGGCCACCAGCCGCTGGGAATCTTGCTTGGACTTCGGCCAATGTTCGCGGATCGGTTCGATCAACATCACCGGCGTTTGATTTCCAGGCTGGCCGCGTCCCACCAGCGCGGATCGATAGACATGCCGATGGGCGTTGAAGATCGCTTCGCAGGGGACCGTAAACCAGGTTCGGCTGCCGCCGCGAACCCGATGGGCTTTTCGGCCGCAAAACCAGAACCGATCGCGTGAATCGAGATAGCCGACGTCACCCATGCGATGCCAAACCGTGTCTCCATCGAAGACTTTGTGCATCGGATTTTGATCACCGCGGACGACATACTTGCGCGTCACCATGGGACCGCTGACCATCAGTTCGCCGATTTTTTGGGTGGGCAATGCCTGGGTTTGTTCGATCGTCTCGATGGGGCCGTCGTCGATCTCGATGACTTTCCACTGAACGCCTTGAAAACGGGTGCCGACGCAAACGCCTTTGCCCTTGGTTGCGGCCGGGCCGGTTTCGGCGATCACTTCGCGCGATTCGATCGACGCGATCGGCAGCGCTTCGGTGGCGCCGTAGGGCGTAAAGATCTCGCCGTCTTCGGCGATCAAGTCACGCAGCTTGGCCATCGTCGACGCGGGCACGGGGGCTCCGGCGGAGAGCACGCGTTTCAGCGTGGGGAAGGGGCGTTGGACGCCGTGTTCATTGCACCACCGCACGACGGTGTTCCAAAGGGCGGGCGAGCCGAAGGCTTGGTCGATCTCCCATTGCCGTGCCGCTTCGATCAAGCGACGCGGATCGACGTCGGCCGGACGAGTGGGATCCATGTCGGGGATGATCGTCGTCACGCCCATCACGGCATCGAACAAACCGAACAGTGGAAAACACGCCAGGTCGCGTGATCCGCGGTGGATGTCATAGCGTTCGCGGATGCGATCGATTTGTGCGTGAAACGTTCCGTGGCTGTACAAGACGCCCTTGGGGGGCCCGGTGCTGCCGGTCGTAAAGATGATCGCCGCCGGATCGGGGCGATTGATGAGGGGCAATTCGAGCGTCTTTCGTGCAGCCGTTTCGCCTTCGACCGTCGCATCACGACCCAGCTGGATGATTTGTTCAAGTGTTTTGCCGCCCCAGAAATAGCGTCGCCCCAGGGTGACGTTCCAACCAGCGGTCGGAAAACGATGTCGCAGCAACGTGCGAATCGCTTGTGCTTTGGGAATCCCCACAAAGCCATCGGGCCGAGCGTCGGACAAACATTTCACGAGGTGTTTCCGCCCGATGCCCGGATCGATCAACACCACGATCACGCCGGCTTTCAATAGCGCAAAGACCAGTTCGATGAACTGTCCGCCGAAGGGCACCAGCATCGCCAACCGCATTCCCGGTCGGACTCCCCAGGCGACCAATCCCCGCGCGATCAAATCGGTGCGTTCGTCAAGATTCTGGAACGTCGTCAAGGCATAGTTGCGCGGTCCGTCTTCGGCCGGCGGTCCGCTCGGTTCGGCAATCGCGATCGCTCCGGGGGTCAACGAGGCGATGATGCGAAGCCGCGAGGCGACGTTTCCGTCGCGCACTTCTGTGCTCATGTTGTCACTCTTTCGGTTTCAGCCACCAGTGTGCTGATGACGTGTTCGGCGATCGACTCATCGATCACGCTTTGGGCGCCTTTCCAGCCCGGGATCGCGTTGACTTCGAGGAACAGCGGTGGCCCCTGATCATTGTCAATCAGGTCGACCGAAGCGAACACCAGCCCGAACAGTTCGGTGATTCGTTTGGCCGTCGCTTTCACGCACGCATCCAGTTCGATCCGCTGACAGGTCGCTCCCGCGGAAACATTGGATCGAAAGCAGTGGTGGTTGTGCCGACGCACGCCAAACACCTGTTCGCCCACGACCAGCCAACGTGTGTCGCGGCCGCCCGGTGGTACGAAGGATTGGATTTGAAGCACGGCCTTCAACTGTTCGAGGGTCGAGAAGCTGGTCCAGGCAAGCTGGGCGTCGCTGATCCTCATCACGCCGCGGCCTTCGCCTCCGAAGATCGGCTTGACCACACAGTCACCGCCCAATTCGTCAAACGCTTGCATCGCTTCACCGCGAGATTGTACGACACGAGTCGAGGGCGTCGGCAATCCGGCACTCGCCAACCGTGCCAGACTTGCAAATTTGTCGATCGACCACTCCAACCCGCGGGGCGGATTCACGATGGCGGTTGGGTGCGGGGTCAATTGGTCCGCGATGGCGTGCAGCGCCGCCAGGCGGAAGGTGATCTGTTCCATCGAGCCGGCCGGCATCGTTCGCGTCAAAATCGCGTCATAGTCGGACAGCTGCCGTCGGTCGGACTGCAGCGAGACTGGCGTTTGGCCTTCACCGACGCGTGCGGCGATCGTCTCCCAGGGGGCGATGTCCAAGCGATGGCCTTGCCGACAAGCCGCGTCTCGAAGCTGTTCGGCGTGCCAGCCGCTGTCCGGTCCGAGCATCAGCAGGCGTCGCGACGCGAGCGGCGAACCGCTCATGTGCCGAAGGACTCTCGCAAAATCTCCGTGACGGTTCGTCCGGAGGTGAAGGTTCGCCCCGAGCGGAGGTTCTCAATCGAGACGACTGCCGGGCTGAACAGCGACGGGTCGACCGCGTAGAAATCGTGATTGTATTGAGCGAAAATCTCGGCAAAGGGGCGACCATGGTCCGCCGACGCGGAACTGGGGATTTTGTCCAGAATCGACTCGATGGACTCGTCGGGGCAATCGACCCACAGTGAAACGGTCGCACCGTAGAGCATCGCATCGTTGGTGCGACCGATCCCCGCGATCGTGTTTCCGTGCCCGGCAGGCGGCGGCAGCGGAGCCGAGCCGGTCGCCGAAATCACGGTTCGAACGTCAAATTCCAGATCATCCAGTTTGTGCATGGCCGTTTCGACGCTGCGGGCGACGATTTGAATCGAACCGGCGATCGAGGTGCTGGGAGCCACCCCGACGGTCAGCGATTTTGGTGCGATGCCGCAGTCCCCGGCGATCGTTTCAATCGCCGACGCCGAGGGCAGTTTGTCGGATTCCAAGATGCCGCAGGCTGAATCAGATCCCTGATCCCTGAGTCCTTGCTCGATCAGCATCTTTTCTTTGCCTCGCAACAATCGCATCGGGCCACTGCCCATCGCGAAGTAGTCGTCCGACTGGACCGGCCAGCCCGCGTATTGGCAGCCCAGGCAGCCGAGTCGAGGGAAGTCGGTTTCGACAAAAACGGCATTGGCGACGCCGTAGGCGGCACGGTCGCAGGGAACGACCGAAACTCGCCCCAGCCCGCCCATGCAGGCCTGCGCCAGTTGCAATCCCGCCCGGATCGAGCCATGCGTTTCCACGCCGAAATCCAACACGGTCGCTTCGGCAACGCGATGCAGCTGGACCCGCGCCAGAGGGTCAGATCGCAGCCCGTGCCAGATTGCGGCGGCAGCTTGATTGGGCGAAAAGTCCATGGGCGAAAACAGCGGTCGGCGGATCGTTGGAGGGGGACTCGACTCACGACGTTGTCCGGTCGGCGAGGTGTTGCAGGTAGGCCGCGACTTGTGCTGGCAGGATCGTGCCAGCACAGGGGATGCCTACCGTCGGCTCAGCGTCTCGGATCGAGAATTGAGTTGCGGTGGATAGCCAGGATCGTGGCTGAAGGACGACAAAATGTCGAGAGGGGGCCAGGGATACCGGCTAAGCCCGAATGACAAAACTCCACGAATCGGTCATCTTAGGGGCCGCAGCAGTCGCCGAAACACTCGATCACTGCGGTCCACCCGATCACCTTGCCGCGGAACCAGCCTCTCCCAGCCATGTGGGCCTCGGTCGTGTTGCACACAACGCGATTCCACACCTCCCGGCCTCGTCCAAATACCATTGTCGCATAGTGGCCTGTCATGTCTCTCGAAATCATCTACTACCCCCATCCTACACTTCGCTATGTCAGCAAGCCGATCAAGCGAGTCGATGCCGAATTGCGAAAAATCGCTGACGAGATGCTGGATTTGATGTACGAATCCAAGGGCGTCGGACTGGCGGCAAACCAAGTCGATCTGCCGCTGAGGATGTTCGTCGCAAATCCCACCGGTGAAAAAGGCAGTGGCGAAGAGTTCGTGATCGTGAACCCCGAAGTCAGCCGTCCCAAGGGTAGCGAAGTGGGCGAAGAAGGCTGTCTTTCATTGCCAGGGCTCACCGGAGACGTGATCCGCCCCAAATCGATCCGCATCAGCGCGTTCGACATGAAAGGCAACCCAATCGAAACGACGCTGGAAGGTTTTTTGGCGCGTGTCTTCTTGCACGAAATCGATCACCTGGACGGGACCCTGTTTTTCGACCGCATGGGAGAGCACGCGGCGCTGGAATTGGGAGCCGGCATCGACGAATTGGAAACCGATTTTCGCTCCAAGCAGGCGACCGGATCGATTCCGCCCGATGACCAGCTGATCGCACGGTTGGCCGACTGGACGAACAAATACTGCTGAATCGAATCAGCGTCTTCTGGAGAGAGCATCATCGTGCGTATCATCACCATGGGAACCGGCCCGTTCGCCGTTCCTTCGTTCGAAGCCATTCGTCGTTCCGGACACACGCTGCTGGCCGTCGTCACCAAACCCGAACCGCCGGTCAAGAGCCGCAAGGGACCTCCGCCGGCCCCGGTGCGAACCTGGGCCGCGCAGCACGGACTGTCGATTCTGGATCCAGCTAGTATCAACGACGTCGAGGCGATTGGGCAGCTCAAAGCCCTTCAACCCGACCTCTTGGTGGTTTGCGACTATGGTCAAATCCTCAAACCCGACGCGTTGGCAGTGTCGAACTTGGGAGGCATCAATTTGCACGGATCGCTGTTGCCCGCCTACCGTGGTGCCGCTCCGGTCCAACGAGCGCTGCTCAACGGCGATCGCGAAACCGGTGTCAGCGTCATCCACATGACGCCGAAGTTGGATGGCGGCCCGATCTTGGGCACCCGGCGAACCACCATTGCCGATGATGAAACGTCGGGACAACTCGAACAGCGACTCTCACAACTCGGCGTCGACCTGGTGCTGCAAAGCATCGACGAACTGGAGCGTTGGGATGGCGAATCGCCGATCGGTGAAGTCCAAGACACCGAGCGAGCGACCAAAGCGCCGCGATTGAGCAAACGAGAAGCGCAAGTCGATTGGCAACGAAGCTGCCGAGAGATCGATTGTCTCGTACGCGGCATGCAACCCTGGCCGGTCGCGTTCTCGATGATCAAGGTTCGAGAGAACAAGCCACCGCTTCGATTGACCATCCTCAAGGTCACGCCGGTTGAGCAGCCGACGGACGATTTGCAGCCCGGACAAATCACCGGAGGCAAGGAATTGGTGGTAATGGCCGGCGATGGTGCCTTGCGAATCGACACCCTCTGCCCGGCCGGCAAACGCGAAATGACCGGTGAAGAGTTCCAGCGCGGCTATCAACTGGCACGCGGAACGCAATTCCTCTAATCACCTCTCTGTTCGTCGCAATTCAACTCAAACGCCGGTGCCTCATCTTTTCCGGTGCCACCCACCGATCGCCGCTGTCTCATCTTAGTTGGTGCCACCCACCTATTGTCATCCTCAGCATTTGGCGGTGCTATCATTTGGTGCCACGCACTGATTAGCGCCCCAGGCACTCACTAGGTGACAGCCGAGAGTAGCATCGACAGTCAGTCGCACTAAACATGAGTTGCAGACGCTGGGGCCTACAATGATGCCGGGGCCCGGCCAAGAGGCGACCGTGGCTTGCTGAAAAGATTGAAGCGCCCGCCGGAAGTGATACGGGGCGGAGAATTGCTAGACGGCGAAACACTCGGCGACGCGTCGCTGCCCCCTAACCCAGTTGCGGCCGCTCGACTCGGCGAACTGCGACATGCCGCTCGGTGAGCCCGCACAGCAACTGTTGCCAAAGTAACGCTGGAAGTTCCAGACCAAATCGCGCCACATCGACAAGTCGATTCCGAGACGCGAAACCAGACCTTGCAATCTTGGCGGTATCTCTCGTCCCGCGCCTTCTTCACTCTGTTTGGCAGTCCAACGGAGAAGCTCAACATAGTCCTTCAGGCTGATCCCCAGAAACCCCTTGTCGCTCGCCCGCACTCCGGCCTGGTTCGGTTGAGCGTCGCTGGAAAGCGTCGACTCATCCAGCGTCAACGGTGCCAGCCATCCGTCGCGGCGGATGCGTTTACCGGTCGGATTCTTTCCTTTTGCCCGCTTCTTTTCACGCAGTTCATCTACCGGCGTGGTGCGGCGTTCTTCGCCAGCCTGTTCCGTCGTAACCGGAACCAGATCAAAAGCGGCCGAATCGATTTCCTGACCTTGTTCTCCTTTGATCCGATCATAGCCGGACGTGTGGACAGACTGATCGGGCGATTCCGCCATCGCTGCACGGACCGGATTGAGGTCCACGTACATCGCACATGCCAGCAAGCCGGCCTCGTCGGTGATCCGTTGCAGCTTGAATCGGCCTTCCCAAAATCGGCCGGTGCACTCGTCTTGCCGGTTGGCCATCCGCGCAATCGGTTCGCTCAAAGAACGCATGAACCAAGAGATATCCGACAGGCGACGACGCACTTCGGCAAGCCTCTCTCGATCGGACACCAACATTTGAACCTCGTTTTCGGTGGGTTCACCCAAATGTTCTTCCATTCGACGGCCGGGAAAGACTTTCAGCCACCGAATGGCGACCTCCTGGTCCGTCCACGCGCCGACAACGTCGGGGCGATTGCGGAGGATCAGATGCATGTGATTGGACATCACGGCGTAGGAGAGCACATCGATGCCGAACACAGACGCCAGAGCTTCCATTCGACGCCGGATCCACTCACGCCTGAATCCGTAGTCCTTGCCGGTCGCCTGGTCGACCCCAGCTAAAAAAGCACGCCGAACACACCGTTGGACGGCGTGCACAATCGATACCTCATCACGATCAACTTGTTCCGAACGCAGCGGACGTCCCATCACAAATCCCTCCCCGGATGCAGCTAGCGGTTTGATTCTACCTCGATCGGAAAAGGAGTCAACTAAACAGTGGGTGGCACCTATCGAAAACTAAACAGTGGGTGGCACCTATCGAAAACTAAACAGTGGGTGGCACCTATCGAATGCTATCGAATGAACAGCAAACGGTGGGTGGCACCAATTAAGACGGAATGGGGGAGGTGGCGCGAATGGGGGATGCTTTGCGGCTGCTATAATCGGTGTCTCTGCTTCCCAGCCCTGCCTCTCCCCCCCGTTTCCGATCGCCATTGTCATGTCAAATCGAAGAACTCTTTTGAAAGCCGCCGGCATTGCCGCTGTTTCCCCTCTCGGATTGGGCACTGCGCTGCAGACTCGGTCGGCCCGTGCCGCCGCCAGCGAACGCATTCGGTTGGGCGTGATCGGCATCGGCCCCCGATGCCGTTATGTGTTGGGGGGGATGCTGAAACACGCGGACGTCCAATGCGTGACCATCGCCGATGTACAGGCCACCCGCCGCGAACAAGGCAAACAGCTGGTCGACCAGCATTACGGCGACTCGAACTGCAACACCGTGATCGATTTTCGACGTGTGCTCGATCGCAAGGACATCGATGCCGTGCTGATCGCGACCGGTGATCGTTGGCATGCGACCGCGTCGATGCTAGCCGCCGATGCCGGCAAGGATGTTTACAGTGAAAAGCCGTGCGGGATCACGATCGATCTGTGCCAACGACTCTCCGAAACCATTGCCCGAACCGGGCGTGTCTTTCAAGCCGGGACGCAACGCCGCACGGTCGCGAACTTTGCCCAAGCCGTCGAACTCGCTCACAACGGAAAGCTCGGGAAGTTGCAGAAGCTGCACGCGACCGTTTACATGCCCGAAATCAACACGACCTGGTTGCCGGGACAACCGACGCCGGATCCAAACGTGTGCGACTGGAATATGTGGCTGGGCCCCGCCCCATGGAGACCGTTCAACCAAGAGTACGTCAACGGTCGCTGGCGCGGTTACGTTGAATTTGATTCCGGGGCGCGGTTGCTGGACTGGGGCGCCCATACCGTGGATCTGTGTCAGTGGGCCAATCAATCCGATGACACGATTCCCGTCGAATACTCGCCCGATGAATCAGGCATCACGGCACGCTATGAAAACGGCGTGGAGTTGAGAATCCATTTCTTGCAAACTCCGTTCGGCCAGCGGCCGGGCTGGGTCCAATCGCTCGGCACCTGTCCGGTTCGTTTCGAAGGCACCGAGGGCTCGGTCGAAGTCGGCGACAGCGGGGGCATCGTGATCCAACCGGAATCGATCGGCAAAGGGTTGCCGCAACTGCCGAAGAAAGAGTCCGGTCTGGACGTCGAAGCTCACTCGCGGAACTTCCTGGACTGCGTCAAGTCACGTGAGCTGCCCAACGCCAATCACATCGTCATGCGTCGATCACACACCGCGTCCCACGCCGCCGCGTTGTCCTGGTTGCTGCAGCGGACGCTGCGGATGGATCCGTCGACGGAGACGTTCATTGACGATGACGAGGCAAACCGATTGCGAGTGCGGCCTGAACGCAATTGGGCCTAGGTTGCCACACGTCGCGCTTGTCCATCTGCCTGTCAGGTACTGGTCTCTCTACGCCAGTCGCAAGAGTTGAAGTCACGCTCCCTCGGGACGTCGCTTCTTTTACTGCAGGATTTGGCAATCGATTTCGTTTCTCTCCCTCTGGGAGAGACGGCGTTTGCGCAGCAAGCAAACGCCAGAGAGGGTCGGCGGCTCGCGAAAGTCTTGACGATTTCCGCTACGATCAACTCCGCCACTTCTACAATCGACGTCCCCTGGGAGGGTGGCGGAGGAGTTTACGCTCGACGCGGCGAGGGTCGATGTGGCTCGGAATCGCTCAGCGACGACCGCTCGACCCTCGCTGCGCTCGACCCTCCCTGCCAGGGAGGTGACTGTCATTGTGTAGATACCGATGCCCCGGCAGCGAGGGGGACTGATGGGGTGTGGAAAACAATCCGCGCAAGGTGGGTGGGGAACACCGTCGCGCGTCGTCCCGGATGTGCCCGGGGGGCGGACTGGCGTCCTGCACACGATCTGTGAATGCTTTAAACTGCTGCGGCACGTCCAACGCAAGCCCGTTGATGATCCGACCCGCCGAATCCTCACGAATCTCTCGATGCCATTCAGGTTCCAAATGATCCGCTCTCGATTTTCGATCCGTTGTGTCACCGCCGTCGCACTCGCGTTGACCTCTTGCGTCGTCGATGCCGACGATTGGCTCGGATTTCGCGGTGACGGTCGCTCGTTTGCTCCCGAGGCAAAAACCCCTGCCGAATTTGATGCCGAATCCGGCAACAACATTGCGTGGCGGACGACCACGACGGGGCGTGGGATTGGCGGTCCGCTGGTTATCGGGGATCGAGTGATTGTGACCGGATGCGGCGGGGAAGACGAACGGGATCTGTATGTCGAATCCTATTCAGTCGCCGACGGCAAATTGCGTTGGTCGCGGCCGATGCGTGCCACGGGCCGACCGTTCACGCACCCGACCAGTTCCAACGCGTCCCC
Source organism: Stieleria neptunia (assembly GCF_007754155.1). Taxonomy (NCBI): domain Bacteria; kingdom Pseudomonadati; phylum Planctomycetota; class Planctomycetia; order Pirellulales; family Pirellulaceae; genus Stieleria; species Stieleria neptunia. The sequence goes on along the minus strand of NZ_CP037423.1, from coordinate 6,188,827 downwards.
CACGCCGGCGAGTGACGGCGAGCGGGTCTTCGCATTGTTCAGCAGCTGCGACTTGGTCTGCTATGATCTCGCCGGACATTTGGTGTGGTATCGGGCTTTGGCGATCGATCGTCCCAAGACCGGCAACGATATCAGCATGAGCAGTTCGCCGGTCGTCGTCGACGGTGTGGTCGTGGTGCAACTTGAAAACCAGGGCGATTCGTTTGCGGCGGGAATCGATGCCAAGACTGGCGAGATTTTGTGGACCAACGCGCGAAACGCGTCGTCCAATTGGTCGTCGCCGCAACTGGTACAAACCGAAGACGGCATCTCCGCCGTCGCGATGCACAACGGTCGGGGAGTGGAACTGGTGGACGTCAAAACCGGCAAGGTGCTCAAACGCTTTGACGTCTCCGGGGATGGAACCGCATCGAGTACGTTTGCGTCCCCCTACATCATCGTTCCCGGTCAATCCACGACGGCGATCCGGTTGAGTGCGGCGGAGACCGACGGTGACGACGCGGTTGCGACGATCCAGTGGCAAAGTAACAAGCTGCGTCCGCAACGCTGCAGTCCCGTCGCTTCCAACGATCGAATCTACATGGGGCGCGGGAGCACGTTGATGGCCGGTTCGATCAGCGACGGGTCGATTCTGTGGCAAGCGCGGCTCGGTAAATTGAGCAACGTCTGGGCCACTCCGGTGATGACGGCGACGGGGATCTACATCGTCGGGTCGGACGGGAAAGTCATCGTCGTCGAAGATCAAGGCGACAAGGGCGAAGTGATCGCGGAATCGGAGCTGGGCGAGTCCGTGTTGGCCAGCCCGGCGGTCAGCGGCGACGCGCTGTACTTCCGCAGCGAACGCGGACTGATCAAAGTTGCGGACTGAGATTCACTCGGACCTGTCAGTTAACCCCGGGTGCCTAGATCGCCTTGCTTACCAAAAAGGTGTCGGACACCTTTTTGCTAAGCGGTCATCGATTTGCGATAGTACTTTCGGCCGGCCTGTTCGGGCGCGAAGGTGCGATCGAGCTCTGCGGGATGTTTTTTGAACCACGATGCGACCGTGCCCAGCGTGTAAGGAAACGGGCCGTGTCCGCGGTCCGCGGCGCTTTCCAAGGTGGCTTTCCAACCGTTGATGATCGGTTTGATCGCTTGATAACCGTCGCTGCCGATCGGCGTGGCGGCGACCGCGCTGACTTCGCCGCAATGGATCAGGTACCAGGTGTGGCAGCCATCAAACCCGGGGACCGCATAGACAAAGCTGTACTTGCGACGTGCGTTCGCCAAGAGGATGAGTTTTCGGTGCACGTAGCGAAGCGACTTGAGCGTCTGGTGTGCCCGACCGGCCAGTTCGTATTGACGATTGGCCGAAGCGGATTCCATGCGATCCTGGAGCGCGATCAGCGGTTCGTCATTGAATCCATCCAAAAAGCTTTCCGCCGCGTTGACTTGGCTGGCGTATTCCCCACGCGTGCAAGCGGCCGCGCAAGGGCCCAGGCAGGTGTTCAATTCCAGCCGCAAACAGCCGGGACGATGATCGATTTGGAACAGTGAAAGTTGTTCGGCAAATTCGAACGTCTGCTGTTGGCTGCAATCGCGCAACCGAAAGACTTTGTTGAGTGCGTCGACGGCGTTGGCCATCCGTTTGGCACCAAAAAACGGCCCCTGCAGCGCGATGTAGTCTTTGGGAATCTTTGGCGAGAGAAAGAACTGGGGTGCCGGCGCACGCCCCAAACACAGGTAGACCGGCCGCTGACGTTTGGGAACGCCTTGCACGTTCCACCGCGGTGTGAATTGGCGAATCAGCTGTTGTTCTCGCAGCAAGGCCGCAAACTCACTCGGTTGCGTCTCCCATTGAATCGCACGGGTGTTTTCGATGATGCGGCCGCCTTTCTCGTCTTCATTGGCAGCACTGAAATAGCTGAGTAGCCGACTCCGCAGCGATTTGCTCTTCCCGACATAAATCAGATCCCCCGCGCGGTCGAGCATCCCATAAACACCGGGAACGCGGGGACAGGACTGGGTGATTTGTCGTTTCAGCTTGGACTTGGATGTCGCCCCGACGGCTTCAACCGGACGCGCGGTACGCGGATTGAAGGGATCGACCCCGAATCCGAATTCGTCGTGATTTGGCGATAGCACGTCCACTTGGAACCCTTCCCTGAGATTTCGTCACCCGCGATCAATCCGGTCAGTATGACCGATGAAGGGGCCAGTTGAAAATCGCAGTTTCCAGCACAGGGTTGCACGTGATTTGCTGGCAAATGCGTGGGTGGCGGGATCGCCACGCGCCGGTCGCTGACGCGTCCCGCTGGGATGACATCTCAGCACGTGGCGTGAGCCCAATGCCAGCTACCTTGACGCCAAGCGGGGTATTTTTTGTTAGCGGTAGGGCGCGAGCCCTCCGGTCTTTCACGGTGTTTTTGAAGCGCGACCGGACGGCTCGCGCCGTTCCGCTAACACCTTGAGAGCCAAAGTCGATGGCACGTGGCGTCAGCCAGTGGCGTGGGGGTGGCGGGAGGTCCTAGCCGACCGGGGACTCGTTTTCGTGTTGGTGCTCGATGAGTTCCGATTGGGTGGTGCGGCACAACTCGAGCAGTTCGTTGGTGTCTCGCAGCAGGTCGAGCCAGGAGATTTCTTGTTCGCTGGCCCGCTGGCGGATTCGATCGGCGGCTTTGGCGATCGAATCGATGTCGCAGCGACGGGCGTACATTCCCAAACGTTCCGCCAGCGTCTGCATCCCCTCGGTGTCTTGGTTGTCGATGGCTGCGGCGAGGCGTTCGACTTGAAAACCGATTTGGATCGCCGCTTCGCTGTTGGTCGTCGCGTCCGGCTCGGGTTTGCTGGTGATGACGCTGGCGAAGTGTTCCACCAATTCGGGATCGAATTGAGAGCCGGCGTAGCGCCGCAATTCCTCGATGGCCACCTGATGCGAGCAACCGTCGCGATAGACGCGGTCGGAAACCATCGAGTCATAGCTGTCGCAGATCGACAGGATGCGAGCCCCGATGGGGATTTCCACGCCGACCGGCAGATTTCGAAAGCGTCCCGAGCCGTCAAAATGTGCTTGTCGAAACTGAACCGTTTCGGTCAGCTCTTCGCACTCGAACGCGGTTTCGATCAGTTCCACGCCGATGCGATCATGCCAGGCGATCAGTTCCATTTCGTCGGGGCTGAGTTTTCCGCGTTTGAGTAAGATTTCATCGGAGACACCGACTTTGCCGATGTCGTGCAGCAGCGCGGCGATCTCCAGGACGTATTGGCTGGCCGAGTCCATGTACTGTTTGGAGACACGCGAACAGAGGTCCGCCACACGGCGGCTGTGCTGTGCGGTGGCGGCATCGCGATAAGACAGCGATGCGATCAGCGCGGTGACGGCTTGGTAGGGAATTTCGGTGCGTTCACGCGAATCGGATTCTTCGCCATCCATTTGCGAAAGTTCCGGGCTGTAGGGAATCACGCAATTGCGTCCGCCCCGTTTGGCGGCGTACAGGCAAACGTCGGCTTGATTGATCAATTCCTGGGGATCGGAGGCGTTGAAGCGTGTCTCGGAAACACCGACGCTGGCGGTCAAGCGAAGTTGAGCGGGTTCCTTGAACGTGATTTGTTCGATCGACGCCCTGGTTTGTTCGGCCAGATCGAGCGCGGATTCAAAATCGATGCCGGGCAGCAGCACACAGAATTCTTCACCCCCGTAGCGACAGACCAGTCCGTGTCCGCCGTGGTTTTCTCGGAGCACACGAGACACTTCTCGCAACACATCGTCGCCGACGCCGTGGCCGTAGGTATCGTTGACGCGTTTGAAGTGGTCGTTGTCGAACATGATGCACGAAAGCGGTTTCTGTTCCGCCGCGGCCGTTTTCCACAAGTGGCCGAACCGTTCGAAAAAGGCGCGTCGGTTCAGGCAACCGGTCAATGCGTCGGTCGTCGCCAGGATTTCCAGTTCTCGATTCTTCTCTTCGATCTCATCGCGACTTTCACGCAACATCGACAGCATCGCTTCGAGCTGTTTGCGATGTTCTTCGATGTGGGTCACGTCGCGGAACGTCGCCAGTGCCCCGCGTCGAGCGTTGCCGCCACCGATCGGGGCTGCGTTGACCGAGAATATTCGCTCGGCACCGTCGTCGACCTTCAGGTGCAGAATCTGTTCGGTGATCGTGGCGGATTCATCGATCGCCGTCATCCAGGGGAAATCATGGTCGGATCGGTCAGACTCAAACGTCCAAGGCAACTCGTTTGCCCGCGATTCCACCAACAGCTCGCTGGGCACATCGACGGTTTCGGCAAACGCGCGGTTGGCCAGCACGATCTTGGCTTTTTCATCCAGCACCAACAAACCCTCGGCGAGCGTGTCGAGAGCTTGGCGAACACGTTCGGGCACCACCTGGGTGGTGCTGAAAACCCGCATCACCTTGCCCACAAACAGCGTGTAACCGAACACTCCGGTGATGCAGTAGAACGCCAGCAAACGCATCAGGGGGTGTTCGGCAATCGCACCAAAGGTCGATTGGTCGGGGGCTCGGTAGCAGAATTCGACCTCGCCCCAATCGCGACGGTTCAGCGTGATCGGCACGGTGATCGCGTCGATTCCTCGGCTGTCGCTCGCCACGCGACGCCACAGATCGTCGTGGTGCCCGGCATTGACTTTCAAATCCCCGTGCTTGCTGCGAACCCCGATGGAGAGCAGGTCGGCGTCGCGATCGACCAGTGTTTCGGCCGTCGCACGCAGGTCCACCCACTGTTGTTTTCGAACGTGGGCTGCCGCGTTGACCGCGACGGCCTCGCTGAGACGTCGCCGTGACGCACCTTCGATTTTCGTCACATCGGGCAATAGCCCGAACCAGTGACTAGCCAAAATCAGGCTAGCACCGAGGCAGACCAACGCAATTGCGAGGCGAATCGATTGGAGATAGACCCTACCCAAGGTGCAGCTTTAGACGAAAACGAGAGGATGCGGTCAGCTCGGGGCGTCGCCACCCCGGTATCGAGCCAAGTTTTGCTTGCGCCTATGGGCACGGGGGCGGGGAATCGCCAGCAAGTCATCCGGCACACGAAAAGAAAACGGGATTGCGCCGCGATGGGCGGTTGTGCGGATCGCAACGGCCAGCGAGTGTCAGAGGCCGCGAGGGCTGACGCGTCGCGTCTACTTCCAATGGGCGGGCTGCGTCTGCCAACATGCCGAACCGTCTTGCAGGCATTGGGTAAACCTTGCCGTCTGTGAGGATTGTTCTCGTCTGCCGTGCCGTGAACACGCCATTTCGTCGTGGCGGATCGATCCGAATCACCGTTGCGACCGATCCCTGACATTGCATGCCGCTGCAATCCGCTTGGAATGCGCGTTCGTGAAGGACTTACACGAGAATTTGATGCCACGGATGGGATTCGATCTGCATAAACTCGTTGCGATTGTCATGGTGTCCGCCATGACGATGGTGCACGGTGTGTATGCCGAAAGCCCTCCGGGCAGCCGAGGATTGGGGATTCCCCAGGCGAATCCTTCGCCGCCGGCCGACCAAACGCCGGCGGACCAGGCACCCGCGGTCGGCAGTTTGCCGAAACGCCTGCCCCCGGCGCCGGTCCCGCGTCTGCCGGGTCCGACACTTGCCGGTGAAACGGCAGCGATGCAGTGGTGGACCGATCGAGTCACCCAGCAAGTGCTCGATCGTGATCGCTGGGTTCGCTTCGACCTAGAAACGATTCTGCTCGATACGCTCGCCCACAGCCCCCGCATCTTGAGCGTCGGTTATGAGGCCAGTTCGACGTTCCAACGGATTGTTCAGCAGGACGCCGAATTCGATTCGACGATTCTGTTGAGCGGCAATCTCGGGGCGACCAATGATCCCGTGGGGAACACCCTCACGACCGGCGGGGCAGATCGTTTGCGTGAAAAGTCGCTCAACTTCAGCGGCGGCGTGCGAAAGAAAACACGCACGGGGACGGAGTTGGAATGGACCCAGGAAATCGGTTTCTTGGACAGCAACAGTTCCTTCTTCGTTCCGCGAGACCAGGGGAACGCACGGCTGAGTCTCAGCTTGACCAAGCCGCTGTTGTCGCGCGGAGGGCGTTACTACAACGAGCGGTTGGTTACCCAGGCTCGGATCGAAAGCCGCGTCGCATGGCAGGACATGCGGGGGGCAGTTGAGCAACGTATCGCCGATGTGATCGCCGCCTATTGGAAATTGTACGAGTCCCGGGCCCAACTGACGCAGCAACGCGAATTGCTCGCCCGCAGTCGCAACATCGAACGATTGTTGGTCAGCCGCAAAGATTTCGACGCCGCGTTGATTGAAATCACCAAAGCCAAACAACGCGTGGCACGCCGCGCCGATCAGGTGATCGACCTGGAAGCCGGTCTGAAAAAGCAACAGGCACGTCTAGCCGCCTTGGTGGGCAGTGAAGCGATGATCGGAGCGGACAGCGATTTGGAGCTGATCCCGATGGCCGCCCCGGTGACCGACTCCGTGCGGTGGAACTTGCGCGATGCCGTCGCACAGGCGCTGCAAAACCGCCCCGAAGTTCGCGCCGCGACGTCTGACGTCGAACTCTCCGCGTTGGAGTTGCGTGTCGCGCGGGCCGAGCTGGAACCGCAGCTCAATTGGGTCTTCAACGGCTACCTATCGCAGCTCAACGGGGCCAGCAAGGTCGCGAGGTCTTTCGGCGAACAGTTCGATAATGCCCCCGGGCTCTCGACGGGACTGGAGTTCGAACTCCCGCGAGGCCAACGGGCATTTCGGGCTCAGCACCGTGAAGCCTTGTTGAGGGCACGTGAGCGATCCCAGCGACTGCGCGAAGTGATCCAGCAAACCCAGTTCGACGTCGAATCCGCGCTGATCGATTTGGAACGCTTTGAGAAACAGCTGATCAGCAAACGCAACGTGTTGTCGACCGCGGTGACCGAAGAGAACATCTTGACGGTCCAGTGGCGGATCATTGGTGGCGATGATTCTCGCGTCGGCATCAAGCTGGAAAACTTGCTCGATGCACAACAACGTCGGACCGATGCGGAAAAGGACTTGGTGAAGGTCGAATCGGCGTACATGATTGCGCTGGTCCAATTGCAACGCGCGATGGGAACGCTGTTGATCAACGAAGGCATTCGCCCCGTGCAATCGGAGTGTTCGGGTGAGATCAACTTCTTGCACGATGACTACCGATCCACGGTGATTGCTTCGCCCGCCGAAGCCGCCGATGAAACTCAGGCGAAGCCGGCAACGCTTGACTCGAGTCCGTTGGATCTTTCCGCAGTGGACGATCTGCCGCATGACGCATCCGGCAGAGAGCTGTCCTCGACAAGGCTGCCCGCCACACAGTCCTCCGGCATGCCGACGCCCACACAGACGCCCCCAACGATGCCCTCGTCGGCCGCGACGCCGCCGAGCCCGAGCCGCCACGGCGGCGAGTCGTCGGATCATGCACCGCGGCAGGTCGCGGTGCCGCGACGCATCGGTCGACCGGCAGCGACTGCCGCGTCCACGTCGCCATCGCAGTCAACGCCACCGCAGTCAACGCCACCGCCAAGCTCCGATTGGCGAAATCCATCGGCGGGTTGGGCACGCTAGCGACGCCCACGTCACCCGACGCGGCGTCCCCGGGCGTGCCAGAACCGTCAACTATCCGAAGCCACCATCGAATCGCATGACCGTCATGAACTTCCATTCAAACCATCCGAAACGAAAGCGATCGAAGCGTCCCCCGATCACTGCAACGGTCGCGTTCTCGATCCTGACTTCTTTCGGCTTGCTGATTGGTGCGCTCGATATTGTCCCGGCGACCTTGATCGCGCAGGACAGCGCCGGTTATTCACCAACCTCGCGTTCATCGCAAGGCATCCGCGGCGGCTCGGTGACGATGGACTACGAAGGTTTCACGGTTCCCAAGTTTGACATTCTTGTCGCCGCAACAGAGATCGGGCGTTTGGAAGAGGTGAACGTCAAGATCGGCGACCGTGTTTCCAAGGGCCAGATGGTTGCCAAACTGGAAGACGGGTTGCAGGTGGAAGCGGTGGCGACGGCCCGCTGGCGGGCGCAGATGCACGGTGAATCTGATGCCGCCAAGGCGGAAACGGCGTTGATGAAATTGCGTTTCGAACAACTGCAATCGTTGGCCGACCAGGACATCGCCCGTCCCGACGAATTGAAACGAGCTTACGCCGACTGGGAAATCGCCAAGTCAAGAGAATTGAACGCGGTGGAACAAGACCAGCTTCGCAAACTGGAATTGTCACGCTACGAACTGCAATTGCGGCGACGCAAAGTGCTCGCACCGATGGATGGGGTGGTGGCCGAACTGTTCCATGCCCCCGGCGAGTACATCACGCCGGCGGATCCGGCGGTGATTCGATTGGTCGTGCTCGATCAGATCTACGGGGTGTTCAACGTCCCGGTCGAAGAAATTGGTCTGATTCACCCGGGGGATCAAGTTCAGGTGTTCATGCTCAGCGCGTCCAAAAGCGTGCGCGGTAAAGTCGCGTCGATTGCACCCGACATAGACGGAGAAAGTGGAACGATCATGGTCAAGGTGTTGCTGGACAACCAGAACGGTGAACTTCGAGCCGGAGACCGATGCCGGATGAAGCCTGCACGGAACCAGACCGCGCAACAGGAACGGATCCGATTGCCGCTGACACGGCGTCTCGGTGCCATCACGCCCTCCAACGCCCGCTCCAGCGGAATCTCTCGCCAAGATGGGGTGCCGGATATCCGATGAGCACCAGGCCACCTTTGCTCACCGATGGGTCGGGAAAGACGACCCCCAGCGGACATGCATCAGCATCGCCGGAGAGCGACGCTGCGCGCCCCGATGCGGTACGGGCAGAGGTCGGTTCGTCGGCAGATTGGGCCAAGACGGTGGCACTGATCGAAGCGGTCGTCGAGGCCAAGGATCAATCCGAAGCGGTGATGGCGTTGGTTCAATGCATCGCCAAGCAGTTCCCGGCGAGCAGCGTGCGTTGTGGCATCGGAACGACACGACTGCGCCGGTTCTACGAAAGTCGTTTGGGCTGGCTGGGGCCGGCAAGTGAATTGTTTCAAACCGCGGCGGAAAGCTGGGATGAAGAATCGCCGTCGCTTCCGACCCGGCCTGCCGTTCCGACGGAGAGAATCGCGAAGGACGAGCCCAAACCCAGCGACGCGATTCGTTTGAACCTGGATGACGACGTCGGGTTTGGCCGTTGCGTGTTGTGGATCGAGGGTGGCCCGGTGACGGCTGCCGATCGAACTTGGTTGCGACGCGCGCTGCCCGCGTTGCGGGCGATCGTTTGGACGCAAAGCGGAGGGGTGGCGGCACAACTGTCGCGATCGCTGTCCCGAAGCGGCTTGAGCACACGGATTCTGTTGGGGTTTGCCGGATTGGTCGTCGTGTTGCTGGCGATTTGGCCGGTTTCCTACCGCGTGCGTTGCACCACACTTGTCCGCCCCAAACATTCGCGGATCGTCTCGGCACCGTTTGACGCGACCTTGTTGTCGACTCACGTCCAGCCGGGCGACGCCGTCCAGCGGGGTGACGTCTTGATTTCACTCGACGGTCGTCCGCTCCGCTTGGAACTGGAGACGGTGGAAGCTCAGATCGGCCAGGTGCTGAAGGAACGCGACGTGGCGATGGTCGGCGGACGCGTGGCCGATTCACAGCAGGCCAAGTTAAAGATCCGAGAATTGACCCGACAACGTGACCTGCTCTTGAGCCGTCTGGATCGTCTCAACGTCAGCAGCCCGATCGATGGTGTGATCGTCCTGGGCGATTTGAACCGTTCGATTGGTGCACCGTTGGAAACGGGGCAAGCGGTTTTGGAGATCGCACCTCTGGATGAAATGTTGGTCGAACTGGAAATTCCCGAATATGAGATCGGCTACGTCGACCGGGGCACCTTGGTTCGCGTCCGCTTGACAGCCGCGGAAGGAGATCCGATCGAACAACCGATCGACACCGTCTACCCGAGCGCCGAATTGCGCGACGATCAGAACGTGTTTGTCGCACACCTCAATGTCGACAACCGAGCCGGAACGCTGCGCCCCGGAATGCGTGGCGATGCGATCGCGTATGGACCCGTTCGCCCCTGGCTGTGGTCGATGCTCCGTTCGGGATGGGAGAAATCGTTATGGTGGATCGGGTACTGAGACAAATCCATGGACGATCAAACCAATCATTCGACCCCAGACGGAGCCTCGGTCGACCCGTTATCGGTCGTCGTTCAAGTCGATCCGGCGTTGGAGTTTTCGTCGCGTGGTCAAGGCACGCAAACCGTCTATGTGGCCAACGACCGACGAACCGGAAAATTCTATCGTTTCGGCGCACGGGAATATCATGCCGTGACGTTGATGGATGGTGAGCGGACGCTCGGCGTCATTTGCCGCCAGCTTCAACGTGACGGTGTGTTGTGGTCTGAAGTCGATGTGATCGCGTTCGCCAAGGAGCTGACTCAACACCGACTGGCGATGGTCCTCACGGCAGACCGCCAGGCCCGGCCGACGGGCCAAACCAGTCAGTCCGCCGATCAAGCCGCCGGGGAAACCGACACGGCGAACAGCGAATCCGAGCCGGTCGCGGGCGAATCCGCACCGGCCAAAACGGCATCAGCGAAGACTGCATCAGCGGGGGCAAAGCGGTGGGGCGGGATGGCGTTGCGAACCTTCGGCGGGTTGCTGACGCAGCGTTTTCCGCTCGCCGACGGCGACCGGATCGCGACAAAGTTGCTGCCCGGATTTGGGTTCCTGTTTGGCATTCCCGCAATGGTCGCCTGGGCGGTGCTCGTGGGGGCTGGGGTCGGCGTGGTGTGGTCCAACGCCGACGCCTTTTCTGCGGAGGTTCGGCGTGTCTTTGACCAGCAATTGTGGTTGGTCTTGGCTGTCATGTGGTGCGTCTTAAAACTTGTTCACGAATGTGGGCATGCCGTGTGCGCGAAATTCCACGGCGTCCGCGTCGGACGGATGGGAATCATGTTTTTCCTGTTCGCACCGTTGGCTTATGTGGACGTCACCGACGCCTGGAAACTGGTTCGACGGCGTGATCGCGTGCAAATTGCCTTGGCCGGCGTCTACGTGGAACTCGCCATCGGAGCCGTCGCCGCATTGCTTTGGTGGTTCTGTCCCGTCGGGTTTACCAAACACCTCGCCGCCCAAGTGTTTCTGGTCGCGGGCCCGGCGACTCTGCTGGTCAACGCCAATCCGTTGCTGCGTTTGGACGGCTACTATGTGTTGAGCGATTTGCTGGAAATCCCCAATCTGCGTGCGCACGGGCGGAAACGGTTGGGGGCGATGATCGAAGCGTTGCTGTTTCGTATCCCGATGCCCGAGAGTCCCTTGACCGGTTGGCGAAGAGACTTTGCCGGCATTCATGCGCTGTGCTCGGTGGTGTTTCAAATTGTCTGGATGTCGGGTTTGGTGTTTGCCGTCGCGACGTGGGCGAAAGGGTTCGGAATCCTGATCGCGGTCATCGCCGCAATGATGTGGGGCGTGTTACCACTGTTGCGATGGATGTACAAGATTTGGACACTCGAACCCCGCACAGGCCTGGTCTTAAATTTCTACCAACGGCGTCTGATTGGCATCTGCACCGTCGTCTATCTCGGCGTTCAGTATGCGACGGTTCAGAGTTCGCCGTTGGCGCGACGGGTGCCGGTGGTGGTGCAGTTTCAAGAGGAACAGATCGCGCGAGCCCCCGTGGACGCGTTTGTGACATCGGTCTTTGTACGCTGTGGCGATCGCGTCGAACGGGGAACCTTGTTGCTGGAACTGGAGAAACCGGAACTGGTGCTGCAACGCGACCAGTTGATGGATCAGCGTGACGTCGAGTTGGCCAAGGCGATTCAGTACCGTCAACGAAGCGAGCTTGCCCTGTCCAAAGTCGCACAGCAGAATGCCGAAAGCCTCGCGCGGCGGCTGGCCGAGATCGACGAACAAATCGACAGCATGCGAATCGTGGCGACCCGTGCCGGCAAGATCACCACGCCGGCAACCAACCAGCTCTTGGGACGCTACGTTCAACAGGGCGAAGAATTGTTGCGGGTTTCGGATCCACAGGAAAAGGAAATCTTGGCGATCGTCGCCGAGGATACTTTGGAGGCCTACAACAAGGCGTCGGCGTCCAAGCAAGTCGCTTCGATCCGTCTGCGGGGCGGCGTTTCGATCACCGCGCCGCTGCAGGATCTACAACCTTCCGCCAGTCGTTCCCTGCCGCACCCCGCCTTGGCGGCGACGGTCGGCGGCCCGTTGGCGGTGCAGATGCGACAGCAATCGGAGTCGAACGAGTTGGTTCATCCGCAATTGCGCAGCGTGCTGCCGTTGGATCCGTTGACCAGTCTGGCCGTACAATCGGGGCAAATCGGGCGTCTAACCATCCCGGATGATCGCAGTCTGGTGTCGCGGATTTGGGATCATCTGCAATCACGATAGCGTTGCGAGATCCCCTCGTGCTTTGTCACGACTAAAACTTAGGGTTGCTCGTTTGATCGGAAACGGGGTCCGGTACCAAAAATGCGAAGCACCCTGCGGGCCATTTGGTTTTTGGTACCTGACCCCCTTTCCGTGGACAACCCTAAAATCAAGCTGTGACAAAGCACTAGTGGAACGTCATTGATGAATGAATTGTCTGACCCGCCGCACATCGAAACGCCGAAACGTTCGTCAGGGCTGACGGAGGCGGTCGTGGCGCTGGCGCGGTTGGCGTCTCTGGCGGTCTTGCTTGTGACGTTCGCAACCCTGTTCGCCCGTTGGTTCTGGGTGTCGGACCTGCTTGCCAATCTGCGAACCCAGCAATTGATCGCCATCGTGGCAGTGATCGCCCTGTGCACGCTGGTCAGGCAATCTCGTTTGGCATGGATCGCCGCGGCCTGTTTCCTGGTCCACTTCGCTTCCATCTTCGTTCAACTGATCCCCGATCCGACGACAGGACCGGGTGGTGAGCCGTCGCTGCGGGTGATGACGATGAATGTATTGACCGGCAACCGGTCCTATCGGCAAATCGTGGAGGAGATCCGCGATGTCGATCCCGATGTCGTCGCGATTCTGGAACTCAGCCGCGGATTGGACGACCATTTATCCGACCGATTAAGCCTTCAATATCCGCACGCGTTGACGCGTCCGGAGGATCACGGCAATTTTGGAATCGGCATCTACAGCAAACACCCGTTCGCCGACGCCCACGCGTTTGAACTGAACGAAGACATTGCATCGATCGAAGCCGAGTGTCTCGGGTATCGATTGATCGCGACGCATCCATTGCCGCCGATGGGTGCCCGTGGGTTTCGCTCGCGCAATGAGCACCTGGCGTTGCTTGCCGAACGAATCGATCGAGGGCGAAAACGAGTCCCCGAGCAGCCGATCATCGTGATGGGGGATTTGAACGTGACGCCCTGGTCACCGCACTTCGGCGAATTTGAACGCCGATCGGGGCTGCGGCGGGCCAAGCAAGGGCTTGCCGTCACGCCGACCTGGTACGCCGGTGGTTCCCGTTTTCCGATGGGGTTGGTGCTCGATCACATCTTGATCAGCCCGTCGCTCGAGTGTGCGAGCTATCGCGTCGGTCCGGGCATCGGCTCGGATCACCGCAGCGTCAGTGTCGACGTGAGACGATTGCCGTAGCCAAGGTCGCCGCGGCGCTATTGAGGATTGAGCGGCCAATCTGTGTCGGATCAATGAGAGTGGGCTAGTGCTTTGTCAGCTTTCAATTTTCGAGCCTGCGTTTGTCGAGCGGAAAAGGGGTCAGGTACCAAAAACCAAATGGCCCGCAGGGTGCTTCGCATTTTTGGTACCTGACCCCTTTTCCGCGGTACCCTAAGAATAAAAGTTGACGAAGCACTAGGCTTCCAGGCTGTCGATGCCGAAATGACGAGCCTGGAAGCCTATCCCACTTTTCTCCGCTCATTGCGTGTCGGAGTCGCCGAGGCCCCCGTGTTTGTGACGAACGATTTCACCTTCGACCAGGTAGATCGTTTCTTCGGCAAGGTTTTCCGCCAGATCGCCGATGCGTTCCAGTTGACGCGAGGCGCTGAAGCAATGCAGGGCCGGTTCAACCAGAGCCGGATCCGCTTTGATCAACTCGTGCAGATGTTCAATGATCTCACGATTCTGCTGATCGACCAAGTCATCCATCTTGATGACTTCGACTGCCATTCTCGCATCGGTGGTGACGAAGGCGTCCAGGGAGCGTCGGACCATGCGAATGGTGGCATCGACCATTTCATTCATCTTTTCCGGGACGGTGAACAGCGGAAACGACGACATCGCTTTGGCGCGTTCGGCGATGTTGCACGCCGTGTCGGCCATGCGTTCCAATTCCCCGTTGACCTTGACCACCGTGATCAACCACCGCAGATCGCCTGCCATGGGTTGGTGGAGCGCCAGGAGTTTCAGGCACTCCTCTTCGATTTTTACATCGGTGATGTCGACACCTTCATCGCTTTCGATGACGCGATCCGCGAAATCGGTTCGGCGTTCCACGAGCGCGCGGACCGCCAATTGGATCATTTGCTCGACGACGGTGAATTGGTTGACCAGCTGCTCGCGAAGACTTTCAAGTTCGCGCTGGAGGTGTTTTGACATCAAGATTTTTATCCAAACTTGCCACGGACATAGTCGTCGGTCTGTTTCTGTTTCGGCCGCGTAAACACCTGCTCGGTGGGACCGGCTTCGATCAGTTTGCCTTCGAAGAAGAACGCTGTTTTATCACTGCAGCGAGACGCTTGCTGCATGTTGTGTGTCACGATCACGATCGTGTACTGGTTTCTCAGCTCAAAGATCAGGTCTTCGATCGCCAGCGTACTGGATGGATCCAATGCGCTACAAGGTTCGTCCATCAAAAGCACTTCGGGGCCGACCGCGATCGCCCGGGCGATACACAATCGCTGTTGCTGCCCGCCGGAGAGTCCGAGTGCGGGGCCGTGCAATCGATCTTTGACTTCGTCCCAAACCGCTGCTTTTTGCAACGACCATTCGACCAGTTCGTCCAGCTCGGATTTGGACGTTTTCATGTGCAGCCGCGGGCCGAAGGCGACGTTGTCATAAATGCTTTTGGGAAACGGGTTCGGCTTTTGAAAGACGATGCCGACTTTGCGGCGGAGCCCGACGACGTCCAGACCAGGGTCCAGGACATCGATTTCGACGTGATCGTTGGAGGCATCGCCGGTGATCGCAAGCCGTCCCTTGGCTCGCGCGCCGGGGACAACATCGTTCATCCGATTGATCCACTTCAGCAGGGTGCTTTTACCGCAACCACTGGGACCGATGAATGCGGTCACCTTGTGCTTGGGGATGTCCAGTGACAGGTCGTGGATCGCTTGAAAATCGCCATACCAAGCATTCAGTTTTTCGATGTGAATCAACGTCTGATCGGGGAGCGCGTCGGAATTCTGCTCCGAGTCGATCGCTGGCGTTACGCTTGACATGACTTCGCGGGGTTCAAGATTGAGCTTTTTGGACGTGATGACGAATATAGATGGCCGTCGAGTTCAAGAGAAGTAAGACGACCAACAGGACGATGATGGCGGCGGCGGAAAGTTCCTTGAACTCATCCTGTTGGCGTCCGGCCCAGTTAAAAATCAAAACGGGCATGGTCACCGCGTCGTCCATCAGGTGTTTGGGACCGGTGCTTTTGGCGACCGCCGCACCCATCACGACCAGAATCGGCGCGGCCTCGCCGATGGCTCGTCCCATCGCCAAGATCGCTCCGGTCATGATCCCGGGCAACGCGGCCGGCAAACAGACGTCACGGACGGTCTGCCATGTCGTCGCTCCCAACCCCATCGATGCCTCACGCAGCGAGGACGGCACCCCGCGGAGCGATTCCTGGGACGAAATGATGATAATCGGCAGAATCACCAGCGCCAGCGTCAGCCCCCCGGAAAGAAAGCTTTTGTCGAACGGCAGTCGAAAGTAGTACCAGCTTCGTTCGGTGATCGTCCCACCGATAGCTCCGGCCCGAACCGTTTGACGGCGAATGGCGGGGTCGGACGGTTTGGGAGTCCCAGGCGTCCAGATCGAAATCTCGATCGAATTGCCATCCGGATCGACGGCTTGGAACGGCTCGTCAAACGTGGTTTGCCGCTTCGTGGGGTCCGATTGCGGCACAAACACCACATGCCCCGGTTCCAAGGTCAAGACTTGGTAAAAGTGCTTGTATCCCATGATCTCCATGCCGGCCGACTCGTTGACGCGGATCTGGCCGAACACGTTGAACATGTAGACGAATACGGTCAGCCCCAGCAGCCCGTAAACGATCGAAGGCACCCCGGCGAGATTGGAGATGTTGAGCTGCACAAATCCATGGATCCAACGCAGCAGCTTGTTCGTCGGCTGGAATTCTTCTAAGAAGACTGCCGTTCCGACGCCCAGTGGCAGCGCGACGAGGGCACAGGTGCCGCAGACGAAGAGCGACCCCAAGATGGCCGGCCACATCCCACTCCGCTCAATTTCCAATTCGCTGTGAGAACGCGTCAGCAAGTCGCTGCTCAATCGAGACTGCCCTTGGCTCCAAATCGAAATCATCAGGACGACCAAGATGACCACGCTGATCAATGCGATCGCGACGCACAGAAAATAGAACCACAGGCTGAACTGTTTACGCCGTCGGGCATTATCGGCCAGGTATTTAGCGTCCTGTTTGACGATCGCGTCCGGCATGGAGCTCATTGGTACGACTCCTTGAATCGTCGACGGATGATTTGGCCGACCAGTGTCATCAGAAAGGTGATGGTGAACAGCGTCACGGCGACCGCGTAAAGGCTGTAGTACTGTACGGTGCCGTATTCGCTTTCGCTCTTGATCATCTCGACGATGAACCCCGTCATCGTTTGCGCTTGCTGCGTCGGGTCGAGCGTCAGCGTGGGCAGCGTTCCGGCAGCCAACGCAACCACCATGGTTTCGCCGATCGCTCGACTGAAGGCGAGCAAGAACGCCGAAATGATGCCGCTGAGCGCCGCGGGAACGACCACTTTCACGGACGTTTCAAACGGGGTGCAACCGAGGCCGTAGGCGCCTTCACGCAAGCTGCGCGGCACCGCACGCATCGCGTCCTCGGACAGGCTGCAGACCATCGGCAGACAGAGGATGCCGACGGCGATCCCCGCGCTGGTTGCATTGAAGGTTGAGAACGCCCCGTCGCTGAACAGTTGAAGCGACGGGCTGATGACCAAAATGGCAAAGTAGCCGAGCACGACCGTGGGGACGCCGGCAATGATCTCCAAGATCGGTTTGAGCCAGGATCGGATCTTCGCCGACGCGAATTCGCTCAGGTAGATCGCCGTAATCAGACCTAACGGTAACGCGATGATCATCGCGATCAGCGTCACACGGAACGTCCCACTGAGCAGCGGCATGATTCCGAATTTGGCCTGCGCCAAGTCTTTGCTTTGCAGAGCGGTCCATTCGGTGTCGGTCAAGAAACCCGACATCGTGACCGCGTCGCTGCGAAAGAAGCCCGCACTCTGCGTGATCAGCATGTAAATGATGCCGACCGTGATCAGCACCGTTGCAGTGGCGCATAACGCCAGCGAAATCACAATCAGACGTTCCGACAAGGCACCCGAGCGGGTCGACCGAAACTCGCGATTTTGAAGTGCTTGGGGGAGCGTCATCAGTTCACCGTATGCTTCCGATTGCAGGGGGGCAGCAACCGTTGGTGTTTAGTCTTTAGGCGATACCCTGTCGCTGCAAAGCAGCGACAGAGGGCGGCTAAAGCCTGCACACCAACACTGATGCCCATGCCATCTGTTACTGCGCCTACTTGGTCAAGTTTTCCGGCTGATAGATGTCAGCAACCGCACCACTACGCGAGTTACCATCGGCATCGATGTAGTGGGTTCCGGCGTTTTCTGCGTCCAAGTTGTTCATTGCACGTTGCATGATCTCATCGGGCAGTCGGACGTAGCCGACGCGTTCGCAAAGCGTCGGTGCGTTGTCCAGGAAGTACGACACAAAGGTCGCCACTTCGGCACGGGGCAGCGAAGCGGTGCTGACATAGATAAACAACGGTCGGCTGAACGGTGCGTAGGCTCCGCTGGCGATGTTCTCCGGCGTCGGCAAGTACGCTTGCTCGTCTTTGGGATTGACGATTTTTGCGGCCTTCAATTTGTCCTTGCTCTCTTCGTAGTACGCCACGCCGAAGAATCCGATCGCATAGGGATTTCCGGCGACACCGTTGACCAGAACGTTGTCGTCTTCGTTCAAGTTCATGTCGTTTCGCAGCGCCGCTTCGGATTTGCCGATCACGACTTCGCGGAAATAGTCGTACGTCCCGCTGCCGGTTCCCGGTGAAAAAATCTCGATCGTTTCCTCCGGCCAACTGGAGTCGACGTCGCTCCATTTCTTGGCCGCGTCAGCACCGACAAAGATCTGTTTCAGTTGGTCGACCGTCAACGTGTCGACCCAATCGTTTTTGGGGTGCACCACGATCGTCAGTCCGTCATAGGCGACGGGCATTTCGATGAACTCGACGCCGTTTTCTTTACACGCTTCGAATTCACCCGGTTTGATCGGACGCGACGCGTCGGAAATGTCGGTCTCTTTGTCTTGGAACATCTTGAACCCGTTTCCGGTGCCTTTCCCATCGACGCTGACCGTCACATCGGGATACAGCTTGGCAAACTCTTCTTTGACCGCGTTGGCGATCGGTTGCACCGTGCTGCTGCCGTTGATCTTGATCGTGCCGGTCAGGTTGGAGGCGGCGGTCCCGCTGCCCGGTTCGGTCGTTGACGTTTCCGTCTGGCTGCCGCACCCGGCCATTGCGACCATCAGACTCGAGAACAACGCAACGCAGCCGATCGCTCGTTTCCGATTCCGGGGCATCGAGCGAGAAGTGATTTGGAGGAACATCCCAGGAAAGACTCCGGTAAAGAATGGGGGGGAACCCGTGTCGCGATTCGAAAGGCTGCCGATCAACAGGAGAGCGGCAAAGCGTGCCCCGAAAGGGGCCATGCGCGGAAAGATAGCAGCGACTGCCTGAATTGACGACCGTCTAGCAGACGCTACCCGTGTGAAGATTCGATGAACCTGGGACGCGGTGCACAGATATCCAACAATTCCCCGCGTCGCGTCCGATTTCCATCCCGAGAGCCGGCCACAAACTTGACGACTTTCTGGGAGTTTTCGTCCGTTCTGCCGGATTTCTTCGCGCCGGGTGAGCGTACCGCCGATGCTGGCCCCCCCGCATGAGTGTGTGCGATTTCCACTCGTTCCAGGGCTCCGCCTTGGAACGCTTCTGGCGGTGTGGCTCCGCCACAGGCGGTTCACGGGCAGGAGGCGGGAGCCTCCAATACAGTGTGTTCCCAGGCGGAGCCCGGGAACAAGGGAGGCGAGTCCGCTACTCGGCGGCCTCGCGGACTTTTTCCAGAATCTCCAGCAGCACCGAATCGGTTTCGATGCCCTCGGCTTGGGCTTCGAAGTTGAGCAGCACGCGGTGTCGCATCGTCGGCAGATAGACGCGGCGGATGTCTTCGAAACTGACGTTGTAGCGTCCGGCCAGGATGGCGCGGACTTTTGACGCCAAAGCCAGGGTCTGGGCGCCCCGCGGACTGGCACCCCAACGCACGTATTGATTGGTGGCGTCGACCGAGTGGGCGCCGTCGGGATGGGTGGCCAGGGTCAGTCGGACCAAGTAGTCGCGGATCGGAGGTGTCAGCACGACGTCCCGCACCATGGCTTGCATGCCGCGAATTTCGGCCCCATCCATCACCTTTTCGATTTGCGGTTTCTCGCCGCGGGTGGTTCGTTCCACGATCGTGTTGAGATCGTCACGGCTGCTGTAGCCGACAACCAACTTGAACAGGAACCGGTCCAATTGGGCTTCCGGCAGCGGATAGGTGCCCTCTTGTTCGATCGGGTTTTGGGTCGCCAAGACGAAGAAGGGTTGTTCCAGTTCGTAGCGCGCACCGGCCGCCGTGACCGTGCCCTCCTGCATCGTTTCCAGCATCGCGGACTGCGTCTTGGGCGTCGCGCGGTTGATTTCGTCGGCCAGCAGAATCTGGGTGAAGACCGGTCCGCGTTGAAATTGGAACTGCCGTCGACCGTCTTCCGATTCGACGATCATGTTGGTTCCCAAAATATCCGCCGGCATCAAGTCGGGGGTGAATTGGATTCGATTGAAATCCAGATCCAACACTTCCGACAGCGTTCGCACCAGCATCGTTTTGCCCAGCCCCGGCACACCTTCCAGCAGGCAGTGTCCGCCACACAGCATCGCCGTCAGGACTCCCTGGACGATGTCGTCATGACCCACGATGACGCGGCCGATCATTTCACGAACTTGTTCATAACGCTCGCGAAAGTGGTCGGCTTTCGCTTGGGTCGATTCATCAGCGCTGGTCATAAATCACTCAAGAGGAGAAAAACGATGCGGAGGTGCCGCCGCCCTGGCTGGGCAGTGGACCTGGCTGGGCAGTGGACCCGTCTGGTCCGTGGAGCAGTCTAACGAATTCAGCGTGGGTGTGTCCGACTCCAGCCGCCGTTGACTTGAATCGTTTGGCCGCTGCAGAACGTGTTGTCCGGATCGGCGACGTAACACACCGCCCGCGCCACGTCTTCGGGGGTCCCCCAGCGATTCATCAACGATTGACGTCGCGCCCGCCCGTCCCAGTAGGCATCGGTTGTTTCGCCCCACGCCGTTTTGATCCAGCCGGGGGCGACCGTGTTGACGCGAATGTTCGGACCGACGTCCTGTGCGACGCTATTGGCAAACGCCATCACGGCGGCTTTGACCGGACCGAACATTTGCCCGGCGTCCCCTTCCATCCCCAGCGGTGCTTGGTCCCATCCGATGAACGTCATCGAGGGTGGCGGCGTCTGGCCGCTGGGAATGTCATCCGTCCAGCACCGGATCACTTGACGGCTCAGGTCGATCGTCGCCAGGACATCGGTTTCGATCAGCCGCCGCAATTTCTCGCCGAACGTTTCGTGTTGAAACTCACCGGTCAACACGTCTGCCCCCGCGTTGTTGACCCAAGTGGTCGGCGGGCCGAGGAAGTCCCAACTCTCGTCGAGCAACCGCCGTCGCTGCTGCGGCTGGCAGATGTCGGCTTGAACCAGCCGGGGCGTCGCCCCCAAGGATTCCACCGCAGCGGCGGTTTCTTCGGCGCCGCGTAGATTCTTGCGGAAATGAATCACAAATTTTGCCGCGACGGCTTCATCGGCGGCGGAACCATACGAGCCGTGTTGTCGCGCCAGACCGATCGCGATCTGACGACCGATCCCCGATGAAGCACCGGTCACGACAGCTCGGAGAGGGCACGCTTGCATGAGTGGGGGGCGGTTGAACCGTGAATGCTCGAATCGCTTCGATAGTCAAGATTGACGGCGCGGGTAGCTCCGCGGAGGGGGTTTGTCCGCAGGGTCGCCGGAAGCTAAAAAGTCGCAGCGGCATTTGCTGCCCCTGTCTGTCCGCCGCAATGGGCGACAGGACCACGTATTAACGCCAGGCCCTTGTCGCCGCAAGCCCCCGGCGGCTACCCTTTTGGGGCTGCACAAAAGCCATAAACTCTTCAAATTGGATCAACGGTGGCCTTCGAGTTACCGTAACACTTCGGTTGTTGCGAACAATCAATTTCACCCGCGTGAATTTCCATCGGAGTGAACATTGTGCGTTTGAGACGCCGAAGAGTGGAACGACCTGCCGAATGATTCGGTTGCTGATCGAAACGGTTCGCTTGGACCGGTCAGCGCGACCGCTGATTCGATTTGTGAACTTGCCTTCAGGGAACTTGCTTGTATGAACGACTCGAAGATGATCGCCCAGGATGAAGTGAAGAAGCAACTTGGCGAACTTGAGCGGAACGCTGAAGTCGATATCGATGCTTCAGAAACGAAGGAGTGGCTTTCGTCGCTCGAATACGTGCTTAAGAGCAAAGGTCATGATCGAGTTCGTTTTTTGCTCGAGAAACTCCGTGACCGTGCCGCCGAGCAAGGCGTGCAAGCGGCGGCCGACACGACCACGCCGTACCTGAATACGATTCCGGTGCATGACGAGCCGGCTTATCCGGGCAACCGTGATTTGGAACGACGCATCAAATCGATCATCCGCTGGAACGCGATGGCGATGGTCGTCGGAGGCAACAAACGCGGCGGGGGAATCGGCGGACACATCAGTACCTTTGCCTCCAGCGCGACGCTTTACGAAGTCGCCTTCAATCACTTTTTCAAAGGCCGTGGCGAAGACGGATACAGCGGGGATTCGGTTTACTTCCAAGGCCACGCGTCCCCGGGGATGTACAGTCGGGCGTTCGTGGAAGGCCGGTTGGGCAAAGACAAACTGATCAATTTTCGACGTGAGCTGGAACCCGAAGGTGGGCTCAGCAGCTACCCGCACCCTTGGTTGATGCCCGATTTTTGGGAGTACCCGACGGTCTCGATGGGGTTGGGACCGATCATGTCGATCTACCAGGCCCGATTCAACGAATACCTCCGCGACCGCGGGATCAAAGACACCAGCGGCCAAAAGGTTTGGGCATTCCTTGGCGACGGCGAATGCGACGAACCGGAAACACTCGGCGCGATCGGATTGGCATCGCGAGAAAAGCTGGACAACTTGATCTTCGTCATCAACTGCAACCTGCAGCGATTGGACGGACCGGTCCGCGGTAACGGAAAGATCATTCAGGAATTGGAATCGATCTTCCGCGGTGCCGGTTGGAACGTGATCAAGGTCATCTGGGGCGGCGAGTGGGACGAATTGCTCGCCCGCGACACGACGGGCTTGCTGGCCAAGCGGATGGGCGAGGTCGTCGACGGCCAGTACCAGAAATACACCGGCATGCCGGGCAGCTACATTCGCGAACACTTCTTCGGCAAGTACCCCGAACTGCTCAAGCTGGTCGAAAACTACAGCGACGAAAAGCTGGAAAAAATGCGCCGCGGCGGGCACGATCCCGAAAAAGTCTTCGCGGCCTACCAAAAAGCCGTCAGCTTGAAGAACGGAAAACCGACCGTCGTGTTGGCCAAGACCATCAAGGGCTATGGCTTGGGCGAGGCCGGTGAAGGGCGCAACGTCGCCCACAACCAGAAAAAACTGAACGAAGCCGAGTTGCTGGAGTTCCGATCACGGTTCGGAATCCCGATCAGCGATGACGAAGTCGTCAACACGCCGTTCTACAAGCCGCCGGCCAACAGCACTGAAATCAAGTACTTGCACGAACGGCGCAAGGCCTTGGGTGGCTACCTGCCCTCACGCCCGACCGAGCACCCGACGCTGGAAGTTCCATCGCTGGATGACATGGGCAAGACGATCAAGCGGCTGGAGAACAAGAGCATCAGCACGACGTTCGCCGTGGTTCAAACGTTGATCGCCCTGTGCCGCGATAAAAAGATCGGCAAGTACATGGTTCCGATCGTGCCCGATGAATCGCGGACGTTCGGGATGGAAGGGATGTTCACCCAGTTCGGAATCTACGCCCACGCCGGACAGCTGTACGAACCGATCGATTCAGCGATTCTGCAGAAATACAAAGAGGCGCAGGACGGCCAGATCTTGGAAGAAGGCATCACCGAAGCGGGGTCGATGGCCAGCTTCAACGCCGCCGGGACCGCCTACAGCTGTCACGGCGTCAACATGATTCCGTTCTTCATCTACTACAGCATGTTCGGTTTCCAACGCATCGGAGACCTGATTTGGGCCGCCGCCGACATGCGGGCCAAGGGATTCCTGGTCGGCGGAACGGCCGGCCGCACGACGCTCAACGGTGAAGGGCTGCAGCACCAAGACGGGCACAGCTTGCTCAACGCGATCGCTTTCCCGACCGTGCGGTCCTATGACCCCGCGTTCGCCTACGAGGCCGTCGTGATCATCCAAGAAGGCTTGCAGAAGATGTACGCCGAGGGCGAACAGTGCATCTACTACTTGATGAGCGAGAACGAAGAGTACACGCATCCGGAAATGCCCGAAGGTTGCCAAGAGGGAATCGTCAAAGGCATTTACAAATTCCGCAGCCGCGAAGTCGACAAGGCGAAAGCCCGTGTCCAATTGTTCGGCAGCGGAGCGATTCTCAACAGCGTGCTCGCCGCCCAGGAGTTGCTGGCCGAGAAATACGGCGTTGCCAGCGACGTTTGGAGCGTGACCAGCTACACACAACTCCGCCGTGATGCGGCCGCTTGTGACCGTTGGAATATGCTGCACCCCACCGAGACACCGAAAAAGAGCTACCTGGAAGAGGTGCTCGACGGGGTCGAAGGCCCCTTCATCTCGGCCAGCGACTACGTTCGCGCGTTGGGCGAGCAACTGACACCTTGGATCCCCGGCGACTACTATGTCCTGGGGACCGACGGCATGGGCCGCAGCGAAACCCGCGAAGCGTTGCGCCGCCACTTTGAAGTGGACAAAGAATCGGTCACGATCGCCACGCTCAGCCGACTGTGCAAAGCCGGTGTCGTTTCGCCGACCGACGTCAAACAGGCGATCGATGACCTCGGCTATGACGCGGACAAACCCGACCCTTATTATGCTTAGTCGATCACCTTTGACCTAAGTTTATCCTTCGACCGAGCGAGGGCACGATGCCTTCGCGCCAGCTCTCTCCTATCGCTGATAATTCATCTATGGCTACTGAAGTTACCCTTCCCGATCTTGGTGACGGCATCGAATCCGGTGACGTCTTAGAAGTGTTCGTCTCGGTCGGAGACGTCATCTCCGAAGGCCAAGACATCGTCGAAATGGAGACGGACAAGGCGACCGTGCCGGTCCCGTCGTCGGTCAGCGGAAAGGTCTCGAAGATCGCGGTCGGCGAAGGGGACACGGTGCCGATCGGGGGTGTGTTGATCGAAGTCGAAGCCGAATCGGGTGCCGCGGCACCGGCCGCCGAGCCGGCTCCGGAAACGCCCAAAGCCGAACCGACCCAGGAGGAAGCACCCGAGCCGCCCGCGCCCGCCGCGCCGGCTGCCGCCACGCCGGCCCCTGCTCCCGCCGCGCCTGCTCCCGCAACTCCCGCGCCCGCCGCCAAAGCCCCGCCGGCTGCACCTGCCGCTCCGGCCACGCCAGCTGCTGCCCCGGCACCCGCCCCGTCGGCCGATCCGGATGCCGAAGGGGGCGTGATTCCGGCCGGTCCGGCGGTCCGTCGCTTTGCACGCGAGGTCGGGGTCGATTTGGCCCGGGTTACGGGAACCGGCGAAGGCGGACGCATCACGCGTGACGACGTGTTGGCGGCCGTTCGCGCCGCCAGCCAGTCGGCCAGTCAAGCCGCTGCCAATCAGACTGCCGCCGCGTCGACTGCTGCCAGCCCGGCGACCGCCAGCCCGGCCACTCCCGCCGCGGCGGCTGACCCCGCGGCCGCCTTGGGGTCCGATCGACCCGGCACACCGGCGATGGATGATTTTGGTTCGATTCACGTCGAACGAATGAGCAAGATTCGCAAGACGATCAGCAAGCAGATGCACGTCAGCTGGTCGACCGTGCCCCGCGTGACCAATTTCGATGATGCCGATATCACCGAATTGGAACATCTCCGCCAGACCAGCAAGGACGACTACGCCAAGCAAGGTTTGAAGTTGACGACGATGCCGTTTTTGATCAAAGCGGTGGCGACGGCCCTGAAGCATCATCCGGCGATCAACGCGACGATCGATACGGAAAACGAGCAGTTGATCTACAAAGACTACGTCAACGTCGGCGTCGCCGTGGATACCGACCGAGGCTTGGTCGTCCCGGTGATGAAAGATGCCGATCGAATGAGCGTGCCCGGTGTGACGCGGACGCTGGCCGAAATGGCCGGCAAGGTTCGCAGCGGCCAATTCGCCGTCAACGACCTGCGCGGCGGTTCGTTCACGATCAGTAACTTGGGTGCCATCGGCGGGCAGTACTCCACGCCGATCATCAACGTCCCGGAAGTCGCGATTCTGCTGGTCGGCCGCAGCCGCAAATTGCCCGTCGTGATGCCGGACGATTCGATCCAGCCGCGGCTGATGATGCCGCTCTCGCTCTCCTACGACCATCGCCTGGTCGACGGCGGCACCGCGGCACGCTTCCTCAACGAAGTGATCGATTTGCTGGAAGCTCCCAGCCGTCTGCTGCTGGCGTTCTGATTTCGACCGGGCGCTTGCGCCCTGCTGTTTCTGTGAGCCGCGCGCCGCGTCAGCGGCCGGGCACTGCGACGCTGCCCGAGGCCTTGCGGCGAGCGGCTCACCATTGACGTAGCCGAGAACGGTTTGGTTGCGCGTCAGGGCGTCACGAACTTGCTTCGGTTTGCTTCGGCAACACCCAGTCGGGTCGAATGAAGTGACAGGTGTAACCGCCCGGGTTGCGCAACAGGTAATCTTGGTGTTCCGGTTCGGCTTCCCAAAACTCACCCGCCGGCTCGACTTCGGTCACGACCTTGGCCGGCCAAATCCCCGACGCGTTGACGTCCTGGATCGTTTCCAATGCGGTGCGTTGTTGTTGGTCGCTGGTGAAGTAGATCGCCGAGCGATACGACATGCCGCGGTCATTGCCTTGACGATTCAGTGTGGTCGGATCATGCACCTGGAAAAAGAATTCCAGTAGCTTTCGAAAATTCGTCTCGCTCGGATCAAAAATCACCTCGATCGCTTCGGCGTGTGTACCGTGATTTCGATAGGTCGCGTGTTCCACGTCGCCGCCGGTGTAACCGCATCGCGTCGACACCACCCCGGGTTGCTTGCGGAACAGGTCTTCCATGCCCCAAAAGCACCCGCCCGCTAAAACCGCTCGCTCTGTCATCGTCATGGCTCCCTTTTTCGTGAACGACAATTCTCGTCTGATTGATCATAGCTTGGTCTCGGCACCGCTCCAAACGCCGACGGCACCGCGTCCCGGTGGAGTCTATCTGGCAAGAACAGTGCCCATGGGGCCAAAATCGGGTATGGGAGAAGCCCCATTCGGTGGTAAAATCGGGGCATGAACATTCCCGCCACCCCGTGCGTCCGCATGGGTTTGCTGCTGGCGTTTAGCCTCACAGCCGCTTCCAACCTGACCGCCGCTGATCCCACCCCTTCGATTGATTCTCAGCACACCGCGCGAACGGAATTCGTTCAGCACTACTGTGTTGATTGTCACGATGGATACACGCAAGAAGGCGACCTGAATCTGGCCGATTTGGCATTCCAACCCGCCGATCCATCGAATCTGCGGCGGTGGGTGATGATTTTTGACAGGGTTCATTCCGCCGAAATGCCTCCCCAAGACGCAGGGACTCCGGAACAGGAGACGCGTGACAATTTCCTGGCCGCCATCGCTGCGCCGATCCATCAAACGCTGCGGCAGGAGACTCGAACGCTGGGGCGAGTGCGTTCCCGCCGGTTGAACCGAATCGAATACGAAAACACGATGCAAGACTTGCTGGGCATCGACATCCCCCTGCAAGAGTTTCTCCCCGAGGACACCTATCACAACGGCTTTGCCACCGTCGCTCAGGCGCAACAGATCTCACATCATCTGATGGAAAAGTATCTCGATGCCGCCGATGCGTCGCTCGATGAAGCGTTCCGCCGCGCCCTCGATGGGGATTCAAAGCCGTTCCGTCACACCTACACCAGTGCGGAACTCGGTCGTCAAGTCGGACAACGTGACCCCTGGCATGTCGGCGACAAAACGATCGCCTGGTCGGCCAATCTGGTCTACCACGGACGTGTCCCGGAAACGGAAGTCCGCCGGACCGGATGGTACCGCGTCACGCTTCACGACGCTCACGCCGTGAATGTCCAGCCGGGCGAAGGCGTTTGGTGCACGGTCCGCACCGGTGTCTGTTTTGCAAAAGCGCCGATGATGTACCTGGCCGGTATCTTTCGTGCCGATGAAACGCCTCGCGACCAAACCTTTGATGCATGGATCCGCAAGGGCCATCTGATCGAGGCACGCCCTTCGGACCATACCATCGAACGAGTGCGTGGGACGGGGCTGAACAATTACAGGGGATCCGCCCGCGACAAACGCCCGCTGCCCAAGGTTCCGGGGTTGGCGTATTCATCGATCACGATGGAATCGATCCACAAGGCTCCTGCACGCGAAGATGTCGCCCGATTGCTGTTCGGTCAGACACGGATCGATCGCAATCTGTCGCGTGAGGAAATCGCTGCGTTGATGAAGCGGTTTGCGACGCGGGCCTTTCGTCGCCCGGTAACCGATCAAGCGTTCGCACCCTACCTGGCGCTGGTCGACGAAGACTTGGCCGCGGGGATCGAACCGCGAGAAACCCTGAAACGCGGTTATCGCACGATTCTTTGTTCGCCGCGTTTTCTGTATCTCAGCGAGACGCCTGGCAAACTCGATGATCATGCGGTTGCGTCGCGATTGAGTTATTTCTTGTGGTCCACGATGCCGGATCAGACGCTGATGGCCGCGGCCGATGCCGGCGAGTTGACGAACGCTGAAACTCGCCGCCGACATGTCCAACGCATGCTCGACGACGACCGTGCCGAGGCGTTGATCAACGCCTTGGCCGATCAATGGTTGAACCTCCGCGAGATCGATTTCACGTCACCCGACGCGGGACTGTATCCAGAGTTCGACGAGACGTTGCAACAGTCGATGGTCGACGAGACCCACGCGTTTTTGGAAAAACTGATTCGTGATGATCTGCCGGCGGCAAACATTGTCGATTCCGATTTCGCGATGCTGAACGAGCGTTTGGCGAAACATTACGGCATTCCAGATGTCCATCATCAAACGATCCAAGCCGTCGCATTGTCGCCCGAGCACCGTCGCGGCGGATTGATCACGCAGGGCTCGATTTTGAAAGTCACCGCCAACGGCACCACCACATCACCGGTGATCCGCGGCGCGTTCATCAATGAACGCATCCTCGGCGTCGAGATTCCTCCGCCACCGGACAACGTCCCGGCGATCGAGCCTGACATTCGCGGCGCCGTGTCGATCCGCGATCAGCTTGCAAAACACAGCGACCAAACGTCTTGTGCGGCCTGTCACATCAAGATCGACCCGCCGGGTTTTGCACTGGAAAACTACGATGTCATTGGGGGTTGGCGGACGCGGTATCGGAATTCGAAAGCCGCCAAGAAGGGAATTCCGGTCGATCCGCACCACCAGACCGCCAAGGGCGAAGCGTTCGATGACATCGAGCAATTCAAGCAAATTGTGTTGCGGGATCCCGAGCAGATCGCACGAAATTTCACGCATCAATTGGTCACCTATGCGACCGGCGCTGCGGTCTCCTTTAGCGACCGACGGGTGATCGAAGCCATCCTGGATCAAACCCAAGCCCAGCAGTTTGGCTTCCGCTCCCTGATTCACGCGGTCGTCGACAGCTCGATCTTTCTCAACAAATAAGGCACGTCATGAAGTTCACCAACACAAAACTCGATCGACGCACGGTGCTGCGAGGCTCGGGGCTAGCCGTCGGGTTGCCGTTCCTGGACGCGATGATGCCGGCGATTGCAAGTGCCGCCGAAACCGAAGCCCCACGACGCTTCGTCTGTTTCAGCCTCGGCCTCGGGTTGCACGGTCCAAACCTGTTCCCGAAGGAGTCCGGGTTCGATTACGCGCCGTCGCCCTATTTGGCGGAGTTTCCCGATCTGCTCCCCGATTTGACAGTCTGTTCGGGAGTGTCCCACCCGCAGGTCGCCGGCGGACACCGCGCCGAAGGCACGATTCTGACCGCGGCGCCGCTCAGTCGATCGGATGCGAATTTTCGCAATTCGGTTTCGCTGGACCAGTTGATGGCCAAGCACCTGGGCGACCAAACACGGTTCCCTTCGTTGGTGCTCAACGCCTCGGGGGACAATTCCAGTCCCTCGTACACCGAAAACGGAGCGATGATTCCGCCGGAGATGTCTCCGTTGCGACTGTTCGAACAGCTGTTCGTTGCCGACGCACCGGCGGTTCGCCAACAAAATTCGGCGCGGATGCGGCACGGACGCCGGGTGATGGATCTGGTTGCCGAAGAAGCGAAGTCATTGCAACGGACGTTGGGTGCCGGCGACCGCGACAAACTGGACAACTACTTCACGGCCGTCAACGAGTTGGAGAAACGACTCGCCGCCAACCAAGCATGGATCAATCGTCCGAAACCGCAAGTCAGCAAACCCGAATCGTTGGCCCAATCGGTTTCCGATGGGATCGAGAAACAGCGGGCGATGTTTGACGTGATGGCGTTGGCGCTGCAAACCGATTCGACGCGTTTCATCACGCTGCACCTGGGCAATGGTGGCAAAGTCGAACTCGACGGTGTCACCGAGGCGCACCACGCGCTCAGCCACCACGGCCAGGATGAAGAAAAGCTGCGGCAACTCGCGATTTTAGAAAACGCGTTGCTCGCCGAGTGGGCCGATTTCGTTCGAAAGCTGAAGACGGTGCAGGAGTCGTCGGGCACGTTGTTGGATCAGACGATGGTGTTGTTGACGTCCAACCTCGGCAATGCGTCCAGCCACGACAACAAGAACATGCCCGTGCTGCTTGCCGGTGGCGGATTCAAGCACGGCCAGCACTTGGCGTTCGACACCAAGAACAACTACCCGCTGCCCAACCTGTATCTGTCTGCACTGCACCGATTGGGTCTGCACCGAGACCGTTTCTCGACCAGCACCAGCACGATGACGGGCCTGGAACTGGTCTGATATCGCCTGGGACGTCGGTTCTGTTACTGAAGAATTTGGCAACCGATTTAGATTCTCCCACTCTGGGAGAGACGGCGTTTGCGCAGAAGTCGTAGTGGTCTGTCGAGCGATCAATGTCATGCGCCGCTGATCCGTCTGAGTGGATCTCAGACTCTAATCGGTGGGTTACGGTGCGACGCTGGAAGCGCCAGCCCGAGGACCCCCGCCAGTGCCCATTTAAATGAACCCACGGATGGCAGAGCGTACCCACGGATGAAAAGCAGCCAGGGATCCGTGGGTACGCCTTGCCATCGGTGGGTGTTCTCCGTTGCGGTGATACCGGAGATCGTTTGTTTGATCAGATCGATCGAAGAAGCCGATCTCAAAAAACGATTCGGCGACGATTACCGATAGTATCAAAATCGGGTCCGCCTGTGGTTGCCAACCTTCTCCACAAAAAGCGAATTGAATCAGATTCGGTATGAATCCTTGCGAATTGACGATGACGAGCCTGCATCGGCTGACGGCCCCCGCCGACAGTGAATATGATGTGCGTCCCTCGGCTTCCCTCCCCCTGTTCCGCCTGAATGATTCCCTCGCAATGATGAAACTTGCCCGTTGTTGTCTGATCGTCGCGTTGTCGTTTGGATTCGTGCTGCAAGCGGCGGCGGCGGAGACGTTCGACCACCAAAATGGCGAGACCATTTCCGCACGCCAATGGGACGTCGCCGACATTCGGTTTAGAGTGGAATCACTTTCCGATCGACCCGTCGACGTTGAATTCGGCGCGACGTTCAGCAATGAATCGGGAGATCGCTTCGACGTGCCGGGTTTCTACAACGGAAACGACGAGTACCGGGTTCGTTTCACGCCGCCTTCGACAGGCCGTTGGACCTACGTCACGCGCGCCTCTCAGGCGGCGTTGGACGGTAAATCCGGGGAATTAAAAGTCACGGCCGCCGGGGACGGACGCAAGGGAGGCATCGTGATCGACTCCCGATCACCGCGTCAGTTCCGATACGAGAACGGCGAAACGTATTACCCGATCGCTTTCGAATCCGATTGGTTGTTCGCGCTCGATGCCGAGAACCCGAACCAGATTCCGAAGACGCGTAAGTTGGTCGATGCACTCGCGGCCAACGGTTTCAACCAAGTCGTGATGAATGTCTTTGCGTACGACGTCAATTGGAAAAAAGACTCGCGACTGACGGACGAAGGTGATTATGGCAGCCCGAGCGTTTTTCCGTTCGGCGGAAACAATGACTCGCCCGAACATTCGCAGCTGAATGTCGAGTATTTTCAACGACTCGACCGCGTCATCGAATACCTCGACCAAAAGGGGATCGTCGCCCACCTGATGGTCTATGTCTGGAACAAACGCGTCAATTGGCCGGCAGCCAACTCGGCAGACGATAATCGTTATTTTGACTACGTCGTCAGCCGCTACCAGGCGTATCCGAATTTGATCTGGGACGTTTCCAAAGAAGCGTTGGGGTACGGGCACAATGACGTCAACTACATTCACCAACGGATCGAACGATTGCGAGGGCTGGACGCATTCAAGCGTTTGATCACCGTTCACGACTACGGTTATTGTCGTCGATTCCCACAGAACATCGATTTTGTTTCGGTGCAATTGTGGAGTTCAGAGCTTTACGGTGTGATGAGGAACGTCTGGGAAGCGATCCCGGGCAAACCGATCTTGAATATCGAGCACGGCGGATACGAACGCGGGCCGTACGTCGTCTTTACGGGCAACTACACCTCGCCGGAGGTCTGCTTGGAACGCGCCTACCAGTGCGTTTTCGCTGGGACGTTTCCCACCCACTATTGGCAGGGCGCCGCCTGGAACGTGGTCATTGCTGACATCGATGCATTGCCGCCGGAATCTCGCCCCCGTCTGGATTACTATCGGCATCTACGAACACTTGTCGATCGATACGACTTGGGCAACTTGATCGCTGGGGACAAGAAAAGCAATGCGGGCTTTTGTCTGCACGACGGAAAGGGATTGCACGTCTATTATGTTCCCAAAGAATGCGAGTTCGTCGGGCTCCGGCTGCCCTCCGAGACGCGTGGCCAGACGATGACGACGACTTGGTTCAATCCCTTTGACGGAACCTTCGGTGAACCGTCCAAACAAGAAATCGTTCAGTGGCCGGCGGTGGCAAAACCCGGCGATGGCTTTCGCATCTTGATTCTCAAGATTGAATCCGATGCGAATGCGAAATGAGACGTACCACTGTCCGCAAAACGTTCGAGATTGCACGACCACTCACCTAGATTGCTCACACGCGACCGACCACCTTTCGAAAAGGGTCGCAAATTGGGGACGACAATTTGAATTCACTCACACGACTCAGACATCACGTTGAACGGTTTTGGCGGCCGTTGGTTTGCGCGGTTGCGATCGCCATCCCGGGCGCCTTGCGAGCGGAAGAACAAACGCCCGCGACGGGCGGTCCTGATTCGATCGCCGCACCGATGGTCAGCGGGTTTGATCGATTCGCGCGGCATGACGAGCTTTCTCCGACACGGGCCGGTTCGCTGTTGATCAGCGAACTGAGCTGCGTCAGCTGCCATGCGTCCGACGACGATTGGCTGAAACCCAAACGCGGTCCGCGATTGACCGGTGCCGGCAACCGGCTGCAACCGAAGTGGCTGAAACAGTATCTGGCCGATCCGGTTGCGATGAAACCGGAAACGACGATGCCGCACGTGCTGTCGACCCTTCCCGAATCGGAACGCAGCGAAGCGATCGACGCGCTGGTCGCATTCCTGGGTTCACAACAACAACCGTTTGCCGTCATCAAAGCCGGTGGTGCGTTGCCGGTGGTCCACGAATTCTGGAAACGGGGCGACGCCGATCGCGGCAGCAAACTTTATCACGCCGTCGGGTGCGTGGCCTGCCATGACCCCGACGCGAATTACGAAACGGTCGAATCCAAAGCTTCGGCGATCGACGAGCTGATCGAACAGCTCGACCCAGAAGAAATCGCGGATCTGGGTTTGGCCAGCGAAGCACGGCCGGTGGATTCGGTGCCGCACGGTGATCTGGTCAGCAAGTATTCGCTTCGCTCGTTGACGATGATGCTGTTGAATCCGACCAAGACGCGTCCCAGTGCGCGGATGCCCTCCTTGCGACTCACGCCACTTGAAGCAGCGGACATCGCGGCGCATCTGCTGCGAAATCAAACGTCGAATCAGATCGACATGCAGCCCAACGTTGCACCGAAAGCCATGGTGGACAAGGGACGAGCGTTGTTCGTTCAACTGCGTTGTGCGTCTTGCCATGATGCATCCGATGCGTTGACCGCTGCGGCGGCCAAGCCGCTGTCGCAACTCAATGCCGCCGCCGAATCAAGTTGCATGAAAAACCCCAGCGGCGAAATGCCTCGGTACGGGTTGGACGACGAACAACGTCGTGCCATCGGCGCACGCCTGACTGCCGTACGATCTGAAAACCGCACCGCCGCCGACGATGTCGATTTCCGAATGCTGCAATTGAATTGCTACGGATGCCATCGGCGCGACGAACGAGGCGGGGTCGGCCGGTTTCGCAAAGCCTACTTCGAAACCGTCGGGAATGTGGATTTGGGGGACGAAGGTCGATTGCCGCCGACACTGGGCGGGGTCGGGCGCAAATTGACGCCCAAAGCGTTGGCGTCCGTTTTCCATCCCAAGACGCGACCCCATCGCCCCTTCATGACCGCCCGCATGCCGGCCTATTCCGACGACACGGCCGATTCCATGGTCCGGGGCTTTCAAGCAGCCGACCGAGTGGACCAGCAAGACGCGGTCGATCTTCTGCCGCCGCAACAGGAGATGACCGATGCCGGACGCGACCTGGTCAACACCGGCTGTGTCGGTTGCCATGCGTTTCGCGGCGAGAGTTTGCCCGGGGTCGTCGGAATCGACTTGTCGGGAACCACCAACCGCATCGATTCCAAGTGGTTCTACGAATTCGTGCTGAATCCCAGCGCGGTGAAAAAGCGGACGCGGATGCCCACCTTTTTCCCTGACGGAAAGACCAATCGACCGGAGTTGCTCGATGGTGACGTCCGGCACCAGATTTCAGCGATCTGGGCGTATTTAAAATACCTGGACCAGGAACCGCTGCCGGAAAAGATCGAGACCGTGCGTTCGGCCAACTACGAACTGTCGCCGACCGAAAGACCGATCGTGCTGCGGACGTTCATGGAACAAGCGGGAACGCACGCGATCGCGGTCGGCTTTCCTCAAGGCGTCCATTTTGCATTTGATGCCGAACGGGCGCGGCTGGCGATCGGTTGGAAGCAGCGTTTTCTGGACGCACGTGGCACTTGGTTCGAACGTTTCACTCCTCCGGCGGATCCCTTGGGCGCCGCCCAAGTCACGATGCCGGCGGGACCCGTGGTGATCGTCGATGAAAGCGAGAGTGAAAACGAAGATCGAAATTCCGACTCCCGTTTCGGCGGCTATCGACTGGATTCCGCCGGCGTGCCGACGTTTCTGTACGACGTCGCAGGCTGGTCGATCGAAGACCGCATCGAGGCGACCGAATCCGGAACGCTCAGACGTACGGTCACGGTTCGCGGCAATCCCCCCGGGCAGAAACTTCGCTTGCTCGCTCATGCGGCCAAGCGACTGAAACCGGAAGGACCCTTCGCGTTTTCCGACGGCCAAGGTTTGACCGTGACCCTTTCAGATGATCTCGCGCGAACCGGTGCGTTGCGTCGGTCCGGCGAAGTCGACCAGTGGCTGATCCCCTTGGACGCGCAGGACAGAAACACCGCTATTTTGGAGTATCGTTGGTGATTCGATTTTTGATCTCGGCCTTTGTGGCGTTCGCTTTCCCGCTGACGATGGTGCGGGGCGGTGAAGAAGAATACTACCGGCTGATTGACGTTTCGGTTGCCAAGGCGGCGACGGACTCGCGATCCAAGAATTGGAAACCCGCGCCCGATGGATTGGCACTGGAAGTCGGCGGGCTGGCGCTGCTGGACGATTCGCGGCTGGCCGTCGCGATTCGAAAAGGCGAGGTTTGGATTTTGGACGGTGTCTATGACGACCCGCCCAACAATGTGACGTACAAACGATTCGCCACCGCGCTGCACGAACCGCTCGGATTGCTCTATCACCAGGGCGACTTGTACACGACGCAGCGGAGCGAGTTGACGCGGCTTCGCGACGTCGATGGTGATGATGTGGCGGATGAATACTTGACCGCCGCGAAAGGTTGGGGCGTGACCGGACACTATCACGAATACGCCTACGGCCCCAAGCTGGACGGCGATGGCAATTTGTGGATCACCCTGAACATCGGGTTGGGACTCAAGGGCGACCAGCTGAAACGCGTCGTGCCTAACGCCGCACTAGGGTATCGACAAGGCCGCTGGCGCGGCTGGGGCATGAAGCTGACGCCGGCTGGCGAACT
The DNA here is from genome assembly GCF_007754155.1 of Stieleria neptunia. Lineage (NCBI taxonomy): Bacteria > Pseudomonadati > Planctomycetota > Planctomycetia > Pirellulales > Pirellulaceae > Stieleria > Stieleria neptunia. The sequence continues at coordinate 6,152,962 of NZ_CP037423.1, read as the reverse complement.
GGTGCCGGTTTGTGCCGGGATGCGATCCCCGTCCGGCTTGGGTACCAACGCCGCGGGAGACATGTTTTACACCGATCAGCAAGGCAATTGGGTGGCCACCAATTCGCTGCATCACATGCGACCGGGCGCCTTTTTTCATCACGCCGAAGCGCTCGCGTCGATGAACGAGCCGGGATCGACGATTCACGGAGTCGAACAGGTTCCCAGTGGTCTGCCGCTGCCACAGGCCCTCAAGCAATTCAAGCCCCTTCGACCACCCGCGGTTTGGTTCCCCTACAAAAAGATGGGACAATCGACGACCGACATCATGTTGGACCAAAGCGGCGGAAAGTTCGGACCGTTTGACGGCCAGTTGTTTGTCGGCGAATTCACGCAGGCCGGAATCAATCGCGTGTTTTTGGAAAAGGTCGGTGGCGAGTACCAGGGCGCCTGCTTCCCTTTTCGACTCGGGTTTGCCTCCGCGGTGTTGCGGATGACCCAAGGCAACGATGGCAGCGTGTTTGTGGGGTTGACCAATCGCGGTTGGAGCAGCTTGGGGCGTGCGAGCTACGGATTGCAGCGTCTGGTATGGACGGGGAAGACGCCGTTTGAAATCAAGGAGATGCGAGCCAAACCCGGTGGTTTCGAACTCACCTACACGCAACCGGTTGATCCCAAGTCGGCGGGCGACGTGAATTCCTATCGCATGGTCAGTTACACCTACCTGTACCATTCGACCTACGGCAGCGACGAGATTCAAACCAAGACGCCGACCATTGTGGCGGCCGAGGTTTCGGAGGATCGCAAACGCGTGCGTCTGAGGGTCGAGGGGCTGCGGCCCTACTTCGTTCACGAGTTGAACGCTCCGGGCGTACGCAACGCATCCGGACAACCGCTCGTGCATCCCGAAGCATACTACACCTTGAATCGAATCCCCGAGGGGCAGCAAACCTCCACCGCGTCCCAATCCAACTGAGTGTCGCTCGTGGCCCCGCATACCTAACCCGGTGAAGCATTGACTTCCAGTGTTTGACCCCAAGCGGGGTGTGTCTTGTTAGCGGCAGGGCGCGAGCGGGCTGTCGTTTTTGTGAGCCGCGGGCGCGTAAGCGGCCGGGCACTGCGACGCTGCCCGAGGCCTTACGGCCAGCGGCTCACCAATGACTCAGCAGATCCAGACTAAAACGACAGCCCGCTCGCCCTCCGGTCTTTCAAGGTGTTTCTGATGCGCGACCGGACGGCTCGCGCCGTTCCGCTAAAACGTTTGCCCGCTTCCTCGTTCCCAGGCTCCGCCTTGATACGCACAGCCGCGTGGGGTGCAGCTGTCACGAGAGATCCGCTGGACGCATCAATTGCGGCTACAATACTCGACACACGCACGATCGATTCCGAAGAGGTCAGAGATGAAGGTTGATTTTCGCTGCAGTCACGGACTTGCCTGTTTGTTGATGTTGTTACATTGGTCTGGTGTTACGTCCGCCCAAGAGTCAAACGCTGTGAACCAAACCTTTCACGACGATCTGGAATTCCTGGAAAGGCACACGCCGATCGTTGTGCTGCAGCGCGATGAGGCCGCCGTTGCGATTGCGCCGGATTATCAAGGCCGCGTGATGACAAGCACCTTCGATCAAGACCAGGGGCCCAGTTTCGGCTGGATCAACCGAAAAGTGATTCAGGCGGGGCTGCTTTCCGATCCCCAGCGGAAGGGAAAACTGGAGGAGCACATCTATATCTTTGGCGGTGAAGAACGATTTTGGCTTGGCCCCGAAGGCGGCCAGTTTGCGCTGTTTTTCAAACCCGGCACAAAGTTCGAGTTTTCCGATTGGACCACGCCGCCGGCGATCGACACCGAACCCTTTGAATTGATCGCCAAATCGAATCACTCCGCCGAATTCAAACGTGACTGTGAATTGACCAACTACAGCGGCACCACGTTTTCAATGGGCATCGAACGGACCATCCGATTGCTGGACGAAGAAGCGATCGCCGATGCCTTGCAGTCACAGTCGGTCCCGAGTGACGTCCAGGTTGTCGCCTATGAAAGCGACAATCGGTTGACCAATCGCGGCGACCAGGCTTGGAAACCCGAGACGGGATTGCCGTCGATTTGGTTGCTGGGCATGTACAACCCCTCGCCGCAGACGACGGTTGTGATTCCGTTCAAATCCGGTCCCGAAGAAACGCTGGGGCCGAAAGTCAACGACACCTACTTTGGGAAGGTGCCGCCGGAGTACTTGACGGTCGAACAAGACGTGTTGTTCTTCAAGGGCGATGGCACACGGCGGGGCAAAATCGGGATCACGCCGGAACGATCCAAAGGAATCGCCGGCAGCTACGACGCGGACGGAAAGGTGCTGACGATCGTGACGTACAACGTCCAAGCAGCGCCCCAGGGATTCGTCAACTCGATGTGGGAACACCAAGCGGAACCGTATCAGGGCGATGTGATCAACTCCTACAACGACGGATCACCGGCGCCGGGCGAGCCGCCGCTGGGCCCCTTTTATGAACTCGAAACGTCCTCGCCGGCTGCGGCGCTTGCGCCCGGCGAGACGATGCGTCATGTTCAGCGGACGTTGCACATCCACGGTCCCGAGAACGCACTCGATCCGATCGCCTTGCGCTTGTTCGGCGTCAGCCTGAGTGAAATCAAGGCCGGCCAAACCAATCGCAAGTGAGCGACCGGTTCCCGGCGGCCACCCTACGCCGTGACCGATTTTTTAGCGGCAGGGCGCGAGCCCTCCGGTCATTTTGCAACGTTGCGGAACCGGAGGGCTCGCGCCCTGCCGCTAACACCTTGTCAAACACAGGAAAAAAATCGTTCACGGCGTAGGGGGCCAACGGGGAACTGTATTTTCGCTACCGCTCGTCCGGTGTCTTGCCTTCCTTTTCGGCTTGCTTGCCGGACCATCGTCGGCTTCCGATGGCCAATAGACTGGCGACGATCGCGGCGCCGGGGTAGGCGATTCCGGAAATCCGAATTGAATTCGGCTCACCGCTTGATTGCACCGGTGGCGGTGGATCGGTGGCAAGGGAGTCGGCAAATTCGCGGGCGATGACTGCCAGAACTGCCCCGCGGATCTCGCCGGCCGGATCGGGACTGAGATCCATTTCCACGCCGGCGATCAGCCCGACGCTGCGGTGCATGCCGACGGTGGCGTCCAAGACGACGTCGACCATCGACGCGTTGATGTCGTGCATCATCGACGGCAGATCATGCTCAAAGACGATGTTTTCGATCAATCCGGTCGACTCGCCGAACCAATCGTTGATCGCGTGATCGATGACCGATCGTCCCAGATCAGGAGTCTCGTCGTTGGTCCCGTCCGCGACGTCACGAAGTCTCTCCAACGCATCTCCGCCAAGTTCCCATTGCTCGTCGTCGTTTGGGTCATCGGCGAGGTCGCTGGACTCTCGGAAATGCTGATGCGATAGCGGCAGTGTTTCGATGGTGCCGGCGAGATCGGGTTCGCTATCGACGTCAATCGTTTTCGACACATCCTCCGTCAATGACTCGTCAAAAGGTGTTTGCGTTGACGTCGTGGATTCGGGGATCTGGTCGACCGAGACGGTGTCGCTTGCCACCGCTTGGGGCCGCTCTCGGTCTCTGCTATCCGGTCTGACGACTTCGTCTTGGGTGGCGATGGTGGCCGATCCGGGTGCGGAAACCAGCGTCTCGGTCGCCGACTCCGTCGTCGCCGGTGATGCGTCGACGGTCGCGCCTGCAGACGCATCGAGTTCGCCTTCGGGACGCGACGATGAACCACCGCCGTCGTTCGTGGTCGACCCACGCGTGGATCCAGAGGTGGGCGACGACGGGACAACAATCAGACCGATGATCGTCGACGGGGAGGATGCCCGCGGCGGGACGACGTTCTGTTGCGGTGTTTGGGCCGCAGCCTGACCACGCGGCAGCTCTCCGCGTGTCAATTGACCGATTCCACGAACGGATGCTTGTCGGTCGCCAGGTTGACGATCCGAAGGGGTTCGTTGCGAATGACTGTCGTTGTGCGAAGCACCGACAACACTTGCGGCGCGATCGATTCGATCCCCACCGCCGATGCGATCAAGCACCGCCTGATCGCGTGGTGAGACTTGAAAGAAAATCCCGCCGGCCAGCATACAGCGAGATTCCAACTGTTCCAGCAACAGTGATCGGGACTCCTCTGGGATGCTCATGATGCCGCCCTCCCAAGATCTGCGGGCGTGGCGGCGACGGATCGGTAGTTGCTTTGATGCTTTTTCAGGTAATCGTGGAAGCGTGCGACTTCGGGGGCCAACCGAACCGCGGTCGACTGCCGCTCGATGGCTTCGTGATAGGCCTGGGCGGCCGCCACGCGATCACCGAGTTGTTGGTGTAGGAAACCGAGGTTGTTCAACACGGCTCCGATCATGCTTTGAGTCTCGGCATCATCGAGGAATCGATCCGCGAGCGGTCGGCCGAGGGCGAGCGCTTGGTCAAACGCGGCCAGTGCAGCGACACGTTGGTCGGCTTTGGACAGCGCCAGCCCCAGATGGTTGTAGCTGAGTACCAAATCGCGACGATAGGTGGCCTGTTCGGGCCATCGGGTGAGCAGTTCGTTGCCGATTTCGATGGCACGATTGAACGTGTCGATCGCCGCGGCGTTTTGCTGGGCAGCCGATTGAGCCGCACCGAGTGTGTTGAGCGTGACGATCGTTTGCGTCGCCAATTTCGCGTTCCCTCGGTCGGCCTGAAGGGCATCGAGTTGTCCCGAAAGTGCTTCCCGTGCGTAGACGACCGCGCGCTCCGGTGACGTGGTGGTCAACAAGCCGCTGAGACTGGTTCGGACCGCGGCGAGCTGTTGTTGGCTCTCCAAGCTTTTCGGCGGACCGTTTTCGGTGAGCAAACGGATCGCTTCGAGGTAGGTTTCTTCGGCTTTTTCGTTGGCTTCGGTCTGGTTCAGCAGCAAGCCCAAGTTGTTCAGACTGGTCGCCAAGGCCAGCCTGGCGGTTTGATTTTGCGCGCCGGCCGCTCGCCGCACAATGCGTTTTTGTGTGACGATGGCGCGGGCGAAGTATCTCGCTGCGTCTTCGAGCTTGCCGCCGCGGACAAATGCCTGGGCCAAATTGTTTTGGCTGGTTGACCAGTCGAGCAAGGTTGCATCGCTTGCCGTTGGCTGGTCGGCGAGCTCGGCATAGAGCGATTCACTGCGAGCCAGGGAGTCGATTGCCTTGTCGTTTTCGCCCAGTTCGGACTGCAGGGAACCGATTTTTCCGAGCGTCACGGCGAGGTCTTCGCGTAGTTCCGGATCGTCTTTGGCTTCAGCGGCAAACCGCTGATAGTAGTCCAGCGTTTCGACCAGGAACTGACGTCTGACGGGGTCCGCGGCGGGGATACCGGAGAGCAGTTCGGGCAACTGTGAACCAAATCGGTCGACGACATCGCGGGCGAGTGCTTCGCCCTTGCTGGCGCGACGGGCGCTTGCATCAGAGACCTGCTTGGCGGCAGCCAGCTTGGCCGTCGCGATTGCCGAACCGACAAAACCCAGCATCACGACCAGAGCACCGGTCATCACCACACTGCGATGTTTGGCGGCCAGACGAGCGACACGGTCGGCGATCGAGGGAGGCCGAGCGACGGTCGGTCGGCCCTCCAAAACGCGATTCAAGTCGCTGGCAAAGTCTTCGGCGGTGTCGTAGCGATCCTCGCGACGCTTTGACATCGCTTTGGCGATCACGGTTTCCAAATCCCGTGGCAGATCAGGCCGCAGGCTGCGCAGCGGCGTGACGTCGTGTTGGTCGATCTGTTTCAGAATCGTCGGTGCATCGTCGGCGTCGTGAGCCGGACGCAAGGTCAGCATCTCGTACAGGGTTGCCGCGAGCGAGTAGATGTCGGCCCGTCCGTCGATCAACGCCGACTCCCCGCGCGCCTGTTCGGGACTCATGTAGCGCATCGTGCCGATCACATCACCCGATCGCGTCAACGTCACGTCGGTTTGACAACGGGCGAGTCCGAAATCGGTGATCCAGATTTTCCCAGATTGGTCGAGCATCAAGTTGGACGGTTTGACGTCGCGGTGGACCACCCCGTTCTCATGCGCGACCTGCAATGCCCCGGCGATGTCGATCGCCCAGCGGATGGTTTGCGACGTGCGGGCCTCGATTCGATGTGTTGCATCATGGCGGGCCGACGTCACCTTTGCGTCGATCGACTCTCCGTCAATAAACTGCATCGCATAGTAATGAACCCCCCGCTCGCTGCCGACGCTGTAGATCGGCACGATATTGGGATGCTGAAGCAAGCCTGCCGCGTGGGCTTCATTCTTGAACCGGGCGATTTGCCGGGCGTCGAGAAGTGATGCGAGCGGCAAGAGCTTGATTGCCACCCGGCGGTCGAGCGATTTTTGACTGGCTTCATAGACGATCCCCATGCCGCCGCGTCCGATTTCACGTTGGATCGTGAAATCTCCGAGCGTCATCTTGCGTTGTTGCTCTGGCGAATCGGCACGACTCGGATCTTGGAAACCGGGAGACACGCCATACAACGCATCGAGCTTTTCCAAGTAGGCGGCGAAGACGTCGGCCAGGTCCGGATTGTCCTGGTTGACTTGACGGACATCCATGCGTTCGCCGTTTTCCAGCGCGAGCAAGTATTGATCGAGCAATTCGGTCAAACGCGATTGCTGGTCTTCGGTCAAACCCTGAAGCATCGAAGGCTCCGCGCCGGTGGCGTCGATTTCGGAATGATTCAGTGCCACCATCAATGCATCGCCTCCGTTGTCTTAAAACTTTCCAACGCCCGCAGCCAAAGCATTCGAACGGCGCCGCACTTGCGATCCATCCGTTGGGCGATCTCGTCGAAGGAGAGACCTTGTAAGACGCGGAGCACGATGACTTCGCGGTAGTGGGGCTTGAGACGACTGAGCTGGTCGGCCAAGATCACCGCGTTTTCGCGGGCCTGCAGCGGTGAACTGGGCGAGGGGCCGCCGGCGGGCAAGATTGCGGCCAGGTTACCGGCAGAGTTCTCCAATCGATTGCTGGCCGCTTCCAACGATACCTCGCGGCGGATGTCACGCTTTTCAACTTTGACATGGCGTTTGAAACTGCGGTGAAGCGTGTGGATCAGGATCGTCCGCAACCAACACAACAATTCGCCTTGGCTGGTCCCCCGAAAATCCGCAAAGTCCTGGTGGGCCGCCAACATCGCTTCTTGAACGATGTCCGACGGGTTCAGTCGACGGCGCAACCGACGGTCCAGTTGGGTGCTGGCCAGGATGGTCAAGTAGTTGGCATACCATTGCAGCAACTGGCCGAGCGCGTCGCGGTCGCCGTTGCGTGCGCTGGCGAGCAGCTCGGCAAAACCAGCCTCGTCGCCCGGCTCCACGGGGGGTGGGGTGTTGGCTGAATACGTTGGGCTGGGGGAGTCGGTGGCGACCATGGTGCGGACTTCAGGAAGAGAAAAGAAAGAGGGCCCGGGCAGCATCACAGCGGAGGGCGGTTTTCACCGTCTTGCCGCCCGCTGTTGAGTCAGTTGCGAAGAGAGACGTGAATCCGCCGCACTTTGGAACATTTTTTTCAAAAGATTGTGCTCCGTCACGTCGGTCAGCGAAACGCTCGACGGGCTCGGAATTGACCGCCACGGGTTCGCCCCAAAGAAGAAAACACTGCATCGGATGGAAGGTGGTGGCGATGCCCCCGATGCACAAACTCGTCCGATTCACTCGCCAGATCGCGGAATGCCTGTAGCTCATCAAACGACACGCCACCGTCGTCATCCGCATCCGCGGCCGAGATCTTTTGCCAGGGCCGCTCGCCGATTTCGGTCTCGGTCAACAGCCCGTCGCCGTCGCTGTCTTGTTCGTTGAAGGCTTCCAGCTGAAACGCCATCAGGGCGGAGTCGATTTCGTCCAGGGTCACGAGTCCGTCGCCGTCGCCATCGGCTTCCAGAGTGATCAGTTTTTCCCAGAGCCGCTCGGACACTTCCGCTTCCGAGAGCGCGCCGTCTTCGTCGGCATCAAACCGGGCGACGAACACTTCGGTTTCACCTCCGAACAGACGTCCCGGGAACAATCCGACGAGATGGTGTCCGTGATCGGACTGGCCCTGTTCGTCCGCGTCGTCATCGCTCTGGTCCACCAAACCGCCCTCGTCAATCAGCTCGGTGCCCTCGTCTACTTCATCGCTGTCTACTTCATCGCTGTCTACTTCATCGCTGTCTACTTCATCGCTGTCTACTTCATCCCCCTCCTCGACCTCCATGCTGTCCTCCAGTTCGTCGGAATCTTCCGGATCGTCGCCTACATCCAATGCGTCCACCTCGTCGAAATCGTCACTTTCCTGCAGTTGTTCCGCGTTCTCCAATTCGTCTGCTGCGGCGACCGAATCGAGCGTTTCCGTGCTGCCGTTGTTGAGCGCGTTGATAACCGTCAAGGCATCCAGAGCCGTGATCGAGTTGTCTCCATTGACGTCACACAAGCCGACGGTTTCGAGTTCCGACAAGTCCGTCAGGGCGTTTGAAGATGCCCGATCGAGCTGGTTGATGACCATTAACGCATCCAGCGGAGTGGTCGTGTTGTCTCCATTGACGTCGGTCGGATTGGTGTAGTTGAAATCCACTTGCTGGGCATCCAGTCGATCACCGAACGGACGCCAGCGCCCGCCGCGCCGCCAGCGGTTTCGCGGGAACGGGTTGTCATCGCGATCTCCGCTATCATCGCTGTCGGTCGGGGTTTCGACTGTCGGTTCGTCGGTCGTCTCACCATCGACTTCCGGCGTGTCAATGCTGTCGGTCGTGTCAATGCCGGCGGCGGCGTACAGGTCCTGGATCGCGGCAACGTCAACACTGCTCAGACTGGTGAACGATTGACTGGGCGAAACGAACGGGGCCAACACGCTGGCGACCGAATCGGTGTGATCGAGTCCGAGCGAATGACCGATTTCGTGAACGGCGACCCAGACGAGATCGAACGCGCTGTTGCCCAGCGCGTTTCCCACCTCCCAAGCTTCGGACACGTCGAACTGAATGTCACCGGCAATCCGGGCCGGGTTCACGTCGTCGGGAAAGTAGGCTTGGGCGAGTGTGCCGGCGGTGCCGTCAATGTTGACAAACGAGATGTCGATCGAATCGCGCAAGCCCACCTCGTCGGTGGGCGTGAACGTGATGTCCGCGGCGCTGGACCAGACGTCGAGCGCGGTTTCGATGGCCGCCGTGGTTTCGGCTTGCGAGAGTGAACTCGGTGATCCGTTGATCGTGTAGGTCAGTTCGGCGCTTCCCAATCCGGCACCATCCCATCCCAAACTGGCCGCCAGCACGCGTCGCGTTTCAAGCGGCTGGAGGGACAGGCGACGTTTTCTTTGTTGGCGGCGTTTCATGAGCGGTTTCGAAGAGTCGGGGGTAGCGGCGGGAGGAAGTCGCATCGAATCGGGAAGCTCGACAGCGGCTGTATGCTGGCTCGATGCTCCCGAGATGAACAGGGACTTTTTCGGCCGGTGATGTCACGATGGACGCCGAAACTTTTGACGCGTTCCGCGGCGCCGGGTGCGAAAGGTGTCACGGATCGAAATCTTCGTCGGGATCGTACAGTGGCATGTGTCGGTAGTAGACTTCCAGGCAATACACGGAGAAGCAGGTCGTGTAGAGACGCCCGGCATGGCGTCCCCAGGCGTCGTTTCGTGGCGACCAACTGCCTCGCTCGCGGCCGTGCAACACTTGCTGCGCCGGCAACTCGACTTTCAGTTTGTCGTTCCACTCAGTCCAATGTCGGCCACCGTAGTGATGCAAGGCTTGGGTGGCGTAGTACCAGTAGTAGACATCCGGCTCTCGGAAACTGATCGGGTGATTGATCGCCAAGGTTCCCAATCCTTGTGCCATGCCGGGCATGTTGCGATGCCATCCCATGTATTGTCGACATAGCAATCCTTCGGCGGTCATCGACGGCGACGCCACATCGCCGACGGTGTAGCAGTAACCGACGGCGTAATAATCGTTCTCTCGTCCGGCACGCACCGAATCCAGGTACCGCTGGACGTTGGGCCAAACGGCGGCGTCGACCTCCAACCCCCCGGCCTCGCCGCTCTTGAGCCCCATGACAAACCAGCCGGTCACCGAGGTGTCGCTGTCGATCCGTGGCTGGTAGCGCCAACCGCCTTGAGGCGACTGGGCGCGGACCGCGAAGTCACAGGAGCGTTGGGCGTAGGGGCGAATCCAGGAATCGCTGGTCATCGCGTACAGTTCGCACAAGGCGATCATCGCTTGCGCTTGCGCGTACATTTTTTCATGGGGCGCTGATTGGACGGCCATGAAACCCTGCCGGTCTTGCTGTTTGACCAACCAACGCACGGCCCGCAACAACTCTCTCCGATAGGGGCCGCCGCGGTGCGTGCTGCCGGACCCCATCAGCGCGATCATCGCCATCGCGGTGGCGCTTACCTTGTTCTCCGATCGGGCGCCATCGCTGTAGGGACCCCGTAGACTCCAACTTCCGTCGTCGAGTTGTTGTCGTTTCAACCACTGCAAACCCAGTTTCACCGCGTCCTCGGTCGCCTGGGTCCCACCGGCTTTTTTCAGCAGTTCTTGTTTCATTGCCCCGCTGCGACCGCCAAACATGTTCTTGGGAGACGGTGGCAATTTGACGATCGATGTTTCGACCGACCCTTCGCCTGTTTCCAAGACCGGCGCGAGAGACACCCATTCAACGGACGCGTCGAATTCGAGCGGATCGAGGTCCAGCTCCGATTCGTTCGGCGCTTCCGTCGGCAGCTCCTCCCACTCAATCGGTTCGATCGAAAACTCGGCCAACTCCGTCGTCTCGCGATCGTCTCCCTGCGTGATCGTCAGCACCATCTCGCCGATCTGGCCTGAAGAGGTGCTGATCAACGCCAGCAACAACAAAAGCAACAGGTGGATGAACAAACTAAACAGCCATGCCGGCATCTCTTCGAGGCGGCGTTTGATGGTTCGATAATGAAATCGACCATCCAATTGCTCCAGGTCCTCGTCCGGCGCCGCGTCGTGGACCAACGGAGGTGCCGGCTTGGCGACGGTCGGCGTGTCGCGTCGCCAACGAGTACGCAAGGAAGGCGTCCGAGGCCGCGCCACCGGTGGCATGATGACGGCGGGAGGCAGGGTCGGCGTGCCGAGGGTGGATTGGGAGGAGGCGTGCATCGAAGGTAGTCTGCCAAGTGAGATCGTGCGGACAAGAAGCAACGGTTGGTGTGTAGTCTTCAGGGACCGCCCAGCTTTAGGCGACCGTTTTCCCGGGTACGATGGCCCTTCCGGGCCGTCGTCCGGAGGGCTCGGCGCAACGCCTTCCAAAGGACGTTGTACGACGATCCGCTGATCCTTCCACTCGTTCGACAAGTTCGTTTGGATTCGTCGCGTTTCGCGTCTTAGCAACGCTCGGAAGATAAGTGGGATAGGCTTCCAGCCTGTCGACGCTGGAATGACAGGCTGGAAGCCTATCCCACGCGTTAGATCCGACACTTATTTTCCGTGCGTTGCTTACCTAAGTTGGGCGGTCCCTTTAGGCGATTCCCGGTCGCTACTTCGCGGCCATCGCAACTAGCGAGTACCGGTCGGAGGTATCCGTGCCGGTTTCGTTTTCGCGTTTCTCCACGAGCCGTGCGATCCGCTCGGCGCGTGCCGCCCGCTTGGCCTCCGCCCGCGCCAGACGCATCGGTCGGACACGCTCTTCGTAGGCGATTCGAGCCAGGCGTTGACGTTGGGCGTTTTGATACGCCATCGCGTAGATCTGGTTTTGGACCTGCGCCGAGTATTGCTGCGCCGCCAGCCCCAACGATTGCGGATAGTTCGACGCGAGCACGTTGGAGGTGTAGGGAAGGCTGGTATTCAAAGGCATCGCGCTGCCGGTCGACGGACCACCGCCCCGGCCTCCCCCACCGCTGCATTGGGCGACCACTTGTTCCGACGAACACATTGCCACCGAGACCAAGCCGGCGACCAAGAATCCCATCGTTTGTTTCCGAATCACGAGAACACCTCCGCGTGCACTGAACTGAGAAAAGATCGAGCCGTTTGCCGGCTCACTGATTCAGTAGGGAACGCGAACCCCAATTCGTCACAGAAATTTCTGCCGGCTACTTTCTGCGATCTCATCCGGGAGGTTCTTCCGCGAGTTTAGTGGGTGCTCTCGAATACTCGGGGAAGGTTTTTTGAGGGATGACTGCGATGTCCGATGGTTGTGTTCGGTAGGATGGCGAAGCCAGGTGAAGCGGAGGCGGGCTCTGCTCTCAAGGAACTTCCTACCCAGCTAGTTCATTGGGGACCACTCGCAGGTTGAGTGCAGCTGCCCGTTTCGCCAGGTTTTCCATTGCTCGCTTCTTGTATTGCTGTTCGTAATAGTCGTTGCCGACATCGACATATTCCCTCCCGTACTTCAGCATCCCATAAACTATTTTCGCGAGCTTGTGGGCCGTCGCCGTGATCGCTTTGGGTGAACCAAGACGGGAACGGATCCTGCGAAAGAACGCTCCTAAGGCGCAGTTTGATCGTGCCAGGGACGCGGCGGCTGTTCGAAGTGCGGCGGCGGCTCGGTTCGCACTTGTACGTGTTTTACCACTGAGCAATTTCCCACCTGTCTTCTTACTGCCCGGACATAGGCAAAGCCAAGAAGTGAAATGCTTCTCTGTTGCCCACCTACTCATGTCGGTACCGATTTCAGAAATCAGTGTGATTGCGGATTGACCGCTAATCCCATCAATGGTCGTCATGTCGACACCCAGCACCCGGTAGAGCTGATTGCGCATATCGAACCGGGGGCTATTGCTTCCAGCTTTAGGAGCCTTCAGCTTCGGCAGAATCTCACCGTCACTTCGGTCGGAAAATGTACCCAAATGTTCTTCAAGCTTGGAATCGACTTCCGACAGTTTGGAACCGTAAAAACGGTACAGTTCCAGAGCCTGTTTTAACGCAAATACATGTTCTTCACGCCAATTGCCTTCCAGAGCTTTCGCGATCGTCGACTCGTCATTTTTGCACCTTGGATCGCGAAGTTTTGCGAGTAGGTGAGGGTCTCGACTGCCCGCAACAATGGCATCCAAAATGGCAAGGCCAGTGGTGCCAGTGGTGCCGGTGATGTCCGAAATGACGTGATGGAGCTGGACATTCATTTCCATCATCGCCTTCTGCATCCGTTGGATATGCTCGCTCGCGTTGGCGACGAGCATGGCTCGTTGCCGCATGTAAGAACGCAGAACACAAATTGCCGCACTCTTCCAACCAATCTGCGAGCGACGCCAGATCGGATGTAAAGGTGCCGAAGCAGCGAACGTGTGATGAGTCGCGATCGGAGGGCACGGCAACATAGTGCTGGGTCGAACCAATATCGATGCCGGCAGCGTTCAAGTTGATTGTGTCAAGTGATTGTGGAACGGGTGCGTTGTCAATCGGAAACCCACCACGTGATCGACGCTTAGGTTTCCCAGAGGATTTCTTCTTGGCCATGGCGGAACTCCGAAAGGTGACTTCAACGGAAAAACGCGGCAGGCGCGGGAGTAGGGCTCTGTTATTCTCTCAAACGGGGTCAACGCCGTGAGGCGAGCCACCAATGTCATTTTCAAGCAAACTCCCGGGACCAGGCTGAGAAGCGGGCACGAAGCACCACGTAGAGAACGGCCTCCACGACCCGCCGCGTATCCGACATGATAATCCTCACACCCAGTTCCTCGGAATCATTTGGTCACTTGTGGCCTGCGGCGGCTGAGGAGCAACCCGCCAAGGAATCACCTGGTCTGCGATGCGCCGAAGGTGCCTCGAGCGCTCCGCCGGCCCCCGTGTCGGCGGAGGGTCGTTTGAACCGAGCGTTTGTCCTCGCTCTCCCCATTCGGACATCGCAGCAATGCCTCGAAAAACCTGGGGCCTGAGCGATTAGCCACTGAAATCCACGAAGAACCCATCCGGGATGAGTAGACGTGGGCAAACCGAAGCCCCCAAGTTCCTGAACCATCCCAAACAGAAGGATCGTTCACATGTTCCACTAGCGGATCATTGAGCTTTGGCGCCAGATGCGCGCGAGGAGGCGCGGCAGTGGCCTACTCCTCGATCGGTGGGCGATCTTGCCCGCGTCCTTCGGGTCCACGTCCATCGGGTCCACGTCCATCGGGTCCACGTCCATCGGGTCCACGTCCATCGGGTCCACGTCCATCGGGTCCACGTCCATCGGGTCCACGTCCATCGGGTCCACGTCCATCGGGTCCACGTCCATCGGGTCCACGTCCATCGGGTCCACGTCCATCGGGTCCACGTCCATCGGGTCCACGCCCATCGGGTCCACGTCCTTCGGGTCCACGTCCTTCGGGTCCACGCCCATCAGGTCCACGCCCATCGGGTCCACGCCCATCAGGTCCACGCCCATCAGGTCCACGTCCGTCGGGTCCACGTCCATCGGGTCCGCGTCCATCGGGTCCACGTCCATCGGGTCCACGTCCATCGGGTCCACGTCCATCGGGTCCACGTCCATCGGGTCCACGTCCATCGGGTCCGCGTCCATCGGGTCCACGTCCTTCGGGTCCACGTCCATCGGGTCCACGTCCTTCGGGTCCACGTCCTTCGGGTCCACGTCCATCGGGTCCACGTCCTTCGGGTCCACGTCCATCGGGTCCGCGTCCATCGGGGCGAGGACCTTCAGGACGTCGTGCGCCAGGGCCCTGTCGGACCGGACCGCCGACCCGAGGTCGTGCATCGGGAGCTTGCCGCATTCGCCGTTGTTGTTCGGCAGTCAAAATCTCAGCCAAGCGGCGATCTACTTTCGCTTGCAGCTTCGCGATCGCATCGCGTTGGACCTGCGATAATCCGAGGTGGGATTGAACGAACACCGGCAGGACTTGGCCGACTGGCGGTGCCGCGTTCCGCTCTGGTCCGCCTCGCATGCCGCCATCGCGAGGCGGACTGTGCGGGGAACTGTGTGGCGGACCGTCAGCTCGCTGATGTCGTTCCGGCCCGCGACCATCGGAGTCAGCGGGCGGCTGGGCGAGTGCGGAACCGGCGAGCAAGATTGCGGAGCCGGCAAAGAGGGTAGCAAGACGCGGTTTCATCATGTTTTCCGGTGTGAATGGGGTGTCGAACGGCGAACGCGTCTCCCGAGGAATTGAAAACGCGATCGAGCGGCGGAGCACGGTGCTGCGGTCCTAATCGAGTCCATGAACAGACCTTGTGTGCCCGCCCGCTGGAGCATCAGTTGCGATCCCGCGTCGCAACCGTCGTCGAAAAATCAAAGAAATTGTAGCGTTGCCCTACCAGCGATGGACAAAGCACTAGCGCAAAAAGGGCACTAGCGCTGGAAGGGGACTCCGATCAGGCGGTTCCAGGTTTGACGTTGTGCCGGCGTCAAAATCTTCAGGATCTCGTTGACGGTGTTTTGGGTCGCCGCCACGTGAGCCGGATCGCGCGGGGGCCCGCCACCAAAGTCACGAATCGGAGGCCCGTTGCCGCGGCCGAATCGCTCGCCCGGCCGATCTTCCGGCGGTCGACCCTTGTTGAATCGATTCGGCGGCCCGACATCGAATCCGCCCGGCGGCGGACCGCGACGCCCGTCGTCGCGAGAGCGTGGCGGTCGATCATCCCCTGGCTGGCCACCACGCGGCGGTCCGTCCCTGCGGTCGGGCCGCGTCTGTTCGATGATCCGATTGATCTCGGAGCGTTGTTGCCGCGTCAACCCGAGCGCCGCGACGATTTCGGATGTCTTGAACGTGAACGGCAAACTTCGCTGTCGGGCGATCTGCCGAAGCCGTGTCAATTGTTCGGCCGACAATTGCTGCGAGACGAACGCGTCGAATTCTTGCAACAGAAACGTCATCTCCGCACTTTCGTTGCTCAACCGGCCTGGCTGCTGATTCACTAACGATCGCCGTTCGGATTCCAAGACCGCGATTGCCACTTCCAGATTGGCCGCCGTCGTTTGATCAATCGACAATTCTTCTTGCACCGCGGGGTCGGCAAGTTGCATCAACGGAGCAACATTTTCCAGCACACGCAATTCCTGGACCATCGTTTCGACCCGCGCCGAGGTTGCGGCCAGTTCACTTTTCAGTGCCGGGTCGTCCGAGCGGAGGTCCAGAAAGTCACGGTAGAATTCGAGCGAGGTTTCCAGAAAGCTGCGTCGAAGGTCTTGCAAATCACCGCGGTAGGCGAGTTCGCTTTCGCTGAGATCACTGAACGTGTCGACGGCCGAACGGGCTTGTTGGAAACTCTGTTCGGCAAGTCGACGTTGCTCGGTTTCGCGGTCGAGTGCTTGGCGCGTCGCACGGTGTTCTCGCCAAACCACCAGCGTGGTGATCAACAGCGACAGCGTCGCGATGACCAGGATTCCGACGGCCGCGGCGACCAACCCGCTGTTGCGTCGTCGCCATTTCGTCAACCGCTCCAGCACCGTCGGCGGCTTGGCCTTGATCGGTTTGTCGTCCAACCAACATTGCAAATCATCGGCAAACTCCTGCATCGTCGCGTAGCGTTCGGCCGGCAACTTGGCGATCGATTTGCGAACGATGTTGTCCAATTCGGGCGGGATGTCGGGGGCAATCGATGCCGGCGAGGGTGGCTCGACTTCGACGACCCGGTTCAACAATTCGCGAAATCCGTCGCCCTCGATCGCCGGCCGCAGCGTCAGCAATTCATACAGTGTCACGCCCAACGAGTAGACGTCGGTGCGGTGATCCAAGATCGTGCGCTGACCGGAGGCCTGTTCCGGAGACGCATACCGCAGCGTGCCCATCGGGTCGCCGGTCCGCGTCAGGTTGCTGGGGTCGGACTCAATTTGTGCCAACCCGAAATCGGTCACCCAGACTTTGCCGGTGCCGTCGATCAGCAGGTTGCTGGGTTTGATGTCGCGATGGATCACGCCGTACTGGTGTGCGTGCTGGATGGCGATCGCCGCTTCAAACGTCATCCGGACGACCGACTCGAAGTATCGGCGGCGGCCGGATTGGCCGTCACCGGTCGCGAACGTCGCTGAGATTTGGGGGATCGTCGACGAGCGGAGGTCTTGCGCGGTGTCCCGGCCGCCACCGCGTTTTGCGCCCCGCATCTCTTCGATCACATCGGCCAACGTGTGCCCTTCGATCAATTGCATCGCGTAATAATGCAGCCCCCGATCGCTGCCGACCGCGTAGACCGGGACGATGTTCGTATGATGCAGCGCCGCGGCGGCATGCGCTTCGTTGCGGAAACGTTGCAACCGAACCTCGTCCAATCCGCTGGCAAACGGCAACACCTTTAGCGCCACGCGACGACCGAGCGACAATTGAATTGCATCGTAAACCACTCCCATGCCGCCGCGACCGAGTTCCCCGACGATTTGAAAGTCGCCGATCGGCTTGGCCGTGAACTCCGCGTCGGGCGAGACCGCCCCGAGCGGTTTTGCAGAGGCGGGGCCGGCCCGATGCACCAACGCCAACCCTTCCAGCGACGGACGCAGTTCCGAGGCGATCTCGGCATGTTCGGCCAAGTAGACATCGATCGGCGGAGCTTGGTCGGCGTCCAGCAAACGCATGTAGTCTTTCACCGCCGATACAACGCGGTCGTCTTCGGGTTCGTCCGTTGTGGTCACCGTCAAACCTCTCCCATCGTCGTCTTCAGTTTCGCCAGCCCCCGCACCCACAACTTTTCCACGCTGTCGACACTGCGTCCCATCGCCTTGGCCACGTCCGCAAATGGCAGCCCATCGACGTGCCGCAACACGATCACGCGCCGGTAATCCTCCGGCAGCGACTCGAGCGCCTCGGCGAGTTGCAAAAACGCTTCCTTGCGGGCGAAATGTTGGCTGGGCGACGTGATCTCGGCGGCAATGCGCGACTGCAGAAACCCCGACGCATTAGCCAAACTGGCGTTCAACTGTTGCTCCAGTCGCGGATCGCGTTTCTGTGTCCCCAAAAACTTGCGAACATGCATCGACAGCAGATTGGACAAGATGCCGCGCAGCCAGCCGGCGAATTCTTCCGCCGTCTGGCCTTGAAAGTCCGCGATGTTTCCGTGGGCGGCCAAACACACCTCTTGAGCGATGTCCGACGGGTCGGCTTTGCCCTGCAAGTGATGGTGCAGCCCGGTTCGAGCCATGAACACCAGATAGTTTCGGTAACTGTTAAGCAATTCACCGAGCGCTTCGCTGTCGCCGGCCTGCGCCGCAGCGATCAACCGGGTCGTGCCTTGCTGCGGTGCATCGAGCTTGATGCGATCGTCGTTCGTCAAAGGTTCGCTCGGGCGGTCATGGAAACGTTTCAATCATACCGGTTGCGGTCACAAGCCAAAACCGTCACCTAGAAAGAACGATTCTAGTGCTTTGTCAGCCACCGTTGGTGTTTAGCCTTTAGGCGATTCCCTTTCGCTGCGACGCAGCGAAAGGGGCGGCGAAAGAGACCGTCCAGCTTTAGGCGATCGCTTTTCGGATGTACGATGGCCCTTCCGGGCCGTCGCCCGTGGGGCTCTGCGCGACGACCTAGAAAGGACGTCGTACACCCCTCCGCCGACCACCTCTCTCCCATTCGGTCAGATCATTCAAATTTGTCGCGTTTCGCGCTAGCCCTAAGCTGGACGGTCTCTAAAGTCTGCACACCAACGCTTATCCCCGTACCATTCGGGGCAGGATTCATTTGCCGCCGATCCGTGCCGCGACGCATTGCAAGCATCGCAGATGCAACGACCGGCGGATTGCGGTTAGAATGGTCACTTGCCCCCTCCGCGACTCCGCTTGATCCCCCACCAAACGCCGGCAGCGAGAAGAACCAGACGTGCGACCATCGTCCGGTAGGAAACCGATGCAGAAAATTCTTCTTCCAATTGCTCTGATGCTCTTTCCCTCCACCGCGACCCTGGCGTCTGAGGTGGATTTTGTCCGCGACGTGCAACCGATTTTTCAACAGCACTGCGTCTCCTGCCACGGCGCGGAGAACCAGAAAAGCGGGTTGCGGCTGGACATCAAGTCCGAAGCGTTCGAGGGTGGCGATGGCTGGGGACCAAGCCTGATCGTGGGGCAGGCGGACGAGAGCCCACTGATCGAGTTGGTCACCAGTGAAGACGAAGGGTCACGGATGCCGCCGGAAGGCGAACCGCTTTCGGCAACCGAGATTCGAACGCTGACGCGATGGGTTGACGAAGGCGCCCGCTGGCCGGACGGGGTTGATCTGGCGGAACTGGAAGACCGAATGGATCACTGGTCGTTTCAACCGATGGCCTCGCCGCCGATCCCCGACGTCAAACGCATCCGGTGGCCACGCGGTGCGATCGATCGCTTTATCCTGGCGCGACTGGAACAAGATGGGCTGACGCCTGTCGACGAGGCAGACCCCGTGACCTGGCTCCGCCGCACCACGTTTGATTTGACCGGTCTTCCTCCGACGCCGCAGCAAGTGGGCGAGTTTCTGGAACAGATCGAGCACGGTGATGCGGCCTACACCGCCGTCGTCGACCGCTTGCTCAAATCACCCCGATACGGCGAACGTTGGGCACAACATTGGTTGGACGTCGTCCGTTACGCCGATACTCATGGGTTCGAGGTGAACACCGAACGACCCCATGCGTGGCCCTATCGTGACTACGTCGTTGCGGCAATGAATGCCGACACCCCCTACGATCGTTTCATCAAGGAACAAATCGTGGGCGATGCATTGGGTGCCGACGCGGCAACGGGTTTTCTGATCACGGCTTCGGTTTTGTTGCCGGGTCAGATCGGCAAGGACGCACCGTCGATACGGCTGGCACGTCAGGATGCGCTGGACGAAATCGTCAACAATGTTTCACAGACCTTTCTCGGGCTGAGCGTCGGGTGTGCGCGATGTCATGATCACAAATTCGATCCCATCTCCGCGAAGGACTACTACAGCATGCAGGCGTTCGTCGCGGGCGTCGAGTACGCCGACCGCGAGATGCGTTCGCCGGAATCCGATGCACTGAAACGAGACGCAAAAGGGATGCGCCGACGGGTTTCCGAAATCGACGAGCAACTGCTCCGATTCGTCCCCCTGGCGCATCCGCGTGTCGATCGCGATCTGGAAACCTACCTCACCAACGCCGCTGAAAACACGGAAACCTTTCAATCGCTGACGGCGAAGTATGTTCGGTTTACGATTCATGACGCCAATCGCCACCCGAGTCTCGGTTTGATCGAGCCGTGTGTGGACGAATTCCAGATCTTCACCGACGGTGCCGACCCGCAAAACGTCGCCATCGCCTCGCACGGAACGAAGGTCACCGCGTCGGGCAGCAGAACGTCGGCCAACCACAAACTGGAACACGTCCACGATGGTCAATTCGGCAATGCTCGAAGCTGGATGTCCGACGAGAAGGGACGCGGCTGGTTGATGTTCGAACTTCCCCAGCCCACTCGGATCGCCAAGATCGTGTGGAGCCGCGATCGCAAGCAGCAGTACACCGACCGGCTCGCCACCGCCTACACGATCGAAGCGGGACCGTCGATCGAAGCCATGAAGACGCTGAAGCACGTTCCGCCACAACGCGCCGCCGTCTCTCCGTCGATCAACGTGGATCGGTTTGCGCCGGTGCGAGCAAAACGGTTGCGTTTTACCGTACTTGCGACCAACAATCTGGAACCGTGTCTCGACGAACTGGAAGTGTTCAATGCCGCCGGCCAAAACATTGCCTTGGCAGACACAGGGACCAAACTCACCACATCCAGCGATACGATCGTCGCCGACCGTCACGAGCCGGGATTCATCCACGACGGCCGCTACGGAAACTCGCGCAGTTGGATGTCCGGACAGACCGGTGCCGGCTGGGTCGAACTGGAATTTGCCGAAGCTCAGGAGATCGTGCGAGTCGCGTGGAGCCGCGATCGTTTAGGTAAGTTCCAGGATCGTTTGCCGACCGAGTACCGCATTGAAACAACGGCCGATCAAGATTGGCAGCTGGTCGCCGATTCCAGCGACCGTCGCGCCGCAGACGTCGACACCCCATCGGACCGGCAACTCTCGACGGTGGGCTTGAATGCCGAAGATGCGCAGCAAGCGAATCGCTTGATGAAGGAGAAGCGAACGCTGGAAGCAAAGATTAAAACGGCCGAACGAGGAAAACTGGCGTTCGCGGGCAAGTTCCGCAAACCCGACGCCATCGCCCGACTCAATCGCGGCGATCCCGAACAACCGCGAGAGCCGGTGGTCCCCGCCGTTCTGAGTGCTCTCGGAGAATTGGCGCTGCCGGCTGAGACCGCCGAACAAGAGCGCCGCCGAGCCCTGGCGGACTGGATTGCCAGCCCACAAAATCGTCTCACGGCACGGGTGATGGTCAATCGGATCTGGCAATGGCACTTTGGCACCGGGCTGGTCGACACGCCAAACGACTTTGGCCGCAACGGGTCCCAGCCATCGCACCCCCAATTGTTGGATTGGTTGGCCCAGGAGTTCATCCGATCGGGTTGGTCAATCAAACACATGCATCGTCTGATCGTGTTGTCGGCAACCTACCGCCAATCCACTCAATCCGATGCAGCGGCGGCGGCCAAGGACACCGACGTGCGACTGTTGTGGCGCTATCCGTCGCGACGATTGGAGGCCGAAGCGATCCGCGACGGCATGCTCGCCGCCAGCGGTCAGTTGAACCTTAAAATGGGAGGCCGTGGATTCAACTTGTTCAACAAGCGTGGCGGGTTGTCGGGGTTCACGCCCGTTGAATCATTTACGGGCGATGGCCTGCGGCGGATGATCTATGCCCACAAGGTGCGACGTGAGCGGGACGCAGTTTTCGGTGCGTTCGACTGTCCCGACGCGGGGCAAAGCACCGCGCGACGGATCGAATCCACGACGCCGATCCAAGCACTCAACCTGCTGAACAGTCGCTTCACCATCGATCAAGCCGCTGCGTTTGCGGC
Organism: Stieleria neptunia; assembly: GCF_007754155.1. NCBI lineage: Bacteria > Pseudomonadati > Planctomycetota > Planctomycetia > Pirellulales > Pirellulaceae > Stieleria > Stieleria neptunia. The sequence goes on along the minus strand of NZ_CP037423.1, from coordinate 6,131,195 downwards.
CCGATTGCAAACCGAAGCGGGCGAGGACCTCCGTCAACAGATCCAACTCGCGTACCAGATCGGATTCAATCGTGAGCCGGATCGCGGTGAAATGGCCGAAGCGCTGCCGGTCGTTCGCGAGTATGGTTTGCAGACACTTTGCCGAGCAATGTTCAACAGCAATGAGTTTTTATTCTTCCCTTAGTATCGAGCGAAACACCAGTGGGATAGGCTTCCAGCCTGTCGGACCGAGCATTCGCAAGCTGGAAGCTTACGCCACTCGTCGGACCGAGCATTCGCAAGCTGGAAGCTTACGCCACTGGTCGAACCACGCACTCGCCGGACCGCCACCAGATGAAACCCCTCTCCCCTATCGGACGCCAATTTCTCAGTCGACGCGGGTTCCTGACCAGTTCCGCGACCGGACTGGGATCGATCGCGCTGCTCGATCTGCTTTCCCAAGACCGTTTGCTGGCCGCACAGCCGACGATCGATCCGGCCCGGCCCTTCGCGCCGCGGGAAAGTCACTTTCCCGGCAAGGCAAAGCGTGTCGTCGTGATCTTTTGTGCCGGTGCGGTCAGCCAGTTGGAGACCTGGGACTACAAACCCGAACTGATCCAGTTCGACGGTCAGCCGCTCAAGGACGGCCCGGCGGTCACGTTTCAGGGACCGGCCGGGAACCTGGCCCGTCCGCAATACAACTTTCGTCAACGCGGCGAAACGGGTAAGTGGGTCAGCGACATGATTCCGCATCTGGCGGAATTGACCGATGACATCGCCTTCATTCACTCGCTGACCAGCAAGAGCAACACGCACGGACCGGCGGAGAACTTTCTTTCCACCGGAACTCCGTTGGATGGTTTCCCCAGCGTCGGCTCTTGGGCCAGCTACGCCCTGGGCAGTGAAAATCAAGACCTGCCGGCGTACGTGGCCATCCCGGATCCCCGCGGTGTGCCACAAAACGGGTCCAACAATTGGGGACCGGGGTTTCTGCCAGCAGCGTTCCAAGGCACACCGCTCAGTTCCAAGGAACCGATTCGACATCTTAGCCCGCCGATCGTCTCTTCCGACGCCGATCGTGCCACCCGTTCGTTGCTGCAGCGGATGAACGCTCGGCATTTGGAACAACATCCCGGCGATAACAAGCTGGCGGCCCGGATCGCCAGCTACGAACTGGCCGCGCGGATGCAATTGAGCGTCCCGGAGGTCACCGATTTGAATTCCGAACCGGCCCACGTTTTGAAGAGTTATGGGGCCGACGACGAATCGAATCCGATCCGAGCCGCGTTCGCCCGCAACTGCATCCTCGCCCGACGGTTGATCGAGAGCGGCGTCCGATTCGTCCAGTTGTTTAATGGTGCTTATGCCAGCGGCGGAGAACTCAACTGGGACGGGCACAACAAGCTGAAAGAACAATACGACAAACACGCCGCCATCCTGGACCAGCCGACCGCGGCACTGATCAAGGACATGAAGTCACGCGGTTTATTGGAAGACACGTTGGTGGTGTGGTGCACCGAGTTCGGTCGCATGCCGTTTTTCCAAAAAGGCGCGAAGGGCCGCGATCACAACCCCGACGGATTCACCTGCTGGATGACCGGCGCGGGAATCAAGCCGGGTGTCAGCCACGGGATGACGGATGAACTGGGACAAAAAGCGGTCCAGGACATTCATCCGCTGTATGACTTCAACGCCACGATTTTGCATCTGCTGGGTCTCGATCACGAGCGGTTGACGTTCGAACACAACGGCATCGAACGCCGTTTGACAAACGTCGAAGGCCATGTCATCGGAGAGGTGTTGGCGTAGGCGAATCAACGGCGTTCATTGAACGCAACGATGTTTTCCGCACGTTACGGACGCCGTCGGCGGCGCAACGAACCGACACCGGCAACCAAACCCAGCAGCGCCAGCCCGCCGGGTTCGGGCACGGCGGTGATGTTCAACACGCCTACGCCAATCCCTTCGCCGAGTCGAAAGTCAAATCCCCCCGACCCGGACGTGATCCAGTTGTCGACAATCGGATTTCCCTGGCTGTCGGTGAACGACCCATCGCCGGGGATATCGAACAGACGCACATAGCGAATGTTGTTCAGATCAAGCAGCCCACTGGTGACCAGCGGATCGGCGCTGAGATCGTCTAGGTCGAACGGAGTCCCGAAACCGGCCGCGTGCTTGCCGGCAAGGTTATAAACGTTGGTCACGTCGAAGGGAGAAAAGTTGGTTCCGAAACCGCCCGGCAATGGGCCTTCGTTCAAACTGATGCTGGGGAAACGAGCGAAATCGGTCCCATTGGTTGACACATCGACGTAGGCAAACTCGGCAAACAGCCCCGGTGTCCCTTCGGTGTTCTGGCCGAACACGAACCCATTTTCGAACACGGCAAAATCGTGGCCGGCCCCGTTTCCGATCCCCGTCGAGAACGAAACGGTCAAGAAACCCGGTGAAACCCCGGCGGCGATCTCCGTCGCGTCGAGATCCCCCAGGCTGTTGAAGCCGCCCGTCTGATTGATCGACGTGCTGCCGCGCGGGCCAAACATCGTCCGCGTCGAATCGATCACGTCGGCCCACGCGACGAGTCTACCATCATCCGCCGCGATCGCACCGTCGATCGCGTGGGTGGTGTCGGTCGGACCCGAGTAAATCTCGGCAAACAGTGGCGAGGCGGCACTCGTAAACAAGACGGCGCCGGACAAAATGAAATGGCGAAACATGCAAGAAAACTCCTTCGTGAATCCATTCCACAGCACCAACGCATCCGGGAAGGCGCGCATCTCGATCGCGATCCACTCGTCGCGGTCAACGACTCAGTAGGGGACGGGCGAGCAACGCCGGCGCAGAAACGTGTTCGTACGGTGTGTGAACGGGTTGAAATCAAGCCAATGCGCGATGACCTCGCGCACCGCAACGTCTGCCTCAATCCAGGAAGGCACCCAAACGTCTTCGCGAGGTAGGTCTTCTGACTCGCCACCGTTTCCCATCGCTCACGGCCTTCTCGTTCACATGTTTTGCGAACAATGGCTCTTTCTAAGACAGAAGCGATGGATGCGATCCAAATGGAATCGCGGGTGGCACACAGCGGCCGGACCGTCCCGGAATTTCACCGGAGTTCCCTGTTCACCCGCCCGGCTGAAACCCGGCGAGTCACCTCGAACGGGCCGTAGAATAGAAAAGGTTCTCGTGCTGTCAACACACCCGGATTGGGATCCAACGGAAAATGAGACTTTGGGCAATTCACTGTCGCTGCGACGCAGCGACAGTGGCGGCCAAAGCCTGCACACCAACATTCTTGTCCGTCCCATTCGGGCTACGCACCCTCCGCTTAAAAGTTGACGGTGATTTAGTGATCGTGATCGTGATCATGCTCGTGCGCAACATTGCCCGTGTACGACTTTCCTTCGATCTCGATCACCACCGCACCTTCGGCACCGGCATCGAGCCATTGGTCCAGTTTTTCATCGGCCGATGTAAATCGGGATGATTGTTCGGGCGGATCGTTCGCGTCGGGATTGGCCGACAAATCGAATGAAGCGACTTGGCCATCGCGTTTCAGACTGACGACCAGTTTGGCGGCCGCAATGGGAACCGGCTTCGTCGCGGAGGAATCCAGGACGTACATCGAGACCCCGTCGGCACCATGGACCAGCTCGGCATGAAAGGCTTCTTTGCCGAGTTCCACGAGATCGCCCCCGTGTGGGCCGTGCTCGGGATGTCCGTGGTCATCGTGGGTGTCAGTCGACGCGTCGGATTCGGTGTTTGCGGATTCGGTGTTCGGATTATCGGTCGCGGAGTTCGCCGGGTTCGTCGAGGGATTGCATCCGGCTAACACGACGGCCAATGCGACCACGGAAATGCAAGTGAAGGTGATTTTCATCGGGTTCTCTCAAGGGGTGAGGGGGATTTATCATCGGTGGATGTCGCCACAACGTGTGACGATCTGTCTTTCAAAATTTGTCGGCCGGCACCAAGACCGATGGTCCAGAACAGCGCCGGGCGGACAAAGAACTCCGCCAACGTGCTGGTCAGCAATCCGCCGACGATCACGGTGGCGATCGGGTACAGGATCTCTTTGCCGGGTTCGCCCGCGGCCAACGCCAACGGCAGCAACCCGATGCCACTGGTCAGCGCCGTCATCAGCACCGGCGCCATCCGCTCTTGGCCGGCCCGCGTGACCATTTCTGGCGTCCAAGATTCGCCTTCGTGCTCGACCAGATGCAGATAGTGATTCAGCAATAAAATGCCATTGCGGCTGGCGATCCCACACAGCGAGATGAAACCGACCATCGCAGCGACGGTCAGGTTTTGGTCGGTCAGAACCAGCGCGGCGACCGCCCCGATGAATGCGGTCGGCAGGGCAACCAGGACCTGCAACGAGAAGTTCACGTTGCCGAACAAGGTGTACAGCACCAGAAACATGCCGACCAGCGCGACGACCGACAGCAAGGCCAATCGTCGGGATGCGGATTGCTGACTTTCAAACTGTCCGCCGTATTCGATGAAGTAACCCGGTTCCAATTCCATCTCGGCCAACGCCGTCTTGATGTCGTTGACGACGTCGACGACACCTCGCTGGGACACGTTGGCTTGCAACACGATGCGTCGACGGACCTGTTCGCGTTTGATCATGTTGGGGCCGCCACTTTCGTAGATCCGTGCGACCGACTCGAGCGGCACCATCCCACCGTCCGGCAACGGGATGACCAGCCGCTTCAATTTCGTGACGTCTTCTCGAAACGGTTCGTCCAGCCGAACGAGTAGATCAAACGTGCGTTGACCGAGCAGCACCTGGCTGACGACTTCTCCGTTCATCGCGGTCTGGACGATTTCCATCACATGCGCCGGGCGCAGACCGTTTTGCGTCAACGCCCTACGATTGAGTTCGATCCGCAATTGCGGGATATTGGTTTGCTGTTCGATCAAGACGTCCGCCAGCCCCTCGACGCCGGCAATCCGCTGTTTCATTTCCTCGGCTTTCTTCCGCAGCACGTCTAAATCGTCACCGTAGAGTTTGATCCCGATCTGAGCTTTGACGCCCGAGATCATGTGGCTGATCAAGTGCGCGAGCGGTTGTTCGGTGCTGGAAACGACTCCGGGAATTTCATCCATGGCTTGTCGAATCTCGGTGATCGTCTCTTCGCGATCCGCCTCGTCGGCGATTTCCAAAAACAACTCGGTGACGTTGACGCCCTCGGCATGTTCGTCCAGCTCCGCTCGTCCGGTTCGCCGAGCGATCGATTGGACGTTGTCAATTTGCATCAATCGTTGTTGAACCGACTGGCCGATCTTGTTGCTGGTGGCCAACGACGTGCCGGGGGCGAGCAACGCGTTGACCTGCACCGAGCCTTCATTGAAGGGAGGTAAGAAATCACGTTCCAATTGGGATGCTGCGATCAGTGCAAAAGCGACCAACACCGCGGCGATCGCCAAGACCGGCCCGGACATGCGCGTGCTCAGGTTGATCGCCAATCCGGCGATCCCCTTCAACCCTTCCAGCAACCGACCTTCCTCCGCGGTTTCTCCGCCCAGCCACATTTCCAGCGTCTCAATCCCGATCAAAATGACCGGCGTCAATCCGATCGACCACCAAAGCGGATCGCCTGGCAACTCCAGCGGCAGCGACAACAGATCCACCGCTCGGGGCAGCACCCAGTACACGATCAAGGCCGCGATGCCCAGCGACAACACCGGTAAAACCAATCGCCACACCCGCCGACCGACCAGCAGCAGTGACGCCAGAACCGGGGTCACGGTCAACGAGACGGCCAGGGACACAACCAGCGAGACCACGTAGCCCATCGCCAGCGGCACAAACAGCTTGCCTTCCATGCCTTCGAGTGCAAACAGCGGAATGAAAACCAGCACGACGATGGCCGTGCCGTACACGACGCTGCTGCGGACTTCGATGCTGGCTTCGTAAACGACCTTCAGGATTGGCCGAGGATTGACCGCGTTTCGGTTTTCCTTCAGCCGGCGAAAGATGTTTTCGACATCGACGATCGCATCATCAACCAATTCACCGATCGCGACAGCCAAACCGCCCAGCGTCATCGTGTTGATCGACAATCCGAACGCGGCGAAGACGCAGGCGGTGGCAATGATGGACAGCGGGATGGCCGTCAGTGTGATGAAGGTGGTACGGAAATTGAGCAGAAACAAGAACAGGATCACCAACACCAGCACTCCGCCGTCGGCCAGCGCCTCGACGACGTTTTCGATCGCCCGATCGATGAAGGATCGTTGCGAATAGACGTTGGCAATACGGATGTCGTCCGGCAGCGCGATCTTCAGTTCCTCCAAGGCTTGCTCGATCGCCCGGTCGACCGCACGCGTATCGCTTCCGGGTTGCTTGTTGACGGTCAGCACCACGGCCGGGCCGCCTTGGATGGCTCCGTCCCCGTCACGGATGTAGGCCGATGAATCGCCGCGCATTTCTTGGACGCCCTCGACGACACGGGCGACGTCGCCGAGCGTGATCGCGCGACCTTCCCGCAACGTGATGGCGATTCCCCGTAACTCGTCCAAACTTGTGATTCGTCCCAAGCCGCGGACGAGCAACTCGTTGGCACCGCGTTCGTCTAAATAGCCGCCGGTCGCGTTCAGATTCGATTCGGCCACGGCGGTGTGCACATCGTGCATCGTCAGGTCAAACGAACGCAGCGCGTCCGGGTCGACCAGCACCTGGTACTGCATCCGGCCGCCGCCCATCGTGAACACTTGGGAAACCCCCGGGATGGTCAACAGGCGTTGGCGGACCACCCAATCGGCCAGCGTTCGCACTTCCATCGGCGGCGTCTGGCCTGCTTCGCTCCACATCCCGTACATCAGGATCTGTCCCATGATGGACGAAATCGGCGCCAGGGTCGGCTTGACGCCGTCGGGCAGTTGATCGGTCGCCAGCTGCAACCGTTCGGTGACCACCTGTCGATCGTTGTAGATGTCGGTGTTCCAGTCGAATTCGACGTAGATGACCGACAGACCGATGCCGCTGCTGCTACGGACCGCTTCGACACCGCTGGCCCCATTGAACGCGGTTTCCAGCGGAAACGTGATCAACGCTTCGACTTCTTCGGGAGCCATGCCGGGGGCTTCGGTAATCACCACCACCCGCGGACGGTTCAAGTTGGGAAAGACGTCGATCGGCAACCGCGTGGTTTGATAGCCGCCGACGAGCAGCAACATCGCGGCCACGGCCAGCACGATCAGCCGATTGTTGAGCGAAAAGGAGATGATTTTGTCTAACATGGTCGCAGAGCGGTCGATTTCCGTTTCCGGAGCAAAGGGGACATTGGAGCGCGAGGGGGGCTTTCGCTCGACGATCAGTGGTTGTGGCCGGCGTGGGGATCGATCGCGGCGCCGGACTGGTTCTTCATGGCCATTTGCAATTGGTGGGCGCCGCTGACGGCGATCACCTGTCCCGGCCAGACTTGTCCGTCATTGTGGATCGCGACGTGGACCGAGTCGCGGGCAATGATGGACACCGGGACGCGATCGAAGTGGTCGCCGTTTTCGACGAACAGATACCGCTCGGCCCCTTCTTCGGCGACGGCGTCTTTGGGAACGACAATCGCGTTTTCGACTTGCGAGATCGGCAGCCGAACGGTCAATCGTTGCCCCGGTTTGTACAGCCAACTGATGTAGCGTTTGTCGCCACTTTGTTCGGTCCGTTCCACTTGGTTGGTCAGCGAGACGTAAAACGGCAGGGCGCGTGATCGGCGATCGACTTCGTTTCCGATGTATACCACTTTCAGCCCGTCGATCAGCTCAGGCCCTTCACCGGAGGATTCGATGATGGCTTGAACATCGGCCCCGGTATCGGCCGCTCTTCGCAACGCCTTTCCGTCCCGTTGGAACGCCTGGCCTTCGATCAGCACCTGGCTGAAATCAGACAGCTGGGCCAACTCGTCGCCGGCGCTGACCGATTCGCCGCGGCGAGCCAACAGCTCGGTCACCAGAAACTCCGCCTCCACATGGCGATGCTCGGCCGGCGGCACCGGAGGTTGAAGCATCGACGCGTAACGCTCCGTCGATGATTCGGAAAGACGATCGTTGGCATGGCCGAGCGATTCGTGGTGCAACGAATCGTCTTCATGAATCAAGGGAGCGTAAACCGTGATCTCACGAATCAACACCCGCGATCGTTCGATCTGCATGATCTGCTGCTCAGTCAAACCGTGCAACAACATCGCTTGCCGCGCCGCCCGAACACCCGCCATCAGTTTGTCGCGCTCGTACTGACGGGCCAACAGCGTTTTGCCGGCGATGGCCCCGGACGTCGCAACCGACGACAGACGATCGATCTCTCGCTGTTCCACATCCAGCTCGCCCAACTTTGTCAAAAACGTCTCCTGGGTGTTGACCAGGTCTTGGTGAGTCAATCGCAGTGTGAACAGCGGGGCGCCACTTTTGACCAACTCCCCTCGCGAAACCAAGATCGAATTTAGCACGCCCGTCAATGGGCTGGTCACCGCAATGTGCGTCCGTCCCGGCCACTGGGTCACCACGCCCGGGACCTCCATGTATTGCGTGTATCGCCCGGCTTCGACCGTCGCGGTTCGCAGTCCCATGTTGGCCCGAGCCTGCTTGCTGAGCGCAACCGATTCGGCTTGGGAAGATTCGCCGTGGTCATGTCCTTCGTGCGGGTCATGGTCCGCCTCCGTTTCGTCCGCCACCGGATCGGCCCCACGAAACCGAGACAGGGGATTCGTTCCGACTGCGACGCCAACAACGATCGTCAGCAGGACGGCGACAAGGGTGATCGACGCACCGCGCAGACGCGCAAGCCACAAGTGAGGCGCAGGCATGTTTGGGGTTCCCTAAAATCGGCACGCACACGTTTCAAGAACGCATGGCGCGGATCATCGATCGAATGCGTTTCCGCGATCGATGAAATGGCAAAGATGATTTGACAACGACGAAGTGAATCGTGCGGTCAAATCTGCCAAGAGCAATGCAGGGCGCAGCGGGACAGAGAGCCGTCCAGGGCGACACTGTTGCGGGCGCTGTGATCGTACAAACGACTGCGCGACGATCGCGCCAATGCGCCGTCGGTTTCGGCAGCGGCGAATTGAACCTGCCCGATGTCGGCCGAGAACGCGAATCCGCTGGAAACGATGAAGCTGCATTGGACCACCGAGCAACACGGCGTGTCACTATGCCGACAGGGCGTATTGCGACAGGGCGTTTGCCGGCAATCGTTGAAGCTGACCAGCCACGTTCCGAACGGCTTCAGGTGGCGGTCGATCGCGTCATGATCGCTGCTCGCATGGCCATGACAGTCATGCCCACCACACGCCCCCGTTTGCTCGACCGGTTGGTGCTCCCCATGAACCTGCTTCGCGTGCGCTTGCTTCGCATCGGCGCAAGCGTGATGGAGTGTGCACCCGAAGATCGAGTGCAGCAACATCGCTGCGACGGTGAAAAGTCTGCACGTGGCGTTCACGTTCGGAATCCCTGTGGTGGAAAGATAATCTTGTTATCGACGATCCGATCGTCGTGGTAAAGTCAATTTTGCGACCGGACGGCACACGAACATCGCCGAGGCGTTCGGCCAGAAAGGTCGCTGGGGGCCAACCCTCATCAGGATCTGGACCGCAACCAGACCCGTCGGATCAACCGAGTGCAACAGCTTGCACATGGGGTGCCGGAATTCGCTGGCGGCCGCGCCATCGTTGCGGAATCAGCTCCAACCCGCAGAAACATGCGGTTCGACCGACGCTGGACACCGAACGGACGACGCCGAAGGCGATATCAAATTGACAACAACATGTCATCAATAACGCGGCGAGTGCTTTGCAAAACGCTGATTCACTCTCCCGCTGGGAGGTCGTGCAGTTCTTAAAGTCACCCTCCTGGCAGGAGGGTCGAGCGAAGCGAGGGGAGGTCGAACGGTGAATCCCGGCGTTCACGTCACCCTTGATGGGCGCCCCCAAGCAACCCCTCTCCTCGCTAGGCTCGACTCTCCCCGGAGGAGAGTGACAAAAATCGCTTGCGATCGACGACTTAAATAACTACTGCACGGGCTCCCCAGGGAGGCTGACCTGCATTGAAATTCAGTCCATCGAAAACGTCAGCGTCAGAAAGGCTGACCAAGCGCTAGACGCTCGGCTGGGCGACGGGTGCCGCCACCGCCGGTTTGATTTCCAAGCGACGCAACATCGCCTTGCCGCGCAACGTCAGGTCGGTGGTGAACGAGAATTGATCGCGTCCGTCCAACGGATAGGCCTTGAGCCGGTAATGTGTCCCCCACGGTTGCTCGGCGGCCACGACCACGACCGGACGGTCCGAATTGAGGTAGGGGCTGGTGATCGCCACGTCGTGCAACTTTTGTCGAACCAGAACACCATCGTGATCGGGGTGCAAATAGAAGTCCGCGACGCACATCAGATCGCGCTTTCCGCAGGTGTCGTTGTAAACGGCGGTCATCCAGATTTTGCTGTGGGGAATGGCGACCAAGGTGTCGTCGGGCGTCAGGACCTGGACCGTTCGTAAATCGTGCGATTGAACTTCGCCATACGCGTCCTCGATTCTCACCCAGTCACCGTTGCGGTAGGGCCGTTCGTACAGGGCAACCACTCCCGCGATCAGACTGCTGGCGTAATCTTTGAACGCGAACCCCAGCGCAACGGCAAGCGTCCCCGAAATCGCGATCAGATTCTCGGGCGTCGGGTTGATGAACAGTGGAATGATGTAGGCGAACAAAAAGACCACCACCACCACGCGGAAAATCGGTTCCCAGGGAAGAATCCAAAGCCGAAACCGATCCGGCACGCGTTCGGCAAGCCGTGGCACCAACCATTTGATCGCCACCGCCAGTACGATGCCCACCGCCAGAACGATGGCGGCCTCCACCAGCTGGATATCGCTCCAGTCACGTAGGATCTGACTGATTTGTTTTTCGGCGTCCTGGGTGTCAGGCATGGTCATCGTTCCACAAGGTGATCATCAACAGAATCATCAAAGGCTTCGCTTCCGCTCGTTGCTTAAAACGCATCGCCCAAAAATCCTTCACCAACCAAATCGCGGCGGATTTGGGGATACGCGGTCAAGGTGACTTGGAACCGCCCGTCCCGCTCGGCGACGGCACCGGCCAGCCGAAGCTCGGCCAAGCGGCGGCAGATCTGTTCGCGCGAAAACGGCAACAGTGTCACGAGAGTCGCCAGAGACAGCCCGCCGTGCTGAAGCAGTGTGTGAAGGAGAAATCGCTCGATGCGGTTCCTGCCGTTGTCCGGCGCGTGCACCTCAAGCTCGGACGGAGGCACCAACCAAAGCGTTGACCCCGCTGACGTGTCATCGTCTTGCCCGTCTGCGTCCGAATCCGGGTCGCAGATCCGCAGACAAGACGTCCAGAGTGCGAGGGCGACCCCCGGGTTGCCTCGCGAATGGGCCGCAAATGATTTGACCAGATCCGACGTCGCTGGCTGGGACTTTTCAGACTCGCTGTCGGATCCTTTCGAACAGTCAGGAAACACCGGGGCGTCGCGGCCCCGTTGCACGAATTCGATTTGCTGAAGATCGTAGACGCCACGCAACCAGGCATCCAAACGCGGCGCGTCGAACGGCGCCAACGTCATCGGCGGACCGAGCATGTCTTCGATACCAGCGGCCTGTTGCAGAAACGCCCAAGCCCAACTGTCACAACCCACGAGCACACGCCCGCCCGAGGCCAATCGCTCGATCAGACTCCGCACAAGCGTCAGCCCCGATTCGTGCCGTAGATAGAATCGCTCCAACGACGGGATCACCAGCATCGAATCGCCCGACGCATCCCAGGCGGTCAGATCCAGGTCTTCGGCATCCATCTCGCCGAGCACGCGATCCGTCTCCGGCGCCTCGAGCAGCGGTGACTGGCGCTCCTGCGCCAAAGCCGCGAGCATCTCCGCGATGCCAGACCCCGGCGGACCGACCAGGGGGACGACACGGCGCCCGTCCGACCCATCGGTTTCAAACCCTTCGGTCAGCCCTTCCGACACCTCCCCGGCGACTCGCTTCCAATCGATCTCGTGCGTCAACGGTTCCAATTCGACGGCGGAACAGTTTCGCAACTTGTTCGAATGGCCCGCGGCGGATTGCTCCGAAAGCTGCAGAAACTCGCCCTTGAACCAACGCCAAACACGAAGCGATCGCCCCAGCGCCGCTTCATTGGCGGCCGAACATGGGACTTGAAAGTCGCTCGCAGGAATCACGTCCCATCGCTTCAATGGATACTACACCTTGATCGCTGGTCGTCGATCGTTGATCGTCGAAACATTCACCTTGATTCCCCCGTTTCAGAGTACCAACGCGACTACCGCCCCGGTAGACAAATTCAGTTCATTTTCGACAGACAACGTTCGACAGACAATGACAGACGCGATCGGAACCGCGTGGCAACCATCCGGTGTATAGTTCAGGTTTCCAGCCGCTCCCTTCCCACAGCCTGGACCAGCCGCTGACGCCAACGGCATGGGGTTTGGGCTCCACGGCTATTGCCAGTTCATACCATCGCGATCGACCGGAAATTCGGCTCCATGGAACTTCTTCATCGTTACCTCGCCGGCGCGTCCAGCCTGGTTCCGTTTCTCGGCACCATCGCCGTCGTCCTGGTCGGACTGGTGGTGGTCGATCGGATGTTGAAACGAAGATGGAAAGACAATCCGGACGCTCAGTTCCGTTTTCAACTGATCATGCTGTTGTTGACATTCGCCGGTCTGTTGTTGGTCATCCTGGCCCTGCCGGTGAGTGTCGAAACGCGTGGGCAATTGCTCAGCCTGATCGGCATCTTGCTCAGTGCCGCGATTGCACTTTCCTCGGCGACCTTTATCGGCAACATGATGGCCGGCATCATGTTGAAGGCCGTCAAAAGCGCACGCCCCGGCGACTTCATCACGGTGGCCGAGTTGACCGGCAGGATCACCGAAATGGGACTGCTGCACACCGAAGTTCAAACGGAATTGCGCGACCTTGTGACGGTGCCGAACCTGTACATGGTGACACACCCGATGCGCGTGGTGCGTTCATCGGGCACGATCATCAAATCCGATATCTCACTCGGCTACGATGTCCCCCACGAAGATGTTTTCCGAGTCCTCTCCGAAGCAGCCTCCGGCGCCGGCCTGAAAGACTGCTTCGTTCAAATACGTGGGCTCGGCGATTTTTCGATCACCTATCGTGTGGCCGGGTTACTCGAAGATGTCAAAAGTCTGATCTCCGCACGCTCTCGTCTGAATCAAGCGGCGCTCGACGCCTTGCACGCCGCCGACATCGAGATCGTTTCACCATCGTTCATGAACACCCGCGCGATTCCCGAAAACAAACGGTTCATCCCCCAGCCGACGCTCAAGGTGGTTGCGGATAGACCGAGAAAGACGCCAACGGCAGAAGACATCGCGTTCGACAAAGCGGAAGAGGCCGCGACGGTCGAGCAACTTCGCACGTCCATCCAGCTGATCGACGCTGACATCAATGCGCGCAAAAGCGGACCGGCCGATGCGTTTGGGCCCTCGGTCGAACAACTGATCGAGAGAAAAGAACGTCTGGTGCGGCAGCTCAAGGCCGCCGAAGAGGAGCTGAAGGATTGATCGCACCGAGCGGTGTTACATCCTGGCCAACAGCACCAAAAGACAACTTCCGTCGTCGATCACATTGATGCCGGCCTGGCGGGCGGACTCGCTGGCCTGTTCGTCTTCGGCGCCCGGTTGCATCCAAATGTGTTGCACCTCGGCGGCAATCGCATCGGCGACGACCTTCCGCGTGACGGCGGGTGGCGTGATGATCGAAAGGGCTTCGGGGACCATCGGCAGATCGGCGATCGACCGAAACGCACGATGACCTTCAATCTCGTCTTGTGCCGGATTCAGCGGATACGCGTCGCGCCCCGACGCTAACAGCGCCCGAAACACCTTGTTGCCGTACTTCTCTCGGCGTGTGGAAGCCCCCGCGACGGCATAGGTTTTCGATGCGAGAAATTGTTGAAGATTGTTCATGACGTCAAACAAGGTGTTTATCGCGCGACAAACGCAACTCGAAAATTGAACGCTGACAAAGCACTCGGCAATCCATGCTTCACAGCGTTTCCCACAAGGACGATGTCCAAACGCGGACGTAAACCGCCTCAATCTTTTTGGGCCATCGTTGGATCGCCCCGCCGAAAGGTCTTCACACGGGCGTCTCCAGCCCCGCTTTGGGATTCTACCATGAACGAAGTTCGCACCTGAAGTCACCCTTCCCGGCCAGGAGGGTCGTGCAGTTTGACGGTCACCCTCCCTCTGGGAGGGTCGCGGAGGAGTGTGCGCTCGGAGCGGGGAGGGGTGTGGCGACGCCAAAGTTGCTAACAACGATGAAGCATCAATGCCGGCACGCAGGGTGATGGAAGTGGCGTCGTCGAGATCGCAGCGGGAAACACGCTTCCGAATCGCATCGCGCGAACCTGGTTCCCATCGTGTGAAACGACATTTATTTCACGAATCATCTTTTTTCTAGAAAGGTATTCACCTGTCCCCGGGTTATTACCCCTTGAACACCAACCCTGTGAGTGACGGGGCTTTGTCTAAATCGATGGGAATCAAAACGAGACCATGTTGAATCTGAATCACGAGAAACTACGATCCGCGGGATTGCTGGTGCTGCGAGTCGGCATCGGATGTTTGATGTTGGTCCATGGGCTGGCAAAGCTGAACGGTTTCAGCACAATGTCCGAAAGTTTTCCCGACCCGATCGGCATGGGGAGCACGTTGAGTCTGGTGATGGCGATCGGCGCCGAAGTCGGTTGCTCGCTGCTGTTGATCATCGGCTTCGCCACGAGATTTGCCTCGCTGCCGTTGGCCTTCACGATGATCGTCGCTCTGTTTGTTGTTCATGCGGCGGATCCGTGGCAGGCGAAGGAACTGGCTGCGGTGTATCTGCTGGTCTATGTGTCCTTGGCATTGACCGGGCCAGGCCTGTTCTCGGTTGACCATGCCGTGTTTGGTCGGAAAACGTCAGCATCACTTACTTCTGAGGAAACGGCGTGAAGATGATGATTCGTGGAACATTATTCGGTTCCACCGTGTGTGCCGGTGCGCTGATCCTGTTGTCGGTCGGCTGTAATCGGTCCCCGTCGGGGCCGCCGCAGATGCCGGTCCCTTCGGTGACGGTCGCCAAGCCGGTGGTCAAAAAAATCGTTGAATGGGACGCCTACACGGGCCGTTTGGAAGCGGTCGATTTGGTGGAGGTGCGGGCTCGCGTCGGCGGCTATTTGCAATCGGTTCATTTCGATGAAGGGCAAGTCGTCCAGGCAGGCGATCTCTTGTTCGTCATCGACCCGCGGCCCTTCGAAGCGGAATTGAATGCGGCCAGGGCAACGCTGCAGCAGGCAGAGTCGGGTTTGAAACAAGCGATGGCGGTGAAGGATGAAGCCCAGGCGCGAGCGTTACAGTCAGACGCCCAGCTGAACCTCGCCGATCTGCGTTTCAAACGCGCCAAGGTTTTGAACAAGCAAAGTGCCTCGTCACAGGAAGAGGTCGACGAGCGAGAAGCAGAATATTTGCAAGCCAAAGCAGACATCGAAGCCGCCAAAGCGGCCATCAGTTCTGCCGAAGCGGCGATCGCGACCGCCCGAGCCCAAATCGAGCTGGCCAAAGCGGGCGTTGAAACCGCGGAATTGAATCTCCAGTACACGCGTATCCGGGCTCCGGTGACCGGACGGATCAGTCGTCAGGCGGTCACCGAAGGCAACTTGATCGCCGGCGGGACAAACACGTCCTCGCTGTTGACCACGATCACCTCAATGCAACCGATCTATTGCGTGTTCGACGCCAGCGAGCAAGACGTGTTGAAGTACATGCGATTGGCAAAATCCGGCGAACGGGCGAGTTCGCGGGTGGTCAAAAACCCGGCCTTCATCGGGCTGGTCGACGAAGGCGGATTTCCACACCGCGGTCACATGGACTTTGTCGACAATCGGTTCGACATCGACACGGCCAGCATGCGCGCCCGATGCGTGTTTCCCAACGACGATCAACTCTTGCTGCCCGGCATGTTCGCACGTGTTCGGATCCCCGGCAGCGCCGCCCGCCAAGCCGTCTTGATTCCCGACTCGGCCATCGGAACGGACCAATCGTCCCAATACGTTTACGTCGTCGTCGATGAAACGATCCAGCGTCGCCCCATCAAACCGGGGCCGATCGTCGATGGCTTGAGAGTGATTCGCGAAGGGCTGCAGGGGGACGAAACCCTGGTGATCGAAGGCTTGTTGCAATCCAGACCGGATCAAAAAGTCCAAACGGTGGAAGGAACGATTGAAGTCGTCGAAGACGGGTTGCCGGATGATTACGAACCGGTTCCCGAGAGCGAGTGGATTTCTCCCATCCCCGATCCATTGCCAGAAACCACGTGGCATCGGATTCCCGCTTGCCAACCCATTCAAATGGCATCTTGCCCACCCAAGTCACACGCCGTCAGCGGGGAACACCTGTCATGAAATTTCCCCACTTCTTTATCGAGCGACCGATCTTTGCGGCCGTGCTGTCGTTCGTGATCGTGCTGGTCGGCGGGATCGTCTATTTTTCGCTGCCGGTTTCACAGTACCCCAGCGTCGCCCCACCGACGGTGCTGGTACGGGCGTCCTATCCGGGAGCCACACCACAAGTCATCGCCGACACCGTCGCCACGCCCATCGAACAAGAGATGAACGGCGTTGACGATATGTTGTACATGGAATCGTCATCCAGTTCCGACGGCACGATGCAGCTGACCGTCACCTTCAAGCTCGGAACGGACTTGGACGACGCCCAGGTGTTGGTGCAAAACCGCGTCGCGATCGCCGAATCACGGCTGCCCGAGCAGGTGCGGCAGATCGGCGTCACGACGACCAAGCAGATTCCCGACATGTTGATGGTCGTTCACCTGATCTCGCCGGACGACAGCCGTGACCAACTCTACATCAGCAACTATGCGTTTCTACGCGTCCGTGATGCGCTGATGCGACTCGACGGCGTCGGCGAAATTCGGATCGCCGGCGGCAACGAATACGCGATGCGTGTGTGGCTGGACATCGAAAAGATGACCCACGTTGATTTGACGGCCGGCGAGGTGGTCGAGGCGATCCGCAGCCAAAATGTGCAAGTCGCCGCCGGCGTGATCGGACAACCGCCGATCGACGACGCGGGTGATTTTCAATTGAACGTCACCACCCAAGGCCGGCTGATTCGCGAAGACGAATTCGGCGAGATCATCGTTAAACGCGGCACCGATGGCCGCGTCACACGCCTCCGCGACGTCGCCCGAATCGAACTGGGGGCCCAAGACTATTCACGTCTGAGCTACCTGGATGGAAAATCGGCCATCGCCGTTCTGATCTACCAGCGGCCCGGTACCAACGCGGTCGACACGGCGGCGGAAGTCAAGCAGACCATGCAGGCAATGAGCGAGGAGTTTCCGCAAGGGATCGACTACCGGATCGCTTACAACCCAACCGATTATGTCGAAGAGTCGATCAGTGAAGTGTTTCAAACACTGTTCATCACCACGATTTTTGTGGTCTTGACCGTGTTCTTGTTTTTGCACGGATGGCGTCCCACGATCATTCCCGTGATCGCCATTCCGATTTCGCTGATCGGGACATTCGCCGTCATGCAGTTTCTCGGCGTCACGTTGAACACGTTGTCGTTGTTCGGATTGGTCCTGGCCATCGGGATCGTGGTCGACGACGCGATTGTCGTGGTCGAAAACGTTGAACGTTTGATCGCGGAGGGGTTGTCAGCGCGCGAAGCGACGCACAAGGCGATGGACGAAGTCGGGTCGGCGTTGATCGCCACGACGCTGGTGTTGATCGCCGTGTTCGTGCCGACCGTGTTCGTACCGGGGATCAGTGGCCAGTTCTATCAACAGTTCGCGCTGACCATTTCCATCTCGACGGCGATCTCGACCTTCGTCTCGTTGACGCTCAGCCCCGCGTTGTGCGCGATCTTGCTGAGACCCAAAGATGCGCCGAAAAATCGCATCGGCCGATTCGTCGATTTTCTGTTCGGCTGGTTCTTTCGGCTGTTCAATCGAACGTTCGACTTTTCCAGTAATGTCTATGCCGGCATCATCGGCCGGTTGGTCAAAAAGAGCGGTATCGCGATGGTCCTTTACGGCGTTCTGCTCGTTTTCACGGGGCTGAGTTTCGGGTTGGTTCCCACCGGCTTTATTCCCGATCAAGACCAAGGCTATGTGATTGTTGCCATCAACCTGCCCGACGGGGCGTCGCTCTCACGCACCGACGCCGTCGTCCGCCGCGTGGCGGAAATCGGCAAAGAGATTGACGGCGTCAAGCATGCCGTCGGGATCGCCGGCCTGTCCGGAGCAACGTTCACGATCAAACCGAACGCCGCGGTGACGTTCTTGCCGCTGGAAGATGCCAAGGAGCGCGCCGAACGGGGACGAAGCGTCCAGGCGATCGTCGCCGACATGCGGCGCGGTGTCGCTGAAATCAACGAGGCCCAGATCTTGATCATTCCGCCACCCCCGATTCGCGGCATCGGTCGCGGTGGTGGTTTCAAGATGTATGTCCAGGATCGCAGCGGAGCCGGAATCGATGCGTTGAACCAAGTCACCGGGACCATGCTGGCCGCGGCCAATGCGCAGCCCGGCGTGACGCAGGTGTTCACCAATTTGCGCGCCGACGTGCCGCAGGTGTATGCAGACGTCGATCGAACCAAAGCCCAGATGTTGGACGTGCCGGTCAACAACGTGTTTGACGCATTGCAGATCTATCTGGGATCGATGTACGTCAACGATTTCAACTTTTTGGGGCGAACCTATCGCGTGACCGCTCAAGCGGAACCGGAATTCCGTGACGACGCCGACGACATCGTCAAGATTCGCACCCGCAGTGCCCGCGGTGCCAGCGTCTCGCTGGGATCGGTCGTCGACGTCCAGCAAACCGCCGGACCAGACCGACTGGTGCGTTTTAATCTGTTTCCATCGGCCGATTTGAACGGAACGACGGTACCGGGTTTCAGCACGGGCCAGTCACTCGCGACCATGGAATCGCTCGCGGAACAAAAGCTTCCGCCCGGTTTCGGTTACGAGTGGACCGAAATCGCCTTTCAAGAAAAACGGGCCGGCAATACGATCGTGTTCCTGTTTCCCTTGGCCGTGCTGTTCGTCTTCCTGGCATTGGCGGCCCAATACGAGAGCTGGCTGTTGCCGCTGGCGATCATTTTGATCGTGCCGCTGTGTCTGTTGTTCGCGTTGGTCGGAGTCTGGTTTCGAGGCATGGACAACAACGTGCTGACGCAAATCGGCTTCATCGTCTTGATCGGATTGGCGTGCAAGAACGCGATTTTGATCGTCGAGTTTGCCAAAGCGGAAGAGGACGCCGGCAAAAACCGCTTCGACGCCGCCATCGCCGCCTGCCGGTTGCGACTGCGTCCGATTTTGATGACCGCATTTTCCTTCATCTTGGGCGTCGTGCCACTGTTGGTGGCAACCGGAGCCGGTTTCGAAATGCGACGGGTGCTGGGAACCGCCGTGTTCAGCGGCATGCTGGGCGTGACGCTGTTCGGATTGTTTCTGACGCCGGTGTTTTATGTGCTGCTGCGACGGTTTGCCCAAAAGACGCAAAGCCGGACGACCGACACAACGCAGGCCCAACAACCAGTCGCCCCCCCGGAATCGAAGGAAGAGCCGGAGCTGTTGGCCGAAGGCGCGACGTCGGCGTAATGCGGCAGTCGACCGCATCGCCAGGTGGACGCCTGACGGAACGAGTTCCAGTTTGCAAACGCGGTTCTTTGCAACCGCGGCGGCCGAGAAGGAAGGTTACTGGACCACTCCAATCACCGTTTCCCAACCCGGAATCCACCGCGTTGTCGTGTCGCTGCAGCGGGTGATGAATCACGACAGACCGGTGCGTAGTGTTCGAACCGGCAAAGCGTCTTTTTTGGGTTGCCGATGCGTTGGATGCTGCCATGATCGATCGACACACCCACTCACAGCCCGATGGATTGCCGTTCGAATTACACCGCGGACGAGGAGCAGACGGAGGAATACGAGTACACCAGCTATGCTGCCACGATCACTCTGGAGATTGCCAATCGTCCGCGTGGCTAACGCCGCTGACACTTACTCGCTGGCACGATACCGATTGATTGAGCGATTCAGTTCGCTCGAACCGTCAGGGGCGGGGAATTGACCGATAAAGATTTCCCCGATTGAATCGGCCGCTCGTTGTCGCTACCTTCAAAGGAATAGGTAGCGACGATGGGAAACCACAACCAGGGAAGTGACGTGTCGAATCGAATTACCGAAGAACAGGCCGAAAAGATCTCTCGACAGATCAAGTTATTGATCTTTCTGCTGGTCGTCGTGCCGATCATCCTGATCGTCATTTTTGTTGAATTTCGGCTGCGTTCGATCGCCGGCAGTATTCCCTATCAAACGCCCAGTCTGCGCGATGAAGCGCGGATGGAAGTCGATGCGTTGCCCTGGCATCCGGTCGAAGGACAACGGCTGTACGTGCCCGCCTATTCCCATGTTTATCACCAAAAGGGAGAGCCGTATCCGCTGACGGTGACGCTGAACATCCGTAACACCGACGACACCAACGAGATCGCGATCACCTCGGCACGCTACTTTGACACCGCCGGCAAAGAACTGCGATCGCTGCTGAAAAAGCCGCTGCGTCTGGCTCCGCTGGCGGCGACCGAATTTGTGATCGCGCGCGATGACAAGATGGGCGGCGCCGGCGCCAGTTTCATCGTCGAGTGGCAGGCCGGGACCAAAGTCACCCAGCCCGTGGTCGAAACCGTGATGGTCGACACGACCAACACTCAAGGCCTCTCCTTCATCGCCCCCGCGGTCGTCCTCAGCGAAGGCGTCTACACGCAGAATGATGAAGCGGCCCAATGAGGTTCAATCGCCGATCTGAATCCGGTCGATCGTTGTGAACTTGCCGATTTCCATGTCCGCACCACCGACCATCAACAGCGCACCCTCGCCGGTCGGCAACATGCGGTGAAAGAATCGGGCCCGATCGCTCTTGGCAATCGTTTCCCAACGCTGCCCATCGCCGGACAGACGATGCAGCATTCCGTCCATCGTGCTGACGTAGAGTGTTTTGCCGCTGGCAAAGGATGCCGCACCGAAACCCAACATGCCGCGACCGGGCAATGACGGCGCCTGGTTCCATGAATCAGCTTTCGGATCATAGACGTCCACGCGTGTGGTCGGTTTGCCATCGGAACTCATACCGCCGATGACGTACAATTTCCCATCGTGGGCGGCGACGCTGATCGCCCGTCGCTTGAACGGCGGCGTGGCCACCGGCTGCCATTGCGCCGCAGAATCGCTCAAGTCCAGTGACCATGCAGTGGAATGCCATTGGCTCTCGGCGCTCTTTCCGTCCAACTTCCAACCGCCGAAGACGTACACGCGATCACCGAGGACCGCGGCGTCCAGCGACGAACGGGCTTCGGGAAGCGGCGGCAAATCCGTCCAAGCGTTCGATGCGGGGTCGTAACTGGCGACAGAGGCTTGTGAACGCAAATCGTGTTCTTCGCCGAGTTCGTTGACGGCGGTGAATCCGCCGATCCGAATCAACCGGTTCTGATAGGCGACCAACGCCAACCCTTGCAGCGACGGTCCGCCGGGCAATGATTTCCACTGCCCCGTTTTTCCCGCCGTCAAATCCAGGCTCCAAAACCGATCGGATTGCTCTGCGGTCGAGTATGAATGGGCGTCGCCGGTATGACCGCCGTAAACGTAAAGCGTCTGGTCTGCGATTGCCGCACCGAAACTGGTCAGTTCCTTGGGCAGATCGGGCAAGGGGGCGGGGCCGATCGAGACGCTGCTGTCAGTTTCCATGACCGGTCGTTGGGGTTCGCGTTTGGGGCGTTCTTTCGGTGCGGACGAAGACGACTTGCCGGGAATTCGAAAGGTCGCGGTCAAATAATCGGTCGTGCTGCCGTATCGCTTTCCATCGAGTGTCCCACTTGCTTGCTCGTCGGTCACCCCCACGACGATCGCGCCGAGTCCCGGTTCCACGACTTGCTGTTTGAACGTCACGATCCCCGCGATGTCCGTCTTGTCCGATGCT
The DNA here is from genome assembly GCF_007754155.1 of Stieleria neptunia. NCBI lineage: Bacteria > Pseudomonadati > Planctomycetota > Planctomycetia > Pirellulales > Pirellulaceae > Stieleria > Stieleria neptunia. The sequence goes on along the minus strand of NZ_CP037423.1, from coordinate 6,109,183 downwards.
TCTTCGTGACCGTCTTCGCAATACAGCTTCACTTGCAGACCATCTGCCGGCTTGCCGTCTCGCAATACCGTGACCTGGATGCCTCCGCCATTGGACGCCGTGATGATCGACTGCAACGGAGCGTCGGATCGCGGTTCGTCCGGCCAACCACCGGGGGCAAGGTGCGGCAAGTGTTCGACGTGATAGGTCAACTTGGTGTCATGATACAGCCCATAGGTCACGCTGCCAGCAATCTCGTGCGTCGGATCGATCGGTTTTGTGCTGCGCAGCCCGATCAACGCATCACTGTCGATCTCGGTCGTCGCGAGAGTCGTCTGGCCGCTGGAAAGCTGGATCGCGGCGATCGGGCCCGGCATGTGGTAGGTCCGGTCCGCCGGTGATTCGCCAAACCACAAGACGGCATGGCCTTCGTCATCGGTCGCCAACCAAGGCATGTGCGCGCCGGCGGCTGATGAGAGAATCAAGCAGAGAGCAACCGAAAGTACGCGCGAAGCGACGGTGACATCAAACGGTCCAAGAAGTTTCATTTTGGTTTCTTTTTTGGGTTGGTTACTAAAGTGGGATAGGCTTCCAGCCTGTCAACGCGTGGGATAGGCTTCCAGCCTGTCATTTCCGGACCAATCGCCTGATACCCGCTACCGCGATTCATCCATCCGATCGTCATTTCAAAAACTCGACCGCAAACGCCAACACGTTCGGCTGGCCGGGTTTCAATTCGCAAGTCAGTTGGCTTTCGGCGTCGAACGCGGGATCGATCACCGCATCAGCCGGCGGCAACGACGCCGCTTGCTGGGCGGGAAGTCCGCCGAGTAGTTCTGCGGGGATCATCGCCACGCGGACGCGGTAGGTCCCGCCGTGCAGCCCGGCAGCGGCGGGGACCTGGAACTTTCCGTCGAACACAGGTGCCGATGCATTGGGGCCCGTCGTCTGCCGCATCGGTTCCAGCGTGACGACGGCCCCGGACAGGGGTTCGCCGCCAACGTGCACCGTTCCGGTGGCCGTGACGCTCGGTTGTGAAGGCGGAGTGCATCCGACGGCCAGAGCGACCATCGTCAAACAAAACGTTGCAGCCGAGTAGGGCAGGTTGTTGAGCACAGGACGGTTGTGATTCATTACCAGGGGGCCTTGTCGATGACTTCTCCATCGTTGCGACTGGTCAGGCGATGCAACGTCACCGCATCGACCGACTCGGTCAAGAAACGCACGCTTCCATCGCTCAATAGGAACTGGACGCCGGCCGCATGGGGGCCCCGGAATGATTCATAGGACGGTATATCAAACAGCGAGATTTCGTTGGCGTTGAAAACTCCGAACGTCGTCGCGCTGGAATGATATGGATAGCTGACCGCCCACTTGCCCGCGCTTTGACCGCCCGATCCCGGATAGGGGAAAGGTAATGACGACGTCTCGCGAACCTGGACGCCAAACTCGCCGGCCAGCAGCGTGTTCGAGGTTCCGTCGGCGTTGGAGATGTCATCCACGTCCACCCAGGTCAGCCACGACGAGGCTTCGGGGATGCCCGCCATCACTCGTTCGCTCTGAAACACATTCATCGCATCAACGATCGCGCCGTTGTGGATTTGGTTGCGATACTTTTTGGTTCCCGTGGAGATCGCATAGCTGGAGTAGCCGTCGGGCGTTCCGCCGCTATCGGGCAACGACATCGACGGACACAAATACACTTCCGGAGTTTTCTTCGCCGGCGCCTCGTTCTGCGGGGACCATGCATCGGCGTTCAGGTCGAACTGCTGGAACAACGCGTCTTCTTCGACAAACGGCAAAATTGCAACGAATGCCGTCAATCCGCCGCGTTGGACAGGCCGGCGACTCGTTCCTCCGACGCGAACCCCCAGCGCACTCGGCGGCAGATTTCCGTGGACATCGTCATAGTTGTGCATCGCCAACCCGATTTGCTTCAAGTTGTTGCTGCACGACATCCGCCGCGCCGCTTCCCGCGCCGCTTGGACCCCGGGCAACAACAAACCGACCATGATTCCGATGATTGCGATCACGACCAGCAACTCGACCAGCGTGAACGCGTCGCGCGACGTTCGCGGCAACCGTTGGGGTGAACGAACAGTCGATTGACGCGGTCCCCGAAGACTCCCCCGACGCCGGCGACGAAGCACCATCCCGCCGGCGACGACAGCCAATACCGCCAAGCCACCGGGCTCCGGCACCGCCGACGGCGTGATAAAGGGGGTGTTTTGGGTGAACGTGTCGATTCGAAATTGGTCCAGCGACATGCTGGTGGATTGGGCGTTGAAGTCGAACCGGTATTCGGCCTGCGACGAATCCAAATCCCACAGCGCAAGATAGCTGACACCTTCACCGCCAAACGTTCCGCCCAACGAAACGCGTGCCGTTTCGAGCACCAAACTCGGTGCGATCGTTCCAGCGGTGGCCGCCGAGGCACTTAGCAAGACGGACGAGTAATCCAGCTCGGAACCCAACGTTTCGAACTGCGCCACGATCCGCGTGAATCCGCCGCCGGAGGTTCCTGAGCGGACGGTCGCGTAGGCATCGGTCAAGAAGCTCGAACTGTCGCCGGGCCCAAACAGACCGCCGTACGCGTTGCCGCTGGAGGCCAACGACTGGTTCGATTCAAAGGTCAGCGAGCTGATCGGCCCGCCATCCCCGAAACTTTCGTTGGCGGTCGGGGACGTGCCCGCGGGCAGGAATCCGGGCGTCGTTCCGCCGGGGAAATCGTCGAAGCTGTCCCAGAACACGAAGCTGCTGTTGGCGGCCGATTCGGACCACGTGAACACCTCGCCGTTGACATCCGGCACCGACTCGCCGGGGGTGAAGATGGCTGCAGTCGCAACCGATCCGGTGCCGATCGACCCGAAGCCGATGGCGACCGCCAAACAAATAAACTGACACCAACGCACAGCATTGACCTCTCGATGCAAGTAGAACAATCGCCCACACGTCGCCCAGTGCGACGGGGGTCGAAGCTTCGTTCTCGCTTGCTGGGTCGCTGAGCGACTGCGGTGCGGAATCGTCGCTTCGGACGACCGATCGCAGCGTCGCTATGCCTGGCTTGCTACCTTTGAAAGCTATTGAGAATAGGTCTCAACAAAACAGAAGATAGTCGTTGTGATTTCGTTTTGAAAGCCCACCTGAGCCCAAGAATTAGTGAAGGGGAACGGTGCACTCGCGAATGGATCGGGAAAACGCAGATCAAAAAGTTTTCACAACGAATGTTGACAAAATTGCTGGAAGCGGTTTTCTTATTGAGACCCACTCGCAACACGCTGTTTTTGTAGTGGGGCCCTTCCCATTCGGCCTACCCCATGTCTTCCAATCCCAACGATGATTCGAACGCCAATCCGCCGGAATTGGCGGCGACGAATCTTGAGAGTTCGCTCCGCAAGATCGTGCGTTTTTCAGATCTTTCGCGTTGCGGGGACGAGGTTTGGATCGAGTACGAAGGCAAGCTCTACCGCCTGCAGAGCACCCGCCAAGGCAAGTTGGTCCTGACCAAATAAGCCAAAAAGGGGACGGGGGTGGTTTCGCCAGCTGCTGGCCTCCTTCGGTGTGAATTGTTCTAATGACGTGCTCTCCATGGCCACCCCAATGCCAACAGAGTTTGAGCGTCCGATCGATTCCCGTTTCTCCGCTTGTGAAGTTCGATCGCCGATCATGTCCGAGCTTTAAGAAACAACCATCGAATGGACTGAGTCACAAGCTGATGCAACCCTATCGAGAATTTAGGCATGTGAAGTGTGGCCGCTCTTACGTTGCGCAAGGGGAGTGGTATCGTCAGTTGAACGATCCTGTTTACACGGGTGATAGTCGCTCCCGGTTGTTCTGCGAACATTGCCAAGAGGCGGTCTACCCACAGAACCTTGTTTGGGCAGACAACGAACAACCCATCGACGAGTTTTTGCGTCAGAGGCTCAAGCTTTGCTCGATACCGGTGCGGTTCTTTCGCAATCTCTGGGTGGCTCTGGCTCTGGGCTGTCTCCTGGGCGTAACGGCCTTCACCGTTTGCCTGTCTGTCATCCCTTCCGAATACAATTTGGTGATCGGAATGGTTGCCGGCGGTGTTGTTGGACTTTTCACGCCCTTTCTATCCCAGGAACTCGCCGATCGACTGAATACGATCGATTTCACCGATCTCGATGAATCAGTTCCAAGTCGCTAGCGGTGTACGAATCCGATCACGCGCACGACGCGCCGATTCTTGGGTGTCGAGACCGCCGAACAGGGAAGGGGGGTTTTAACGAATCGCGGCGTGGCTTAGACGTCCGAAACATTCGTGCGCCGTCGCAGGGCGCGCTTTTGACGGAAGTGCGGTGGCGGTACGAGTGACTTTTCTTGCGCCGACTGGACGTTCGCGGGAGCTGCCGCGATGGCCACGGGGGCCTCTGCGTGGCGCTCATCGATCGCTTCCGCGATCCGCTCGGCCCCATCCATGTCCCCCAAGTACTCTTCGCGGACCTTGGGGTGCCGTTTCACTTCGTCGGGTGTCCCGTCGATCAACACTTGGCCTTGGTAGATCACATAACAGCGGTCGACCGTGCCCAAGATTTCGCGGGCCGCATGATCGGTAATCAAAACGCTGATCCCCGAATCACGCAATTGCTTGATCACGCCCTGGATCGATTGCACGGTGACGGGGTCGATCCCCGCAAACGGCTCGTCCAGCATCACAATTTTCGGATCCGAGACCAGACACCGAGCGATCTCCAGCCGGCGTCGTTCACCGCCGCTCAGCCCCGCAGCTCGACTCTTGCGGATATGCGTGATGTTGAACTCTTCGAGCAACTCTTGCGTGCGGATTTTGCGTTGTTTTCGGTCCATCCCCAACAGTTCCAGCAGTGCCGAGATGTTTTGTTCGACCGTCAGTTTCTTGAACACGCTGGGTTCTTGCGGCAAGTAACCCATGTGTCCGTCTCGGGCACGGCGAAACATCGGCCAATCGGTGACGTCGCGTCCGTCCAAATAGACACGGCCGCGGTCGGGTTGGATCATGCCGCAGATCATCCGAAAACTGGTCGATTTGCCGGCTCCATTGGGCCCCAACAATCCGACGATCTCCGCTTTGCCGACGTACAGGTTGACCCCATCGACGACGCGGCGTCTGCCGTAGGTCTTTTGCAGATCGGTGGCTTCCAGAACCGTCGTGGGCTCGTCGTGATCGATACTCATCGCACTTGAAATCCGTTTCGAGAATGATTGATGACCGGGCCACTTCGGCGGCTAGTGCTTCGTCAACTTTTATTCTTAGGGTACCGCGGAAAAGGGGTCAGGTACCAAAAATGCGAAGCACCCTGCGGGCCATTTGGTTTTTGGTACCTGACCCCTTTTCCGCTCGACAAACGCAGGCTCGAAAATTGAAAGCTGACAAAGCACTAGCGTATGAACCGGAAGCGGTCGAAATTGGGGGTGAAGGGGACGGGTGAGTTCCAGGGGTGTGGCCAAAACACCATCAGCGCCTTGCCGACCAACAGATCGCGTGGGACGTAGGATGCATCGGCGAACGCGTAGGCTTGATCACGGAACCGGTCGGGCAATCGGGCGCCCAGCTTTGTGCCGGCCCAACATCGAGCATCCAGACTTTCGGGGCTGTTGTCGCCCATTGGAAAGAATTGATCTTCTTCCAGGCGAAACGTCACTTTGCGACGTGTTTGCCACGCGGGGAATTGTTCCCAGAGGTCCGGTCGCGCCATCACATCTTGGATGTCGCGAAAGCTGACGTTTTGCTGTGCGAGTTGATACAGCTGGTTCATGTCGTAGTCAAAGATGCCGAACGAGCTGTTGTCGGTCGCGACGTAATACTTGTCGCGATCAATTTTGACCCGGGCGATCGTCGCTGCGCCGCCGCGCACCGCGATGCCGACCGGGGCGGCGTCCATCGGATGCACGGCCGATTTGTACCGCGGATACGCTTCGCCGTCGCCGCGAAACGCTCGGGCATCAAACGTCGTCGGACCGTCAAATTCAACCAGGGCGTCGTCCACCCACAGCAACAACTGGTCGTCACAATTGCTGAATCGGACCGAGAACGTATCGCCGGCCCGAGCCCCGCTGGCACCTTCAACCGAAGACGTTGTTTTGCCGTCCGCCGTAGAAAACTCCAACGGTTGGTCTCCGTCCAGGATGGCAAGTTTGGCGTTGCCGTTGGTCAAATCGATGCGGCATTGGTATTGAACCCCGGCCTCGATCAATTCCAGCGTCAATTCCTTGCATTCGCTCGACGCGGTCACATCGGATTCGACGATCAGGTCGCCGACCCAGTGCAAACCATCATCGGCGAAACCGCGCTCGCCGAATCGAGCATCGCCACGGAACTGAGCCAATGAACCACCCGACTGGTAATCGGGATTCCATGGCGGCTTCCCGGCCCAACGAGCGTTGGAGGGTGTTGTTTCGTAGACATCGCGACTGGGGACGGTGATGTAACAGTCATAGGCGTAGAAGTCGGTGATCAGTCGACTGCTGTAGGGGGCAACCGTATTGAGCGGTCCGCCTTTGGCAGCGATGTTCCACTCGTTGTCGGTCGGCCAGCGATGGAAGTAGCGCAACCAATGGGTCTCGGTCTCGTTCATGGGTTCGACCGTGGCGACCAAGCCGGCTTGGCTGCGTTCGATTTCCCAAGAGTCCTCCGGCGGGGCCGCGGTGTTTTCACGCCAGGGTTGGATTCGGCTTGGGTAACCCGATTTGATCAGCAAATCGGATTGCTGGTCGGTGTCATAGACGTGGTGCCGCATCGCCAACAGTTTGTCGGCCGGTTTACGGAGGATGACATCCGAGGTCGGTTGATCGGTCGGTGCCGCGTAAACATCGCCATGAAAGACGCTGATCGTTTCGTTGGGCAGCCCGACCAGACGTTTGATGTAATTCTGCTTCGGATTCCCAGGGAACTTAAACACGATCACGTCCCAACGTTCGGGCTCGCTGAGCGTGTAGGCAAACTTGCTGACCAGGATACGATCGCCATTGAAGGTGGTGGCGTTGCTGTTTTCGGCCAGATCCAGGTTGTTGACGTAGCGGCAATTGGGACAAATACCGCCGACCACCGTGTCGTCCTGGTACGGCCCACGACGCTCCTTGCTGGCACCGATTTGGAAACGATGATCACACTGCTGGCAATCGATATCCTTGTGAGCCCCCATCAGCGTCGGCGCCATCGAACCGGTCGGAATCACAAACGCTTCGGCGACAAAAGCGCGAAACAGCAGCGCCAGAACGAACGCGACCACAAACGCTTCGACGGTTTCCCGTTGGGCGGAGGTGCGAATCGAATCGCCGAACCGTTGCTCCGGCGTGCGATCATCGGTCGCCGACTCGGCACGCGAGGGTGTTTTTTTAGCGGCTTTGCCGGTGTCGTTCGAATTCTTCGATTTTCGCGTCATTCGTCGCTACGGATCAACTTGAAAGGGGGGGGAGATCTGGCGAAAGGCCAGTTCATGCGGGGATAATAGCTGGTTGATCGCTCGCTGGGAACTTCGATTGCGGCGGGCGATTCTTGGCCGTCGACACCGTGCGGCCGCCCAGAATTCTGCATCCGGCACCCAGGCGATCGAGAAAAACATGCGAGCACACGGCATTCCGGCGTGGATTTTAGGACACCGGGGCAACCAGCCGGGCATTCCAGCTGCACAATTTTGGCGGAATCGATAGAATACAACCGGTCAATCAAACTGAATTTCCTCGTCGGCCCGTCGGAAAGATGCTCCAACCTTTGCAACACGATTCCCGCCGAGTCTGGACCTGGTTCGCCACCCTTTTGATCTGTGGGGGGCTTTGCCTGGGCACCAGCGGCGTCGTTTCGGCGGCTGACGGTGACGGAGCGGCCGATGACAAGGCGAAAACGACCGACCAGCTGATCAAGGAGCTGATTGAAAAACTCGGCAGCGACAGCTACGCCACCCGAATCCGGGCCCGGAATCAGCTGAAAATGTACGGGCTGGAAGCGTTTGATGCCCTTCGCGAGGCCCAGAATCATGACGACAGCGAGATTTTGTCGGCCGCCCGCTATCTGATCAGCAGTCTGCAAGTCAGTTGGTCCAAGGACTCGGATCCGAAAGAAGTCCAAGAGATCCTCAGTGAATACGGCGCCCAAAGCGAAACCGACCGACTCGGGCGGATTGAGTTGCTCGGCCGTTTACGGGACCAATTGGGGGTCGAAGCGTTGGCGAGACTGGCGCGATTTGATCCCAGCGTACCGCTCAGCCGTCGCGCGGCGATGCTGGTCCTGAAACAGCCGCTCGGGCGCGAGAAGGTCGGCCGACGTCGGTTGGCCGAGCGGATTGAAGCGGTGATCGGAGAAAACGATCGTGATTCGTCCCAGTGGTTGCTGGCCTACGCAAAGGATCTGCAGGCGGGAAGTTATTCACCCGAGCGATGGGAGGAACTCGTCCGGCAGCAGCGGAGGCAGGTCGATGCGGGGGTCAGTCCCGACGTCACGTCCGCATCGGTGATGCAGATGATCCGCGTCTTGGCAACGAGGGCGCTGGCCGAAGACGCGCGCCAGGCGGCATTGTCGCTGGTGATGGAGCACATCGATCTGATCGCGCCGGCGACACGTGATCTGTCCGAGCACGCCGGGTGGTCGATTCGTCAGGGGTTATTCCCGATCGTGGTGGCACTCTATGAACGGCACCAACACACCTTTGGCGAAAACGCCGAACTGCTCTATTCGGCCGCACAAGCCTATGACGAAATCGGCCAAAGCGAGCTGGCCCAAGAACTCGCCTCGGACGCGTTGCAGATCAACCCGTTACCCGAAATCGTCGCGAATGATGCCACCGAACCCGGTGAAGAGGAAAAACCGAAAGCGGTCGAAAACGCGATCACCGACCACCAGCTGCAAGAAATCGCGTACGCCCACTATCAAGCCGCGCTATTGCTGCGTTCGCGCGGACGTTTCGAGTGGGCCGAACGGGAGAACCGGGAAATCATCAAGCATTGCGATATCGAATCGATCGTCGGCGTCAGCGCGCGTCAGGAATTGGCCCGCATGTTCAGCGAACAATTGCGGCACGAAGACGCCGCAACGGTGTTGTTCCCGATCGCCGACCGGGCAAAAAAAGATCGCCTTTACCAGTCGCGCATGTCGCGTTGGCAGATCAGTTTGAGCCGGATCCGAAGTCTTTACGAGTACGAAAGTGGACTCGCGTTGCTGGAGAAACACGGCGACGATCAAGAGACGTTGAACGAAGTCAAAAGCAAGCTTCTACTCGCCTATCGATTTGACAACGACAACATCGACATCCTGATTCGGATGTATCGCTTGGATGATCCCGACGACTCCGATTGGAAGCCGTCGGTGATCAAACAGATCGTCCAGAATCGGGACGCGCTCCAGCAGCGAATCTCACGGATCGAGTCCCGCAAGAAGATCATCAAGCCGGAAGACTACAAGGCGGAACTGGGCGAAGCGTACAACCAATACGCCTGGTTGGTCGCCAACACCGAAGGCGACTATGAACGCGCGTTGAAATGCAGTCTGGACTCGTTGGAATTTCTCGATTCGGAAGACTTGATGTACCGCGCCGCGCGTCTGGATACCTGTGCCCGTTGCTATTTCGCGCTCGGCCGGATCGAAGAAGCGGTCATCACGCAGGAACAAGCGATCAAGCTCGACCCGTTCTCACCACCGATGCTTCGTCAGCTGGAACAATTCAAAGCGGCGTTGTAGGTCACGCCGTGCGTGACGAAGTATTAGCGGCAGGGCGCAGCCGGCTGTCGGTTTAGTGAGTGAGCCGCGACGCGTAAGCGGCCGGGCATCCAGGCGCCCGCCCGAGGCCTTACGGCCAGCGGCTCACCATTGCCTCGACCAATTCCACTCAATCGACAGCCCGCAAGCCCTGCCGGCTTGCGCATCTTTGCCAACACACCGGAGGGCTCGCGCCCTGCCGCTAACAAATCGTTCACGGCGTAAGGCGGAGCCTGGGACGGTGGCAAGCAGGATGCTTACCCCACTACCCGCCGCGGGCCAGGCTGAGTAGTTCGTCGCGTTTGCGCAATCGTTCTTTCTTTTCTGCGTCGATCAATTGGTCTTCCGGTGCCACGATCTTTTCCAGCGTCGCGATGGCGTGGTCGCGGCGCTGCAGCACTCGCAATTGAATCTGTGCCAGCCGCAGGCAAGCGTCGTCGGCCAGCAAACCTTGTTTTTCCACCACGATGGCGAGCGGGCGAATTGCGTTGACCCACTGTTTTTGCGTGCAAAGATCCGATGCGTATCGCATCAACGTCGTCTCGCCTAAACCCGCGCCGACTTTAAGCGTGTCCAGCCGCAAGAACGCCTGCTGCGCCGCCGGCAAATTGTTCGTTTGCAGACTCTGACGGAGCACGTAGGCCAGGCGATTGAATTCGGGGTGGGCCTGACACTTCTCGGCCACGCGTTCCGGCGACACTTCGGATGTCTGCCGCTTCTTTTTGCGCGTCTTCCTTTTCGCCGCAGCGGCCGGTGCGACGGGGGAGCGTGATGGCGTTTTGGGTTTCCGCTTGGTCGATGCCAGGCCGATCCATTGACTTTTCGAAACATCGCCGCCGGTCACCTGCAACGCCTTCTCGACCGGGTTTTCAATTTCGTCATGCTTGTCGCGATCGCGTTTTCGTTGCTTTTCGCCGTACAGCAAAGGGTATTGCTGCAACCAATCGTTGCGAGAAATGGCGTCCCAGCCTTCGCAATCCACTTCGTCGGTTCTCAGAAAGTAGATTCCGATCGGAAACCCCATCAAGGCACCGATCACGTGGCCCATGGCGCCCGACATCGCAAACCCGCTGAACACGACGGAGAGGACATCCAGGCCGATAAAAAACACGCAGATCGTCACGATGCGTGGTTCGGCCGTCCCAACGAAAGGAAAGAAGAAGTAAAAGATACTGATCTCGTTCTCCGGCGCCCAAATCAGTGCGATCACCATCAAGGTCGAGATCGCCCCCGACGCACCACCGGCCGCTTCTTCGCTGCCCATCAAGAACATCGGTATCTGCACCACTGCACCGATCAACGCACAGGACAGCAGATAGATGGCCAAGAACCGACGATTTCCGACTTTGCCTTCGACCACCAGACCGAAGCAGAACAAGAAGAACATGTTGCCCATCAGATGGAACGGGTCAAAGTGCATGAAGCTGCCCGTCAGCCACTGGAGCGGATTGATTTGGTTGAATTGAATCAACAACCAATCAATCTGCTCCGGTTCCCAGGTGCCGATAAAGACCTGGAAGGTGGTTGCAAAGAACACGGCGATGTTCGCGACGATCAAACTGCCCGTGACCCAAGGCAGGTGATAGAGAGGCGCGTCGGTGCTGTAAGGGATGATCATCCAAAAGGACTCACGTAGACAAGCAAATCATCGTTTGTGCCCCAAATCATACACCAATCGGACCGCTCGCTGACGCGTCCCGCTGGCATTGGCTCTGAACGTGTTAGCGGAACGGCGCGAGCGGGCTGTCGATTTAGTCGGGTTCTGCTGAGTTAATGGTGAGCCGCTGGCCGTAAGGCCTCGGGCAACGTCACAGTGCCCGGCCGCTTGCGCGTCGCGGCTCACAAAACCGACAGCCCGCGAGCCGTCCGGTTTCACCGTGCAAGACCGGAGGGCTCGCGCCCTACCGCTGCAAAAAACACCCCGCTTGGTGCAAAGTATGCGGCATTGGCCGTCAGCCAGTGGCGTGTGGGTGGGACCTGTGGCGTTGATCCGATCTGAGTATCCTATAGCTGCACGTGTCGCCTGACTTCTCTCACACGTTTCCTCCACCATGCTTCGCATCGCGCCGCCCGACAGCCCCTCTGGGGCTGGGATGATTTCTCCGATTCCTTCTGCCGTGGGCAAGTGATGCTGCGTCGATGGTTCGTCGGGATGCTGCTGGGAACCGCTTTGGTGGCCGTCACTTCACCCTGGTTCGTGCGCAGCTACGTGCCACGCATCGACGACCCGACGCGTGGAGTCGCGGTGCTGCAACCGGGATCGAATTACCGTTGGCGTAGTGAAGGGTATGCGACAACGCAGATCGGACCGTTGGGGATGCCGGGAAAAGTGGCGTTGGATCGCGATGATCGCGGCGGACTGCGTCTGGCGCTCTGGGGAGACTCCCAGGCCGAAGGGGTTTGTGTCGATGATCGAGACAAGATCGCGGCCCAGGTCGCACGATTGTCTTCCGATCCGATCCACGTCTATCCGTTCGCGCGCAGCGGCGACGACTGCAACGACTGGATTGCACAGATCGCAACGTTGAGTGACAACGATGCGGTCGGAATTGACGCGCATGTCTTCCTGGTTGCCGAGTGGTCCGACTGGACGGTGGAGATCGGTGGCGTGGACGATGGGTTGAATCCATCGCGATCCAAAATCAGCGAGATGTTTCCCGCCTTCCTGATTCAAGCGGCGCGCAACCTCGTCACGACCGGCGACGGAACGACGCGTCGTCGGCTGAGGTTTCGCCCCGGTCCGCTCCACGGGCCACGCGGCCCCACCGCGTCCGGCCAGTCCCAGTCGTCCCGTGCGAGGGTATCCAATGCAACGTTGGCAGATCGATTCTCCCGTCAGTTGGAACGGCTGCATCAACAATGCGACGCGCCGTGCATCTTTGTCTACGCGCCGTTGATTCCCGCGATCATCGATGGTGAAACCAAGTTCGATGACCCGAATCAGGAGTTGTTTGAACGATTCCGCCGCCAGTGTGCGGATCATGGTTTTGACGTTCTCGACGCGCGAGACGCGATGAACGCGGCGGCCCACGCGGGCGATTGGCCACGAGGATTTCACAACGGCCAATTCGGGGTGGGGCATTACAACGCGACTGGGAACCGAATCATTGCGGAACAGTTGTTGAAGATTCCCGGTAGGCTGGCGCCGGGCGGTCGGCCTGTCCCCAACGATTCGGCGAAGGACTGATCCACGATGCAGTTCACGCAGATCGAGTTTCTGATCTTTTTGGGATTGATCCTGTTGGCCGTGTGGCGGTGTCGCACGCGGGTGCCGCGCAATCTGATTCTGCTTGCGGCAAGCTACTACTTTTATTCGTACTGGGACTACCGTTTTTGTGGGCTGTTGTTGTTGTCAACGGCAGTCGACTTCTTTGTGGCTCGGCGGATTTCCAACGCGGTCGCGTCTCGGGGCAAGCGAGCGTGGTTGTGCGTCAGTCTTGGCGTCAACCTGGGCGTGCTGGGCTTCTTCAAGTACTTCAATTTCTTTATCGAATCCGCGACACCGTTGATCGAATCGGCCGGTCTGAACGCGGGCACGTTGAACATCATCTTGCCGGTCGGCATTTCGTTTTACACCTTCCAGACGCTCAGCTACACGATCGACGTTTATCGTGGAAAGATCCGCCCGACCGATTCGCTGCTCGATTTTGCGTTGTATGTCGCGTTCTTTCCCCAGTTGGTCGCCGGACCGATCGTGCGCGCCAGTGAATTGTTGCCCCAGCTATCGCGGCGTCCGAACTGGTCGTCGCGGCGTTTTTATGGCGGATTTCAATTGGCGCTTTGTGGGTTGGTCAAGAAAGTGCTTTTGGCGGACCGCTTGGGCGAAGTCGTCGATGTCGTGTTCGCGGCCCCGCAGCTCTACGGCGGACTGACCGTCTGGCTGGCGGTGATCGGATACGCGGGACAGATCTACTATGATTTTTCCGGCTACACCGATATCGCGATTGGTGTGGCGAAGATGCTGGGCTATCGATTTCCTAAGAACTTTCGACACCCCTACTTGGCGACCAGCGTCGCCGATTTTTGGCACCGCTGGCACATGACGCTTTCACGTTGGCTGCGTGACTACCTGTACATTCCGCTGGGAGGCAGTCGTTGTGGCGGGTTTCGTACGAACGTCAATTTGATCATCACGATGGTGCTGGGCGGGCTGTGGCACGGGGCGGCATGGACGTTTGTGCTGTGGGGGCTGTGGCATGGCACGGCGCTGGTTTGCGAACGCGAGCTGCGCCGGCGTTATGAGTTGCGCAAGGCCGTGTGGCTGGGACGGCTGTCGACGTTCTTGGTCGTCGTTTTCGGCTGGGTGCTGTTTCGCAGCACCTCGCTGGACCAATTTGCGTCCATCACGCGGCAAATGCTATTTCAGTCACCGGGGATGGATTGGTATCCGCCGTTGGCGATCGCGGCGATCGGGATCATGGTGCTCGAACACGCCGCCTGGACCACTCGAATGAGAATCGCGATGCGTTTGCGGGCCGAACGCTGGTACACACCGATCGTGACGACCGTGATGATCTGGTGCTTGGTCCTGTACGCGCCGCGGGGCTTTACCCCGTTCGTGTACTTTCAATTTTGAACAACGCGGAACGGCATCAGTGCAGCGAGATCGCTTCTTGCAGCGGTCGTAAGACGGCGGCAACGAGATACTCGTCGACCAGATCGCGACAGAGCGACGACAGCCGCATGAATTCGTTGTCGAACGATTCATCCGGGCCCAGGCTGTCGTAGCGGCGGACCGTCAGGTAAACGCTCAATTGATCTTCGCTGTATTCCCCGGTCCGCACCTGATAGGCCGTGGTGCGGGATTCGAAGCTGATGCGGCACTGGGTCCGGCATTCTTCATCGAGTGCGAATTGCAGCGAGGGCTCATTGGAGAGCACTTTGCCGTAGGGCAGTGTGGTAAACCGTTCCAGAGCCGGCGCGATTCCGATCGCCTGGTTCAAAATCTCGTTGTGGTTCCCGCGATAGTTGAAATCGAATCCCAACATCACGCTGAGCGCTTCGCAATCCAGCGGCGTGATGGAAAGCTCATAGGGAACCAGTTCCAGAACGCTGCGGTGCTGGTCGATCGCGGCCTCCAACGATTCGGGGTTGACCGAACCGCTGTTGAGCCGCCGGGGCTCGATCGAAACCCAGCGGTAGGAACCCTTTTCCTTTTCTTCTTCGAGCACAAATTCTGACTTCTCGCGGGAATAGAAGTTCAGCATCTGGGGGTAACGGCGTCTGACCTGTTCGAAATAGTGTAGCACGGACTCGCGATTTTGCGGCAGATCCATTTCGGTTGCCAAGTTCATGTTGAGATAAAAATCATCGCTGAACATTCCGTAATCGCTCATCCGCTGCAGATTCCTTGTTTTGGTGTGAAGTCCAACTGAGCCGTTGGAGAGAAGAGATTGAATCGGCGTCTGCCGTGGCTAGTTTGCGAAGACGACAACATCATCGAAGGCGTTTAAGTCGTCAAACGACCCGAGGCCGATTCGTCCGTGGGTGAACGTTTTGTCAAACACCTCCATCTGCGGTTGAGTCATGTCGTCAAAAAAAATGGCGATTCTGCCCGATTCGACGTCTCGCACCAGTTTGACCTGGTGCCATTGGTCGTCCCAGGGCGTTTCGCGGGTGTTGTCGGTCAGTGCCCGACGGGGGGCTTCGTTGACGATCATGATTTGACCGCTGTGCGGGTCGGGCCGGGCCCCCAGGTGCACGTAATAAAAGTGCTGGTCGTCGCGATAATTGAAAAACACACAGCAATCGCGATGATTTCCGGTGTCTTTGGTGCTTTTGACCCGAAAGTGGATTTCGAAGCTGCCCAGTTCCAGGTCCTTGATCAGTGCGACATGCAGGGGGCTGCGCACGGGCGGCTTGTATTCGCTGCTGCGGTCGGTGATTTCGATCGTTTTGGAGCCGTCGCGGGTGCTGTGTTTCCAGGTCTTCGGGTCGAGCATTTCCCAGCGGCTGGTCCCAGACTCGAAATCATCGGTAAAAACCGGTTCGTTGGCGATTCCGCGTCCCTGGCCCCAGACGGTGCCGGCCAGGATCAGCACGACGAGCCGGAAAAGCAGGGGGGTGACCGTTGAGAAGCGGAAAGACAGCGGTCGGGCACAGTGCATGGCATGCGTCATGGCGAAGTGCAGGCTCGGTTGAATCAGGTCACGGCGGCAGAAACGATCGAGTATAGACGAGGTTGCCCCAGACTGCCATCGGCTGTTGTCATCGCGGGCCGGTCGCGGCGGGCGGGTCGCGGCGGGCGGGTCGCGGATCGCCAATGGATGGGAAATCCGTATACTTTTGACCGCACACGCCTTCTCAAACGGACTGATTCATGAATGCCACTGCCACCGACTACGATTCGTTGCTCTCGCGGTTCGGCCTGAGCGAATTTCGCCCCGGCCAGCGTGACGTGATCGAAGCCGTCGCCAGCGGTGAAGACGTCATGTGCGTGATGCCGACCGGCGGTGGGAAAAGCCTCTGTTACCAGCTGCCCAGCCTGGCCCGTCCCGGCACGACGATTGTCGTTTCGCCCCTGATCGCGTTGATGAAGGACCAAGTCGACACGCTGCGGCAATTGGGAATCGCCGCCCGACTGATCAATTCCACGCTCAGCGCCCGCGAACAAGAAGACGTGATGGAATCGATGGCCCGGGGCGAACTGGAAATGGTCTATGTCGCACCGGAACGGCTGCGCAACGGTCGATTTCTGGAAACCTTGCAACGCTGCCAAGTCACGTTGCTTGCGGTGGACGAAGCCCACTGCGTCAGCGAATGGGGGCACGACTTTCGCCCCGATTACTCGCGATTGGGCCAAGTCCGCTCGCAGTACCTGGGTGGTCTACAAACGATCGCGCTGACCGCTACCGCGACACCGATGGTGCGTGACGACGTTTGTGCGCTGTTGGATCTGCAATCCCCCAAAGTTTTTGTGACGGGGTTTGCCCGCACGAATCTGCATTTCGGGGTTTCTCAGAGCAAGACGGATCTGGAAAAAGAAGACCAGCTGACCGAATTCGTCAAGAGTCAGGACGGCGCGGGAATCATCTATGCCGCGACACGAAAGTCGTGCGAAGCGATCGGCGAATGGTTGCCCGAAAAGACACGCCGCCCGATCGGTGTCTATCACGGTGGCATGGAGTCAGAGAAACGCCGCATCGTGCAGGAAAAGTTCATGTCCGGCGAGTTGGCGGGGATCGTTGCCACCAACGCGTTTGGCATGGGGATCGACAAGTCCGACATCCGATTCGTCGCCCACTACAACATGCCGGGAACGTTGGAGGCCTATTATCAGGAAGCCGGCCGCGCAGGACGCGACGGACTGGAGAGCGATTGCCGACTGTTTTTCTCGTACCATGATCGCTACATCCAAGAGTTCTTCATCGAGAACCGTTACCCCTCCAAAGCGATCGTCAACAAGGTCTATCAGTATTTGCTCTCGCGTCCGGAAGACCCGATCGAGCTGACGCTCGATCAAGTCCGCGATGCGATCGATGCGGACAGTTCCGAAGCGATCGGGACCGCCCAGACGCTGCTCGCCAAAGCCGGCGTGCTGCGGCGGCTCGACAGCAGCCAAAACCAGTTGCTCGTTCGGATCGACAGCGACGCCCCGACCCTGCTGGATTTCTTGCCGAAAGAAGCGAAACTCCGCCGCCGCGTGATGACCGCGATCGAGAAAGTTGTCGGTCGACGCCGGAATGATGACGTCTACGTGCGGCCCAACCGTTTGATGGAATTGGCCGATGTCGATCGCGAGCAATTGATGCGGACCTTGCGTGAGCTGAGTCGGTTGAACGCGTTCGACTACTGTCCCCCGTTCCGCGGACGCGCCGTCCATTTTGTCCAGCGCGACGTCCCCTTCGAGAACCTGGAGATCGATTTCGAAGAACTTGCGCGGCGAAAAGCGAACGAATACGAAAAATTAGAAGCCGTCATCGGTTTCGCCCGAACCGGCGGATGCCGCCAACGCGTGATCCTGGACTATTTCGGCGACCCGGAAAGCAAGAATTGTGGAAAGTGTGATCGCTGTGACATCGACAACGCAAGCAATGCGAGCAGCGCGGTCACGGACGGCCTGACCGAATCCGATGCCAACGCGTTGCTGTGTGGTTTACGCGTCATCCTTAGCGGCGTCACCCGCATGCACGGTCGATTCGGCAAGAATCTGGTCGCCCAGATGTTGTGCGGGTCCCAGAACAAACGCATCACCCAGTGGAAGCTGCAACGATTGAGCACCTACGGGATGTTGTCCTCGATGAAACAGGCACAATTGAGCAAGGTCATCGATGCGATGATCGAGCATGGGATGATCGAGCAACGTGAAGTCGATCAACGTCGCCCGACGGTCGAAATCAGCGACTTCGGCAAGTCGGTGATGCACCTGAAATCTCCGCTCCCGGCATCGTTCACGTTGTCCAAGGGGCTCGCCCGAGGGCTGGCCGCGGCGGCGCGGCACATCGAATCGACCGACGTGGCCAAAGCCGATCCGGATTCGCAATCGTCGCCGGCGCAGGACGACGTTGCCTTGAGCGAAACCCAGCCGCAACCGCAGTCCGGCATCCCCATCACCCTCGATGATTTGACCAGCCCCGAAAAGAAGCTGGCCGATGAGATCGGCGAGGCGCTCAAACGTTGGCGGCGCCGAGCGTCCGCGGCGCTGGGAATTCCCGCCTATCGAGTCCTGACCAATTCGACGATCGACCGGCTGGCGGACATTCGTCCGCAAAGCAGCAGCGAACTGGAAGTCGTCTCGGGGATCGGGCCGGCCACCATGGAGCAGCATGGCTACGACATTCTGGAGATCATCCGCGGTTGCCTGAGCGAGACAGAGGATCAGGGAACCGCGACCGCGGGGAGTGACGTTGCGGTACCGCCGGGGGGGCCGTTAGACTTAGGGACGGCCGAACCGACTGCGGAGGAGTCGCCGGCGCTGCGGGAATCCGATTCCGATAACAATCATCCCGCCCAGCCAGCCCCTGATCCGCCAGACGGGACGGACGAGTCGGTCGGTGAACGCGACGCGTACTGGACCTGGCGGCTGTTCAGCGACGGATTCACGATGGAGGAAGTTTGCCAGATTCGCAAGCTGAATCGTCGCCAGATTGCCTGTCATCTCCAAGCTGCCGCGGCGCGGGGTCGGAGCGTGTCGCCAAGTTGGCAGTCCTGAGCCCCCACATTCCATTTTCGCGCAAATTGGTACAATCGAACCCCATCCGGCTAGCCCCTTGCGGATTGTAGCCCGCCGGGATGACTCCCCGAGCCGAGTTTTGGGGAATGCTTTGACACCGATTTATGATACCAGCGCATAGTTTTCGTGTTGGTTTCGGCGTGTGGCATCGGTTTTGCTCACCACTGCTGCAGTCGGGCAACCTGTCACGGGGCGTTTGCCAATCGGACTTGGCAATCACCCTCGCCCCTTCCTCTCAAATATCACCGCCTCGCCAAGGCGAGCAACTTTCGATCGAAATACCACTATGGAAAATCGTCGCGAAGAGACAGACGTGAACGCACCTCCCCCGCGTCGCAATAACGGATTGCTGATCGCGGTGGTGCTGGCGATCGGATTCGCCATCCTTTTTTGGCGAACGGAAGACCCGGGATCCAAGATCACCGCCAGCTTTTTCAATGAGCAGTTGGCCAAGAAAAACATTGAAAAGGTCAGCATCGGCGAGCAAACCGTCGTCGGGACGTTCAAGAACGAACCCCAAGCGCCTCCGGTGATCAAGGACGGCATCGAAACGGTTGAAAAGGACGACAATGGAAAGCCGGTCACGCTGAAGAAAAAGTTCTACTTCAACATCTCGCTCGATCCGCAATCGTCGTCGCGAATCGAAAGCGCGTTGATCGAGGCCGATATTCCGTACGATTTCCAGGCGCCGGACAACACGCGTGAACTGGTCAATCTGCTGATCTTCATCGGGCTGCCGCTGGCGGTGTTCCTGTTCGTTTTCATGATGATTCGTCGCACACGCAACGACATCATGGGCGGCGGATTTTTGTCCGGGTTTGGAAAGAGCCCGGCGAAACGATTCGAAGCCAACGAGAAAACCGTGACGTTTGACGACGTCGCCGGCTTGCAAGGCGTCAAGGCGGACCTGCAAGAGATCGTCGATTATCTGAAAACGCCCGACAAGTTTCAAAAGCTCGGCGGACGGGTTCCCAAGGGCGTGTTGCTGAACGGACCGCCGGGAACCGGAAAGACCCTGCTGGCTCGCGCGGTGGCCGGAGAAGCGGAGGTGCCGTTTTACTCGGTCAACGGTAGCGAATTCATCCAAATGTTCGTCGGCGTCGGGGCCAGTCGCGTCCGCGACTTGTTCCAAACCGCCAAACAAAACAGCCCCGCGATCATCTTCATCGACGAAATCGATGCCGTCGGACGCCAGCGTGGTGCGGGACTGGGCGGGGGACACGATGAACGGGAACAAACGCTGAACCAGATTCTCGGTGAGATGGACGGGTTCACGCCCAGCCAAGCCGTCATCGTCGTCGCGGCCACCAACCGCCCCGATGTGTTGGACCCCGCCCTGTTGCGTCCCGGTCGCTTCGACCGGCACGTCGCGGTTAATCGCCCGACGATGAAAGGCCGCGAAGAGATCTTCAAGGTCCACGTCCGCGATGTTCCGTTGGCCGATGATGTCAAACTGGATCGACTGGCCGCGGGAACCATCGGATTAACCGGAGCCGACATCCAAAACATGGTCAACGAAGCGGCGTTGTGGGCCGCCCGCCATGACAAGAAAGAAGTCGACATGAACGATTTCGATTACGCCCGCGACAAGATCCTGATGGGGGCCAAACGCGAAGAAGTGCTGCGTGGGATCGAGAAAGAAAAAACCGCCTATCACGAAGCCGGTCACACGTTGACCGCCTGGCATCTGGACGGTGCACACACCGTGCACAAGGTCACCATCGTTCCACGCGGACGCGCCTTGGGCGTGACGCAGTACGTGCCCAACGAAGATCGTTTGAACGTCAGCAAGAAGGAGTTGGAACACCAACTGATTGTGCTGTTGGGTGGGCGTGCGGCAGAAAAGATCGTCTATGACGAACCCACCGTCGGGGCGGAAAACGATCTCGAACGCGCCACCAGCCTCGCACGCCGAATGGTCACGCATTGGGGGATGAGCCCAAAGCTTGGACCGGTTTGCTACAAGACCAGCGACGAAGATCCGTTCTTGGGACGCGAGATGCATCAGTCGCGACAATTCAGCGAACACACGCAAGAGTTGATCGACGAAGAAGTTTCCCGAATCTTGATGGAAGCCGACCAACGCGCCGAGCAGTTGCTGCGTGAGCACCGCGAAGATCTGGAAAAGATCACCCGCGCTTTGATGGAAGAAGAGGAACTCGACGAGCAACAGATCACGGACCTGATCGGCGAATCGATTCAACAGAAGATGAAATCCGAAGAAGAAACGATCCCCGGGACCGTGTCCTCACCGGAAGTCAACGATCCGGGCGTTTCGAATCCCGTGGTCAACCGTGACGAATGAATCTGAACTCAGCCCGTAAGAAAGCAACCAAGCTTCGACTGCATCAGGTCGAGTACACGCTGGTGGTTTGCATGGACCGCAAGACCGCCAAGTGCTGTAGTGGCAAAGCGATGGAAGAAACGTGGCGGCACATCAAGCACTGCTGCAAACAACATCGCAAAGCCGGGCGATCGGTCGTGTTGCGGATCAAGGCGGGCTGTATCGGTGTCTGCAAGGGAGGTCCGATTGTCGGCGTGTTGCCCGATGGAATCTGGTACGGAGACTGCACGCCGCAGGTCATCGACCGAATCTTTGACGAACACCTCGGCCAAGGATCCGTCGTTGAATCCCACGTGATCGCCAGCCCGTCGTCGTAGGGCATGCCGGGGCTCGTAGGGCATGCTGTGCATGCCGGGATGTCGCTTTCGCATCCCGAACGGGATCGCAGCAAGGGCGCGTAGGGCATGCTGTGCATGCCGGTAGGTCACGCACAGCGTGACCTACCAAGAGCCGCCAATTGCCGCTCGCCCGGCGTGACGGATCATGGCTCGCACTCAGCGTCGCGGTTTGGCGAACTTGATTTTTTCGATCAACTTGACGACTTGATCGGTGTCGTCTCGATAGCCACTGACGGACGTGATGGCCTGGATCACGTAGGCGTAGCGGAGGTTGTAATCGGTATCGATTTCGATCTCGGGACCGTCGTCGTCTTCGGCCGGTTCGTCGGTCCCGACCAAGCCGATCACGTTGGCGCGCAGCTTGGTGAAGTCGGTGCCGAGGTTGATTTCGTTGAGCGACATCGACGTCAATTTCCCGTCGTTGTCGGCCCGCAGACGCAGTTTCAGTGGCAGATCGGTGACGTCGGTGGTGGGGTTGCCGTCGCCGGCCAACGGCATCCGGACGGTGAAGTCGCCTTCCATTTCGACGATTTTGAACGTCATCACAAAAAACACGAGCAGCAGGAAAACGATGTCGATCATGCTGGTCATGTTCAACTCGTTCTTTTCGTGCTCGACCTCATGCCGCATTCTCATGATCGATCCTCCTTGGCACGCAGCGCGAATTGCTCAAGCTGTTGATCTTGAGCGACGCGGATGATCTCTTGAACCTGGCCGGCCGCGACGTCTTGGTGACCTCGAATGATCACGTTGGCGTCCTTGGGCGACTTCTTTTCGGCTTTCAACACCGCCAGTTCGCGGCGGAGTCCGGTGCTGAGCGTTTCGGTGGTGTAGCTGTCACCGCCGAGAATGATCTCGCCGTCCTTCGCGACGTGCAAGATGATCGGAAACTCCAGCGGCTTTTCCGGCGGCTTGACCAATTGGCTGCTCGGCAACACGACCCGTTCGTTTGACTCGGTTTGCGAAAAGTTGATCAGCACCATGAAGAACGCGATCAACTGAAACGTCATGTCAATCATCGGAGTCAAATCGCCTTCGGCCAAGTTCGGCTTCTTTGACTTGACCTTCACTGGGCGCCGCCTCCCGGTTGAATGTCTTCAAAACGGCTCATCAAGTTTTCGCTCTGCACCCCGACTTCCAACAGCAATCGCGAGACTCGGTTCCGCAAGATGTTGTAGGCGGCGATCGCGGGGATCGCGACGGCCAGTCCGACCAGCGTGGTGAACAACGCGGTCGAGATCCCTTCGGCCAGCTGGGCCGGTTTGGGGGTTTGTGGGCTGGTGGCGATCACGCGGAACGATGCGATCATCCCTTGAACCGTGCCGAACAAACCGATCATCGGGCTCAGGTTTCCGATCAGTGCCATGTAGCTCAAGCGGTGCTCGAGCTTCATGCTCTCTTCCTCGCCGACTTCCTGCATCCCTTCGATCGCTTTGTTGTAGCCGCGCGAGATTTTGGCCAGTCCGGCAGAGAGGACTTGGCCAAGCACCGATTCGTCGGTGCGGGCCATGTCGTAGGCTTCCTGGAACTGCTTGGCGTTGAGTTTCTCTTCAAAGCTTTCGATCAGCTCGTTCGGGCACAACGTCTCACGGCGCGCGGCCAGCATGTTCATCACAAACAGCGAAACCAGCGTGACCGACAGCAGCAGGAAGATGATCAGATACGTGTAGCCGAGCGAATCGAGCACCCAGCTCAACAGCGAATCCGATGGGGGCGGCGATGCGTCCCCGCCTCCGGCCGCGGCTCCACCCCCGGCAGGGGCGCCTCCGCCGCCATCCGCCGGACCGGCCGCGGCGTTATCGACCGGCGGTGCGGCCTCTTCGCCGGGGCCCGCGATGTCGGCGAATTCATCCATCGCTTCGTCTTGAGCCACCGCCATTCCAACCGGCCCCGACACGCAAAACAGCACCGCGACGATCAACATCGCGGCTTTGACAACAACACCGGATCGACTGGGGAGCCCAAATACCTGGAGCGGGCCATACACGTTGGTCATCAACGACATTCTCCGAAAGAAAAGCTGGATTCTTGATGGGATAGTGGTGGGCAAACGAGGCATCGGGGCACACACAGAAAAGGCTCGACGGCGCCACGACACGTCCTTAGAACAGAATAGTCTATCAGACGTGCTCAATCACCGGTCAACATCCCGCCGGAAACCGCGGTTTCGCGTTCGCAGCAGCCGCGCTAGTCGGCAAGTCTCGCAAAACCCCGCCGCCGCGGCCCGAACCCGACCATCGAGTTGCGACAAACCACCAGGACCATAGGGACCTGTTGTTTTTCAGTTGTCACAGTCCTCCGGTCTCCCGCACCGGCCTTCGGCCGCGTCAGTTATCTTACTGACGCATTTCTCGTTTCACCGCGGCAGCGGTTTCACGCCAGCGGCGTGCCACATCAAAGCTTGGGGTCGCGCTAGCGCACCCCAAGTTTCGGCCACCATTAGGCTGCCAACCCCAGCGGGGTTGAACAAGGCGTTTTGCCGGATTCGCGCAGTTCGGCCCCCGGACCACATCGCGTCGTTTGTTGAACCCCGCTGGGGTTCCAGTTCCCATTTCGACAAAACCCGGGGTGCGCTCCGCGACCCCGGGCTGTGTTGTGGCACCGCTCTGCGGTGTGGCGTTTAGCTAGAAACGCAAACGCTCTGTAATACGATTGCCGGCCTTCAGCCGCGTCACCGGACTGCTTGCGGGCTGTCGTATTAGTCGGGATCTGCTGAGTCAATGGTGAGCCGCTGGCCGTAAGGCCTCGGGCAGCGGCGCAGTGCCCGGCCGCTTACGCGTCGCGGCTCACAAAATCGACGGCCCGCTTGCGCCGTTCCGCTACCATCACTCTCGCTTGTCAATGAAATCCGCCGGTAGTGAATGCCTCTTCAGTTGACGCCGACGGGGCATCCCCTAGAATCGGTCCGATCGCGGTTGGCGACCAACCGTGGTTCTCTCATCAAAGAAAGATTCTTGCGCCTGATGATCCGGGCACCGTGGGACATCGTAGTCCCTGGAGAGTTCATCAACCGGCCGTCGCGGAACGGGCAGCCGTTTCGATCAACAAGCTTACCGTCTTTGTCGCCGATCTGACTTTGCTGTCGGTTTGGCGTCGCTGCGGTAACGACTCATTCACGCAAGGAGACGATGATGATATGCGCGCCACCCATGAAGGAGCAGAAACCATTGGTGCTAGACAGTGAGTTCAAACAAACGCAACAGGAAGACGTTGAGCAGATTCTGTTGCGAGCGCTCGGCGACAGCGGCCATACCCAACTCGCCAACGTCGTCTGCGATTACAGCGACGGGCGGATCGTGCTTTCAGGACGGGTGACATCGTATTACCTGAAACAACTGGCACAGGAAATTGTGCGAAAGGTCGAGGCGACGGCGGCGGTCGAAAACCGCTTGCGAGTGGTCGTCCCCAAATGATCGCCCCCTCAACGTCCGTCATCGGACGCGTTTCGTCTTTTGTCCCCTGTCTGCGGTGTCAAATGTCTGCGGTGTCATACGCTTCGGAAGTCTCCGCGGCGTGTCGTGTGGCGAACGTTTCAACCAACGGAGTGATAGCATGCCCCAACTGAAATTCAGTAAGACCTGTCCGATCTGTGGACGCAAGAGTTTGATCCCCGTTTACTGCCTCGGCAAAAAAGTCACCTGCGGACATTGCCACGGGGATTTTCGCGCCACCGACACCACGGGGAGCAGCGAACAGGGGTCAGAGTTGATGGATCGAGCGGAAGCACTGCTCGCCACCAACGGCATTCGACGTCACAACCCCGCCTTCTGAATGAGGTTGATGGCGACTTCCGCGATGACCAAAATCCTTACTGTGGCAGTTCGGGCCTCGACCAACGGCCGTCATCGTTTCGATCGAGTGCTCTGAATCGCTTGGTCAGGACCGCTTTGGTAGGGCCCGAGCGGCCGGCCAGATACTCCTGCAACGTCACATGACCGTCGTGATCGATGTCGCGTTTTTCGAACAGCGTTTTGAGTCGCGCGTTCTCCGGACCGGGACGTTGACGTTTTGGTTCCACGTCCTTTGGCTCGGGCGCGCTGTCGCGTCTTCCATCCAGATACCAATCAAAATAGTTCTCGGCTGCTCGACTCATTCCTTCCGATTTCAACGCCCAAATTCCCGGTGGAGAGAGTTCGTCGGTCCACTGCAGTAACTGGTCATGCAGTTGTTTGGCGATTTCTGGGTGCTGTGACAGCAGGTTGTGTTTCTCCTCCGCATCTTTGTCCAGGTCAAACAGATACTCGCGATCATCACTGCGCAAATACTTCCACGCTCCGGTGCGAATCGCGGATTGCCCCAGCCACCTCCAGTACAACGTCTGATGCGGTGCGCCGGGTTTTTCACCTGTCAAATAAGGAACAAGATTGACACCATCGAGCGTCGGATCGTCCGGTAAACCGGCCAGCGCGTTGGCGGTTGCGGCGACGTCCAAGGTGATGACGGGTTGAGAATAGATTTGTCCGGCGGGAATGTTTCCTTTCCAGCTGACGACAAACGGGACTCGGATGCCGCCTTCGGTCAGCATGCCTTTTTCGCCATTCATCGGATCGTTGAGTGATCCGTCCCAACCGGGGCCGCCGCCGGGTGCATCCAGTTTGTGAATCTTCAGCGGCGCACCGTTGTCGCTGATGACGAAGACCAACGTGTTCTCTTCGATTCCCAGTTCACGAAGCGTTGCGACGATCCGCCCGACGCCGTCGTCAACGGCTGAGATCATGGCCAACGCCTGCCGCCTCCGCTCGGGCATCGCGCCCGGGAAACGATCCAAGTACTTCTTGGGGGCGTCCAACGGGACATGCGGCGCCCGATACGCGGCGTAGAAGAAAAAGGGTTGCTCACGGTAACGCTGGATGAACGTGCAGGCAAAGTCCGAGACCAGGTCCAGGTGGTAGCCGCCGCCGGTTTGTCGGGCGGTGGTAAAGTCCTTGCCGTCCAGATCCATGTTCCACGTCCCGGGGCCGTTGCTGTTCTTGAAAAAGGCATGATCGAAGCCGTGCTCGGTGATTCGATCCCCGGCGCCGAGGTGCCATTTTCCCGCCATGCCGGTGGCGTAGCCTGCCCTCTTCAAGCGTTCACCGATCGTCGTCACCTGGTCAAATTTCGCCATCACGGAAGCGTCTTTGGCCTGGGGATTGGATTCCAGCCCGAATCGATTCTGGTACCGTCCGCTGATCAACCCACCGCGTGAAGGCACGCATTGCGGCGCCGTGGTGTAACCATCGGTCATTCGGACACCGGCGTCGGCCAACGCGTCGATGTGGGGTGTCCTGACATCGTCGTACACGCCCTGACAACTGAGGTCGGAATACCCATGGTCATCGGTATAAACGACGATGATGTTGGGTGGACGGTCGACCGCGGCGACGGTCGCGGACATCCCCAACAACAAGACGATGGACGAGATGAGTTGTTTCATTGGTGTCAGTATATCTTGAGTTCTCTAACCGGGACAAAAGGTCGTCATCTAGGACTTCGTCTCTTCATCCTTCGCAAGGATGCAAAACACGCATCCGACCATCGCGGTCTTGGGGAGCGTCCATTTGAGAATCGATCCGTAGACCGGATGCCAGAAGCTTGCGCCGGTTCCATCGTCGCGTTCGAACGAGTTGGACGGTATGCCGTGGCGTTCCTTGGCGATCGTTTCCATACGAAAACCGTCACGCCAGCGACGAGGGGCCAACGGGGACAAGATGCCGGCGGTACAGACAACGATCAGCATCAACGACAGAAAGAATCCGGCGATCAGCCCCAACAACCCGCCGATGCCGCCGGCGCGCAGCGCCCGGGTCGACTTTGCTTTCAAGTCGACTTCGCGGTGACGTGATGGAGTACCAGGTTGCTCAGGCGAGTCCGGCGGATTTGGCGCGTCGTCGGCATCTTCGATTGGAACGCCGAACGGCTTTCGAAGCGTGGTGACCATTCGAAACAATCCGACCAGCAAGCCGACGGTCCATCCCACCGCGGGCATGAATTGCGGGATTTGCTTCGTCGGCAACGACGTGAACGCTCCGACCAGCCATGCGAGCGTGCCGAGTTGTGAAAACACGATCACGCCCAGAATGCACCACATCGACGTCTCCAGCAGCGCTCGCCCAGATCGCCAGACCACTTCGATCAGGAAGCTGATCGTGTCGTGGCCTTGCGGGGCGCGGTCGTGAACCGATCGGGGAGTTTTCATGGACGAGGAAGACTTTTCGGAGTCCGCTGGCGTGACGCAGCAGCGGGTGCAGGCTAAGTTGGTGTGTCTTGCACGCTGTTACAACCCACGCTTGATTTGATTTGAAGACCTGTCATGAAACACATCCTCAACGCTTTCGGCGCTCTCTGCTTGGTTGGGTTTTTCAACGCTGTTGCGGCTGACAACGTGTCGACGCGGCAAATCGGTGAAAAGCCGAACGTGATCGTGATCATGGCCGACGACGTCAGCTGGGAAGCGTTTAGTTGCTATGGGGCCGAAGACTATTCTACACCGCACATCGATGCCCTGGCCGCCGATGGCGTTCGTTTTAATCATTGTTACTCGACGCCGATTTGCACGCCCAGTCGCGTCAAGCTAATGACGGGCAAGTACAACTTTCGCAACTACACGCACTTCGGCTATCTGAACCCCAAGGAAAAGACGTTGGGGCATCTGATGAAGTCCGCTGGCTACAAGACTGCGATCGCCGGCAAATGGCAACTCAACGGGTTGTACAACAAACTTCCCGGCTTTGATGAACCGACCCGGCCCCAACAAGCGGGTTTTGACGAGTCGTATCTGTGGCAGGTCACGACGGGCAAGCAAATCAAAGAGGGCGGAGGCGAACGCTTTTGGAGCCCTCCGCTGGAGCGTAACGGGCAGATGCAGTCTGTCGACGAGAATCTGGAACAGTACGGACCGGACCTGCTGTGCGATTTCATCTGCGACTTCATGCTGAAAAACCAGCGGGATCCCTTCTTCGTTTACTACCCGATGATGCTGGTGCATGATCCGTTCGTCAAAACGCCGGACACGATCGGCGATGCCCCGCGAACCCAAGCCGCCAACAAAGCGCCCAAAAACAAAGCGGAGCGGAAAGAGAATTTTGTCGCCATGGTTCAGTACATGGACAAAATCGTCGGCCGAATCGTCGATCAGGTGCGTGAACTCAACCAGCTTGAAAACACGATCATCATTTTCACCGCGGACAACGGAACCAACACGTCGATCAGTTCTCGGTGGAACGGCCAGATCATCAAGGGGGGCAAAGGCGGGATGACCGACATGGGGACCCATGTTCCGATGGTCGCCTCGTGGAAGGGAGCGACGCCGCCGGGATTGGTGCTGGATGATTTGATCGAGTTCACCGACTTGTATCCGACGCTGGCCGCCGCAGCCGGAATCACGCTCGGCCCCGAGGATCCGATCGATGGACGCAGCTTTTTACCGCAGCTTCGGGGCGAGCGGGGCAATCCGCGACAGTGGGTGCTGTGTCACTATCAACCCTATTGGAATAAGACACCGGGGCAATTCGTTCGCACTCAAGATTTCAAACTGTACCGTGACGGGCGGTTTTACAACGTCCCGGTCGATTTGAAAGAAACGAATGACCTTGGTCAAAGCAACTTGGTCCCACGCGTCGATCAAGTGCGGCAGCAGTTAGTTGGCGTGATCGAACAATGCCCACCTGCGCCGGTCGGCCGGGGCAGTCGAGAGACCGAATCACGGCCGATCTATCCGGATTGGAAAAATCTGGTCGACCCCAACGACTGATCCGAATTTGATGCAACAACCTTGATGCTCTGCGTGATAGCAAGTAAGCACTGCGCGATAGGGCGCGCCGTGGGTGCGACTTTCGCACAGCTGATGAAGCGGTTTGGAAAAGCGATCGGTTTGCCACCGCAATTCTGGTCCGTCTGTGGAACGGCTCTCGCGACAAAGCTATGCTGGCGGCATGGGGAATGCACGCTCCCAGCGATTAGCGGTCCCGACGGTCAAACGATCCACACGATCAGGTAGGTAGGTCATGTCGAACAAGCAAGTGAAGTCTCCCACCCAAACACCTCGCCGAGGTTTCTTGAAGACCGCTGCCGCGACGGCCGGTGCGGCGATCACGGCGCCGACGATCATCCCCAGTTCAGCGCTGGGATTGGATGGTGCGGTCGCTCCCAGCGAACGAGTCGTCGTGGGCGGAATCGGTATCGGCCGACGCGGAGGCTATGACCTAAGTTGTTTCTTGCCGCAGAAAGATGTGCAATTCGTCGCGGTCTGCGACGTCAAGCAGAAACGTCGTGGCGAAGTCAAAAAGATCGTCGACGACCATTACGGGAATCAAAAGTGCGAGACCTATCGCGACTTTCGTGATCTGCTCGACCGCAGCGACATCGATGCCGTGTTGATCGCCACCGGACCGAACTGGCATTCGACCGCGGCGATGACGGCTGCCAAGGCGGGCAAGGACATGTATTGCGAAAAGCCGGTGACCAAGAACATCGCACAAAGTCTGATCCTGACCGAAACGATGCGTCGCACCGGACGCGTATTCCAAGCCGGAACGCAACGTCGCAATCTGCCGCACTTCGCGTTCGCCTGTGAACTGGCACGCACCGGCAAGCTCGGCAAGCTGACCAAAGTCTACGCCCACCCGATGGGCATGAACGCGTTGATGAGTGGCTGGCTGGGGCCCGAACCGGAACCCGATCCGGAAGTCGTCGACTGGGACATGTACCTGGGGCCGGCCGCTTGGCGCCCGTTTAACAAGAAGTTGTTGGACGGTTTTAATTTTGAAAAGGGCGGCGGCTTCGTCGGTGCCTTCTCCGGCGGCGGCGTGTTGGAATGGGGGTCACACTGTGTCGACCTCTGTCAGTGGGCCGTCGATGATTGCCCACCGCCTGTGCAATATGACCCGCCGAAAGATGGCGAGATGGTGGCGCGTTACGAAAATGGCACCGAGTTGATCTTTCGCGAAAAAGGATGGATCCCGCTGGGGTCGTGCCCGGTACGCTTCGAAGGCGAAACCGGCTGGGTCGAAGCCGGTGACAGTGGAAAGATGGTGTTGAGTTCTCCGGAGTTGCTCGCCGGCAGAGAGGTCGCGGAAATCGGCGGTTATCCGGCGACCTTCCACGTCCGCGATTTCCTGGACTGTGTCAAGACGCGGCGGCAACCCAAGGGGAATGCCGACGCGGCCTGCAATGCACACATCGCCTGCCACGCGGCAAACATTGCGTTGTATTTGGATCGCCAAGTCAATTACGACAACGCGACGCACGAATTCATCAACGACGAACAAGCCAATCGAATGCGTTCGGAGGCTCTACGCGAACCGTGGCGCCTGTAATGCCCTCGTGAACCAGGCTTTCGGCCTGTGTTTCTGTTGCTCACACTCGTCCCCAACGCCCTTGGCCCCCTCCCATGCATACGACACGACCTTCCCTCCACACCTTCACGTTGTTCTGTGCCTCCATCGCAACGCTGGCAATCCTGTCCGTCGCCGCCGTCCCGGTCTCGGCGGCGGAAACGGAAACGGAACTACTCGACATCCTCCGCTCGGACGCTGCGGGCGGTGAAAAAGCAATCGCCTGTAAAAAGCTGGCAATCCATGGATCCAACACCGCGGTTCCCGAACTAGCCAAGCTGCTGCCCAATCCACACTTGTCCTCCTGGGCGCGAATCGCCCTCGAAGTGATTCCGGGCACCGAGGCAGACGAAGCCTTGCGAATGGCAACTCAAACACTCGACGGCAGACTTCTGGTCGGCACGATCAATTCGATCGGAGTCCGTCAGGACGCCGGCGCGGTCGAGATCTTGGGAACACGTTTACAGGACAGTGATCCCGACGTCGCATCGGCCGCCGCCATCGCGCTGGGACGAATCGGGAATGAGCCGGCAACGAAATTGCTTCAACAAGCCCTGCAGATCGCATCCGGTGATGTCCGGAGCGCCGTTGCCGAAGGTTACTTGCTGTGTGCCGAGCGGCTACACGGTGACGACAAGTCGGGGGCGGCGACGGAGATCTATGACCAGATCCGCAACGCCGAACTGCCGATGCAACGGATTGTCGAAGCCACGCGTGGCGCCATTTTATCCCGCCATGAAGACGGGATCGCCTTGTTGATGGAAACGTTTCGATCCGACAACAAGAAACTGTTTCAGCTCGCACTCGGCACGGCGCGCGAGTTTCCCGGCGGCGACGTGGACCATGCCCTGGCGAAAGAATTGACACGAGCGACTCCGCAGCGGGCCGCCTTGATCGTTCAAGCGATGGCCGATCGAACCGAAACCGTTGTCCTGGATGCAGTGTTGCAGGCCGCACAATCCGGTGACAAACAAGTCCGTGTGTCCGCCATTGATGCTCTCAAACGCGTGGGTGATGTTTCCGTTCTTTCACCGTTGTTGACGATTGCTTTGGACCAAGACACGGAACTCGCCCAAGCGGCCAAGGACACGCTGGCCGAACTACCCGGCGCCGGCGTCGACGCGACCATTGTTGCGATGCTGCCCGACGCGACAGGGAAAAGCTATCCGCTGCTGATCGACTTGGTCGGCAGCCGGCGCATCGATGCGGTTCCTGATCTGGTCCGCGCACTCGAACATTCCGATCCTGCCGTTCGCGCTGCCGCCCTGATCGCGCTCGGGGAAACGGTCAGTCTGCAAAAGCTGCCCTTGTTGGTCGAGCAGGTCGTCGCTCCCAAACGCAGCGAAGATGCCGCGATTGCCCGCCAAGCTCTGAAAGCGGCGAGTGTCCGCATGCCCGACCGCGAGGCTTGTGCGGCGGAACTCGCATCGGCGATCGGTCGCGCACCAGCAGAAACGAAAACGGTTCTCCTGGAGATCCTCAGCGATGTCAGTGGCACGACGGCATTGCAGACCCTCGCCACGTCGGCCAAAAGTTCCGATCCAGAATTGCAGGACACCGCCAGTCGTTTACTGGGCAAGTGGAACAACTTGGATGCCGCACCGGTTTTGTTGGACTTGTCCACGACCGCCCCGGCGGAGAAGTATCAGGTGCGTGCGCTGCGTGGCTACATCGGACTGGCGAGGAAGTTTTCGATGCCGGAACGCAACCGCGCCGAGATGTGCAAACAGGCGCTGGACGTGGCCAGCCGAGTCGATGAGCAAAGGCTGGTCTTGGATGTCTTGAAATTGCACCCCAGCGTTGCGGGGTTGAAACTGGCGATCGATGCCAAGCAGATCCCCGCAGTGAAGGACGACGCGACGGCCGCGGCATTGGAGATCGCACAACAGCTGCGCAAGAAAGGCGTCGACGTCAGCCGCCTGAAGCCGGGCGCTTGAAGCGGGGCGTTTGAAGCGGGGCGTTTGAAGCGGGGCGTTTGAAGCGGGGCGTTTGAAGCGGGGCGTTTGAAGCGGGGAGCCCACCGGCAATTCCGTTGTTTGTTAGCGGCAGGGCACGAGCTCCATACCGCTAAATCGAGAAGCGACTTACCCCAAGATGGCTCCCCTCTCCCCCAATTCCTGACTCGCTTAGGCTCGCCAGGAATTGGGGGGAGAGGGGAGCCATGGTGATTCATGTTCGCTTCTCAATTTAGCGGCAGGGCGCGAGCCCTCCGGTCCCCCACACCGGCCCTACGGCAGCATCACCGGACGGCTCGCGCCGTTCCGCTAAAAACCGCTACTCTTGCAATCGGCCAAAAACTTCTTGGATTTCAAAATCCGCATGGCTGTCGACGTCGTCACACAGGTGATAGGAGCCACACCAATCACCTTTGATCGATCTCTATCCTGGGAGAGGAGCGATGAGCAAGGCGTCCGTTTCGCGAGTTTTTTTGGTTTTGGTCGCTGTCGGTGGAGTCCTCGGTTACGGGGCGTGGCAGAACGCCTTTTATGTCACGATCGAACGCACGGACGTCCACCCCAGCCCGGATCCGCTGGATGATTTGACGCTCGTCGATGACCGTTTGGAAGATTTACATCCCGACTTTGACCCGCAACGGGTCGATCGCCGAGACTACGAGGGTTGGCAGATCAACCACAGCGCGGCCGTCATCCGATTGGATTGTCCCGACATCCGGCCGGACCGAGAGACCGCAATGACGCGGCTCTATGCGACCTACGCCGATGCGATTCGGGAATCCCAACGCAGCGGGCTGACCGTGCTACCGAGCGCCAACATGCTCGATGGATTTGCCAAACAATTTGACGACGGATTGTACGCGGCATTGGACTTGGCCTGTTTTCGGGGTGATGCCGGCTTTTCTCCTTCCGCGGTGGACGTTGTCAATGACTTGTTCTCCGCACTGCCGGCCCGGAGTCAGGCCCGTGGATTTCTCGCCGCGGCGCTGCAGCTGGCCGATCGACCGGTTCCGTTGGACGCGCACCAGCAAGCCGCTGCGGATGCTTGGTTGCAGGAGTTTCAATCGGATCCGTCGCGATCGAAACCCATCTCCTTTTACACCTGGAACGATGACTTGCGGCGGGTTTGGAAATTCTTTCGTTTCCTGCAATATCGTTTTGATCAAGACCATGTCGCGGTGCCGCGCGAGATTGCCGATGTCCTCGCGTCCGATGAAACGCTGCGTCGGGAATACCTGGAATTGGTCGACTTCTATTCCAGGCTGACCAACCCACCGGACGGCTTGAACCTGAGCCAGTTGATTGGAACCGATGCCGAGTTGCCGGAACTGGCCCGACGGCACCACGTGCAACGTCCGGTGGTCAGCGTTCTGCCGTCGTCGACCAGTCGTGAAACGGAGCTGTTCAACCGGATGTTCTCCAGCGGTACGGCGGCACAGACGAACCTGATGGTGGAATTGATTCGACGGATTCGGTCGGGTGAGGTGGATCTGACACCGCGTCAGGATAGCGGTTGGTACGACCAGCAGATCCATGCCTTGGAAACGCTGCTGTTGCCGTCGCGTGGGAAAGAAAGTCAGAAATTGCTGCTGACGGCGAAATACAAACGTCGGTTGATCCAAGCCTTTCAGGCGTTGATCACCAAGCGTCGTGAGACGCACGCCAGGCAACTTGGCCCCGCCGACGTCACTTCGGCACTGCCCCCTCGCAAGATCCGGCCGCGATTGCGCGTCGAACCCTGTGCCACGTTTTATCTTCGCACCGCCCGCAGCTACGCCTTCCTGGAATCCTTTCTACACGTCAATCACGAAGCCGAATTGGGCCAGCTTCACGGCTGGCGTGAAGAGGGCCAACGGGAAACTGATCTGCAATCCGAACTGGCATCGATCAAGCAGCTGTTTTACGGATTCTATTTGGTGGCTTGCGATGACATCGGATTAGCTCCCGAACTGCGCGACGAGGAAGCCGTCGACGTCGAGGATGCCTACCGCAGCGCCGAAGTCTGGCTGGCCGATCTCACGCACCGGGACCTTGCCGTCGACACCCGTGTGTCGGTTCCGATCTTGTATGACCCGATAGTCGATACAACTCGTTTGTGGGGCACACTCGGTGTCCGGATGGTCAAACTAAACGCCAACTACGTGCGTCCGCCGCAAATGCGAGAAAATGCGGATTCGCCGTGGCAGCCCCTCGGTGTCGATCGATTGGGCGATGCGAAGTACGTGATCGCGGTGGATGAATTTGCCGAGTTCAGCCTGCCGGGCCGGGAAACGTTGACGCGTCAGCAGTTGCGGGACTTGGCGGATCGTCACCACAGCAAGCAGGCGATTTTGGAAGCGTTGTCGAAGTCCACAACGACGCAAAAGTAAGCCCGTCTAAGCGTCGTCCGAACCGGCGTCGCCGCTCTCGCCATCTTCCTCGTCGCTTTCTTTCTTGTACTGGTCCAAACGACGATAGAGCGTTCGGGCGCCGATACCGAGGATTTTGGCGGCTTCTTCTCGGTTGTCGTTGGTCAATTGGAGCGTTTTTTCGATCGCCCAACGTTCGATCACACTGAGCGGCTGGCCGATCAGGTTGGAATCGGTATCGGCACTGATCGTCGGCAGAGTGATTTCTTCCGCTGCGTGTTCACCGGCTTCGTCATCGACCAGTTCTGGCGGCAGGTCTTCCACATCCAGTTTGCCGTCGGTGTCCAGTACCACCATCATTTCCACAAAGTTTCGCAACTCGCGGACGTTGCCCGGCCAATCGTAGGCGAAGAAGCGTTTGGTGACGGCGGGTGTGAAGTGCGCCGCGGGCTTGTCGTGTCGTCGCAAGAACATCTTGCGGAAATGATCCATCAACGGGATCACGTCTTCGCGGCGTTCCCGCAGCGCCGGCAATTCCACGGTCACGACTTTCAAACGAAAGTAGAGATCGCTTCGGAAGGTGCCGGCATCGATCATCGCTTCCAACGGGCGATTGGTGGCCGAGATCAAACGGACGTTGACCTTGATCGCTTTGTTGTCGCCGACGCGAGTGATCTTGCTTTCCTCTAACACTCGCAGCAATTTGATCTGGGTGCTCATCGGCATGTCGCCGACTTCGTCTAGGAACAGCGTGCCGCCGTTGGCATATTCGAAGGCACCGATGCGGTCGGCATCGGCACCGGTGAAGGCACCTTTGACGTGTCCGAACAATTCACTCTCGACCAGGTTTTCTGCGATCGCGCCGGTGTTGATCGCCACGATCGGCTTGTTCCGTCGCGGGCTGTTTTGGTGAACGGCCTGGGCGACAATCTCTTTTCCGGTTCCATTTTCGCCGGTGATCAGAACGGTCGCGTCGGTCGCAGCGATGCGCCGCAACCGATCGATCACCTGCTGCATCTTCTTGCTGGTGTAGATGATGCCTTCGAACCCGAAACGCTCGTCCAATCGCGACATCAGTTCGCTGTTCTGACGGCGCAGGCTGACCGCACCGACGGCTTTTTCCACGATCGCACGCAAGCGGCTCGGCGTGATCGGTTTTTCGAGAAAATTGAACGCGCCCTGCTGCATCGCTTCGACGGCGATGGGGACCGTGGCGTGGCCGGTCACCATCACCACTTCCGCGTCGGGCAATCGTTGACCGGCCAGCTTCAACAGTTTCATGCCGTCGACGTCGTTCATCACCATGTCGGTGATGATGATGTCGAACGTGTCACGCTCGATCAACGTGGCCGCTTCGGGGCCGCTGGTCGCGACCGTGCACTTGTAACCGACCTTTTCCAGACTTTCCGTCATCGCTCGTGCGTGCGCCGCTTCGTTATCGACGACCAGCAAGCGAAACGTCGACGGATCGTATTCCGGTTTGCCAGAGGATTTCTTGAGCGATTGGGATTCAGACATCGGGATCGATTACTCCGCGTAGCGTTCTTGGAGTGACTGGACGGTCATCACGTCCTCTCCCAGGGCTTGCATCGCACGCACGGCCGCTTCGGCTGCCGCGACAGTCGTGATACAGGGCACCCCTTGCTGCACGGCTGCGGCGCGAATCCGGCCTTCATCCGTGCGGGCGCCTTTGCCATTGGGCGTGTTCATGATCAACGCGACATCTTCGTTCTTCAGATAGTCGATCAAGTTCGGTTGCCCCTCGGCCAACTTTTTGATCCGCGTCACCGGGACGCCCTCCGCCTCCAGTCGTGCCGCGGTGCCACTGGTGGCCAGGATTTCAAACCCGAGGGCACGCAGGTCCTTCCCCAGGCTGACCGCGGAACCTTTGTGTCGCGAGCTCAAACTGACAAAGATTTTGCCTTCGGTGGGCAACGTCACACCGGCGGCAAGCTGGCTCTTGGCAAACGCCAGCGGGAATTTTTCGCTGATCCCCATCACCTCGCCCGTGCTCCGCATTTCCGGTCCCAACACGATGTCGACGCCGGCAAATTTGCGGAATGGGAAAACGCTTTCTTTGATCGAAACATGTTTGGGGATCGGTTCTTGGGTGATCCCCAGTTCCGCCAGTTTCATTCCCGTCATCACCTTGGTGGCCAAGTTGGCGACCGGGACGCCGGTGGCTTTGGCGACAAACGGCACCGTCCGGCTGGCCCGCGGATTGACTTCCAAGATATACACCTTGGGTCCGTCGTCTTCGTTCTTGATGGCGAATTGGATGTTCATCAGCCCGACGACATGCAATGACTTGGCCAACTTGATGGTCGCTTCGCGGAGTTCGGCCAAGACGTCCTGGGGAATCGAAAACGGCGGGATGGCACAGGCCGAGTCACCGCTGTGCACCCCGGCCTCTTCGATGTGTTCCATGATTCCCATGATGACCGCATCGTCACCGTCACAGATCGCGTCCACATCGACTTCCGTGGCGTCTTCCAGGAAGCGGTCGATCAGGACCGGTTGACCATCGGCGACGATGAACGCTTCGGCGACGTAGCGTTCGAATTGCGACTTGTCGTAACAGATCTCCATCGCGCGCCCCCCCAACACAAAACTGGGGCGGACCAACGCCGGATAGCCGATGCGTTTGACTTCCTTGCGGGCCTCTTCCATGTTGCGGGCGATGCCGCTGGGTGGCTGCCGCAACTGCAAGTCGTTGATCAACTGTTGGAATCGCTCGCGGTCCTCGGCGGCTTCGATCGTATCGACGCTGGTGCCGATGATCGGGACGCCGGCCTCTTGCAGCCCGCGCGCCAGGTTCAGTGGCGTCTGTCCGCCGAACTGAACGATCACGCCGTCGGGTTGGGTCGCGTCGCAGATGTTCAACACATCTTCGATCGTCAGCGGTTCAAAGAACAGGATGTCGGAGGTGTCGTAGTCCGTACTGACGGTCTCGGGGTTGCTGTTGACCATGATCGATTCATAGCCGATCTCACGCAGCGCGAAACTGGCGTGACAGCAGCAATAGTCAAATTCGATGCCCTGTCCGATCCGGTTCGGACCACCGCCCAAGATCACGACGCGTTTCTGGTCCGCTTTGGGCGGCAATTCGTCTTCGATCTCGTAGGTGCTGTAGTAGTACGGCGTGTAAGCTTCGAATTCTGCGGCACAGGTGTCGACGCTTTTGAAGACCGGACGGATGCCCAAATCCAATCGATGCTGACGGACCTTCAATTCGGTCGAAGACAGCATGTGGGCGATTTGTCGGTCGGAGAACCCATCCCGTTTGGCGTTCCACATCCGGTCGCGGTCCATCGCTTCGAGCGATCCGAGTTGCAGGATTTGCTCTTCATGTTCGATGATTTGCGACAGGTGATCCAAGAACCAGTGATCGATGTGCGTCAGCGCATGCACTTCCTCGATCGAGATGCCGGCCTTGAGGGCGTAGCGCAAGTAGAAGATTCGATCGGCGTTGGGGGTACCCAGTTTGGCGCGAATGGTGTCCAGATCGGGTTGGTCTTCGGTTCCCCACAGATCGCGATTGTCGCTGCCGAGCCCGAAGGCGCCGACTTCCAATCCTCGCATCGCTTTTTGCAATGATTCGCGAAACGTGCGTCCGATCGCCATGGTTTCGCCGACGCTTTTCATTTGCGTCATCAGCGTCGCGTCGGCTTCGGGGAATTTTTCGAAGGCGAACCGCGGGATCTTGGTCACGACATAGTCGATCGTCGGTTCGAAGCAGGCTTTGGTTTTCTTGGTGATGTCGTTGGGCAATTCCCACAGTCGGTATCCGACGGCCAACTTGGCGGCGATTTTTGCGATCGGAAATCCGGTGGCTTTACTGGCCAGGGCGCTGGAGCGACTGACGCGTGGGTTCATTTCGATCACGATCATCCGTCCGGTCGACGGCTCGATCGCGAATTGAATGTTGCTGCCGCCGGTTTCGACGCCGATTTCGCGGATCACGGCCAACGAGGCGTCGCGCATCCGTTGGTATTCTTTGTCGCTGAGCGTTTGGGCCGGGGCGACGGTGATCGAGTCACCGGTGTGAACCCCCATCGCATCAAAGTTCTCGATGCTGCAGATGATCACGACGTTGTCGTCTTTGTCGCGCATCACCTCCATTTCGTATTCTTTCCAGCCGATGATCGATTCTTCGATCAGGACTTCGGTGACCGGCGATTGGTCCAGGCCGCTTTTGACCAGGGCATCGAAATCGTCTTTGTTGTAGGCGATCGCGCTGCCGCTGCCGC
Organism: Stieleria neptunia; assembly: GCF_007754155.1. NCBI lineage: Bacteria > Pseudomonadati > Planctomycetota > Planctomycetia > Pirellulales > Pirellulaceae > Stieleria > Stieleria neptunia. Next base: position 6,069,792 of record NZ_CP037423.1, on the reverse strand, counting down.
CCATGGTGAAACTGGGGCGGACGACGGCCGGCAGACCGACGTCTTCCATCGCCGCACGGGCTTGTTCGATGTTGTGCACCACATGGCCGCGGCAGACGTCCAGGCCGATTTTTTCCATCGCCGCTTTGAACTGGTCCCGTTCCTCGGCTTTGGCGATCACCTTGGCGTCGGCGGCGATCATTTCGACGCCGTATTTTTCCAGCACGCCGTTGGCGTCCAGGTCCATGGCAACGTTCAGGCCGGTTTGACCTCCCAGGGTGGGCAGCAAGGCGTCCGGGCGTTCCTTTTCGATCACTTTTTCGACCATTTGCCAGGTCAGCGGTTCGATGTAGGTCGAATCCGCCGTGGCCGGGTCGGTCATGATCGTCGCCGGGTTGCTGTTGACCAGCACCACTTCGTAGCCCTCTTCACGGAGGGCTTTACACGCCTGGGTGCCGGAATAGTCGAATTCACAGGCCTGGCCGATGATGATCGGCCCGCTGCCGATCAGCAGAATTTTTTTGATGTCGTCGCGTCGTGGCACGTCGTTTTCCGGTGGAGAGCGAGATCGTTTCCAAATTTCGGGAAAGATATCAGATCAACCACCGTCTTGCGTAGGATAGGCAACACCAGAAAACCGGGATTTGTCCGCTAAGCCGGCGTACTGTCTGCCGCGACCGCGTTATTTCCCTTTGCCGCACTGGACTTGTCCCAGAACGTGGCGAAGAACAGCACCGACACGCCAATCGCCAACCCCGCGGGCATCAGCCAAAATTCCGCGGCCCCCGCCGCCCAGCCCTCCGACGTCGTCGGATCCAGATTGATGTAATCGCCCCAGGGACCATGAATCAGGTTCCCGACCAGCATCCCGGCACCGTAGGTCAACAACCCCAGCAATGCCTGCGCGCTGGTCCGAATCTCTTTCGGCGCGATGCGATCGGTGTAAAGCTGGCCGGTGACAAAGAAAAAGTCATAGCAGATCCCGTGCAAGACGATCCCGATGACCAACATCGCCGAGGTGCTGGGCATCAGTCCGAACAAGGCATATCGCAATGCCCAGGCCAACATCCCGACCAACAACATCCACTTGACGCCCAGGCGGGCGAGGAAAAACGGGACCAGGGCCATGAAGAAGATCTCGCTGACCTGGCCCAGCGCCATCACCCCCGCACTGTCGCTGCCGAAGGCCATTTTTTCGACAAAGTCATACGTCCGGGCGTAGTAGAACGCCAACGGGATGCAAATCAGAAACGAGCAGACTGCAAAGACCAAGTAGCTGGGGTTGCGAAACAGTCGCACCGCATCCAACCCCAACACTTTGCCGATGCTGACCGGGTTGTCGCGCCCCTGTGGCGGCGACTTGGGAAGCGTGAAGCAATAGATCCCGTAAATCAAGCCGACGACCGCCGAGAGCCGCAACGGCAGATTCGAGCTGCCCGCGTCTTCCACCCCTGGCAGCACCGGGATCGGGAATAGCCCGAACATGGACTGTGAAACCACCAACCCCGAGACGATCCAGCCGATCGTGCCCCAGAGTCGAATTTTGGGAAAGTCGTTTTCAATCGAATCCACGTTCTGGAACGTGATCGCATTGACCAACGCCAGCGTCGGCATGTAGCACAAGAAAAACGCCATCATCACCCAGTAAAATCGGGTCGGTGAGTCGACGATCGTGCTGCACCACCAGAGCATCGCGGCGCCGGCAATCTGCAGCACTCCGTTGATGATTTCCTTGTTGAACAGCCGGTCGGCGACAAACCCGACGATGATCGGGGCAAAGATCGCCGCCCACGTCTGGGTCGAATAGACGTCACCGATGATCGTGTTGAGATTTTCTTCACCGGCAAAAATCTGCTGCAAGTAACTTGTCATCGGGACGAAGAACGCCCCCCAGACAAAAAACTGCAGAAACATCATCACATCAAGGCGAACTGCTTTGGACATCGGCGACGTCTTAGAAAAAAGTACGAATCAGAAATCAACTCGACCGCTATCATAGCGACTCTCGGTCGCGAAGGTATCGCGGCGCGGCCGCCCAATAGCCGCATGAACTTGCCGTCGAGGATTGCCCAGTCGAACCAGACCGCCAAAAATGAGTGCCTCCGCCAAACGATCTCGCAAACTCGATCCGAACACGAACCGGTCCAACGCCGATGCGCCGAAATCCAACGCCAGGCCCAAGCCCTGTGCATTGTGTGGTCGCGTCACCCGCCGTGGGACGACCGAGCACCACTTGATTCCCCGTCGCTGCCACCACAACAAATGGTTTAAAAAACGGTTCACCAGGGCTCAAATGCAAGAAACGATTTCCGTTTGCCACGATTGCCACGGCTCGATCCATCGCTTTGTGCCGCGGGAAAAAGACCTCGGACGCCATCACAACACCGTCGAATCTCTGCTCGCACACGAACAAATCGGTCGATTCGTCGCCTGGGTTCGAGACCGCAATTAGGAACGTCCCGCAATGAACGACGACGAATACCCCTCGGCTGAATCAGGTTCCCCCGATGAGCCGGATGCCGATTCGTTCTTGGAGGACGATGCCGAATTTGGCGAAATGTCGCTCGATGATATCGGAGCGGCCTATGCGCGAGCCGCTGCGGCGCATGATCCGGAAACGTTTGCCCTGCCGGATTCACCGTCGAGCAGCGAAACCGCTGAGGAACCGGCGTCAGATGCGTCAACGGAGAACGCGGCTGACGGCGACGACGACGAAACCGTCCATCCCGAAGGCATCATCGAAGCCGCCCTGTTCGTCGGGCATCCCGACAATCAATCCTTCACCGCCGCCCGGTTGGCGTCACTGATGCGTGGCGTCACCGAAGAGGAGGTTGTGGAGATGATCGAAACGCTCAACCAATCCTACAAGTCGGCCGAACAGGCGTTACGGATCGCTGAAGATGAAGGCGGTGGATACAGGATGACGATTGCCCCCGCGGTCGAAAAAGTCCGCCATTCGTTCCTCGGCAAAGTCCGCGAAGCTCGTCTCAGCCAAGCCGCCGTCGAAGTGTTGTCGTTGGTCGCCTATCAGCCGGGGGTGACCGCCCAGACCGTCCAAGATCAGCGTGGGAAAGAGAGCGGTCCGCTGCTCAACCAGCTCGTCCGCCGCCGACTGTTGGAAATGAAACGGCAACAACCTGCCGATGGCGGGCGCAAAGTGCCACACTACTACCCCACCGAACGTTTTCTCACCCTGTTCGGCCTCGACTCCCTGGATGACCTGCCGTTGGTCGACGAGAGCTTTCTGGGCCACTAGTGCTTCGTCGATTCTAGATTTTCGGGTTGCTTCGGTCGACCGGTTTTTCGAGTACGATGGCCCTTCCGGGCCGTCGTCCGTTGGACTCCCGACGACGACCTAGAAAGGACGTCGTACAACGGCTCGCGGACCGCATCACACTCAATCGACGAGATCATTAAGATTCCTCGCGTTTCGCATCGTTCCTAAGCTAGACGATCCTAAAGCCTGCACACCAACACTCTTGCCCGTGCCATTCGGATCAAGCACTCTAAATTTCAATGTTGACAGACCACTCGTGGCGGAAGTTTGCGGGTTTTCGGACACGCCGCCGGCCCGACGACTTCCTCCCCTCTCCCCCTTCCAATCCGGTTGATCCGTCCGGTTCGTAGGGGCTGCGTCTATTGACGTTCGACGAAAACCCGCCAACGTGATCTCAATGCCGGTAGGGAAAGCTAGGCTTGGACAATTCAAGACCATTTGCATTTCGTCACCTTGAACGGGGCCAATGACCGCCGTTCGCATCTCGGTGACATACCGGTGAATCCCATGCCAGCGGCGCCACTTCCTCCCAACGAATCGGTTCGGTTGCAATCTCTGGCCGACTACCAGATTGTTGACTCATTGCCCGAGCAAGAATATGACGACATCGTCGGCATCGCAGCTCGCATTTGCAGAACACCGATTGCGTTGGTCAGCTTGATCGACGCCGATCGCCAATGGTTCAAGGCGCGGGTCGGAGTGGATGTCGCCCAGACCGATCGTTCTGCGGCATTCTGCGCGCACGCGATCTTGCATCAAGACGAGGTATTGGCCGTCCGTGACGCGACGCAAGATCCGAGATTTCTGGACAATCCGCTGGTCACCGGGGCTCCGCACATTCGCTTTTATGCCGGATCGCCTTTGGTGACACCCCAAGGCATCGCATTGGGGACACTCTGCGTGATCGATTCGATTCCCCGCGAACTCTCTGGCGAACAATTGATGTCGCTCAAAGCACTCGGTCGCCAAACCACGTCGCTGATCGAGTTGCGTGGGCGAACGAATCAATTGGAAAAGTATCGCTCGGAACTGGAACGATCCAACGAAGCACTGCAAGAATTCGCCTACGCCGCATCACACGATTTGAAGCAACCGATTCGTGGGATCGGTTCCCTGACAGAGTTCTTTGTCGAAGATTACGGCGACCAGTTGGATGATTCGGCAAAAGAAAAGCTGGAACTGATCCGGCGGCTGACCGATCGCGCCCAAACCATGATCGATCAAATGCTGTACTACGCCCGTGTCGGCAGCGTGGTCGATCGGCTGCAGCCGGTCGATCTGAACGAAGTGGTCGACCAGGTTAAGGAGAATCTGTTTGCCCTGATCGCCTCCGGCCAAGTCACGATCCAAAGCAGGCAGCTACCGTCGGTCAGCGGTGAACCGGTGCTGCTCAATGAGTTGTTTCAGAACCTGATCTCCAACGGAATCAAATACAACGACAACGAATCGAAAACCGTGGAGGTCGGATTCCAGACAAAGCGGATCGGGGACGAGGACGAACCGGTGACCGCCTTCTTCGTCGCCGACAATGGGATCGGCATTCCCAAACGGATGCGCCCCGAAGTGTTCACGATTTTCCGCCGGTTGCATGCCGCCGACGCCTATGGCGGAGGTTCCGGAGCCGGTCTGACGATCGCTCGAAAAATTGTCGAAACCCACGGCGGCAGAATCTGGATCGATCCGGCTTACCAGGGTGGCACCTGTTTCTGGTTCACGATCGGATCCTCGGCGGCAGGAATCGAAAACGAATTCCGCCATGACAACATTCGATCCGAACGGGATGTCTGTCACGCCATCGGCATCTGAGCCATCCAGTCCGGGCCGCAGCTACACGTCTTCGTGCGGTCGAACTAGGATGGTGGTCAGGTTGCGTGTTTGGATGGTCTGGGCCGCAGCGCCCGGCCTGAATCCCGACCGATTCGCCCTCCTGTCCGCCCCCCCTGCCTTCAAGGTCCATCGATGCCCGCGCGATTGCTCACCCTATTGTTGGTTGTATTCTCTCTGCCCGTGACGACCGTTCCAGCGGCGAGTCCGGCGGGGCGTTGGTCCGGCAGTTGGTCGTCTTCGTCGACGGGGCATCAGGGGCCGCTTCGCGCCAAAATCCGCGCCGTGGACGCCAATACCTACCGAGCCCTGTTTGCCGGGCGGTTTGCCAAAGTTATTCCGTTTGTCTATCCGGCAACATTGCAACGCATCCCCGGCACCTACAACCGATATCACTCGTCGACGCGTTTGCCGCTGTTGGGCGATTACCGCATGACGGCGACCGTCACGCCGCATCATTTCAACGCGACGTTTCGAGGCAAGAAGGATTTGGGCGTCTTTCGGATGTCACGCGCCGCTCGCTGATTGGGGGTTGTCGACTTGATCAGCCGTTTAACGCGTCTACGGGTGTTCGGTGATCGCTGGCTTGACCCCGGACGGGGTCAAAGCCAGTAGCCGGAGGTGAGCGCAGCGTCACCTCCGGATATCCGGTCACCCGACGGACACGACCCCGGAGGGTGTCGAAGCAAATCACGCGAGAATCCTCGGCCCCGGCCTGCCGCCCCGAGTGGACAAGCATCTCAATCAATTGTTTTGGAGACGCGGACTGCGGCACCGCAGGTGGATTGATTCGCTGCGACCCCGACCCCGACCCCGTCCCGGGGTCGGTGGGAATCTGGGACGTGCTTCCCGGAGGTGTCGCTGCGCTGACCTCCGGCTACTTGCTGAAATCCCTTCGGGATACTCGGTTAGCTGCAGCGTTTGCAGCTGATAACACTCGCACCGGCAGCCATTTAATGCGAGGCTACGTGTGATCCGATTCACTCAATAAACCGCACGCGCCGCTCGCTGACGCTTCCCGCTGACGTCTCAGCCAGCGGCGCCTGACCGCTCATCCCGCCAACTCTTGCATCCACGCGGCGAAATAGAACGTGCCACAAAGCACGACACTGATCTTCCAGGCGGCCAACAGCGCCATGAAGGTCGCATTGGATTGGACGTCCAACACGGTGCCTTTCTGTGGCGACGTCAATCCGATCAGCACGAAGACCACGGGCAGCGCCAGCGTCTGAAACGCGGCCAAGGCGAACAACAGAAACGCCAACGGAGGCACCAGTTGAATCAACGCGATCCAGAGTGCAGTCACGGCGGTAACGACCAGTAGTGCCCGCAATCCGAATCGCATCCCCGCAATCACTCCGGAATGATTTCACAGCGAATCAGATCCTCAAACGTCTCTCGCCTGCGAATCAACTTGGCCTGACCGTGTTCGATCAGCACCTCCGCCGCTCGGGTCTTGCTGTTGTAATTGCTGGCCATGACAAACCCGTAGGCGCCGGCGTTCTCCAGGATGACAAAGTCACCGACACGGCACATCGGAAGCGCTCGACTGTGGACGTAGCCGCCTTCGCGCTGGGTGAAGATATCGCCGGACTCACACAGCGGTCCGCCGACAACGGCTTCGACGGTATCGCGATCCTCGACGGCGGCACCGTCGGAAGAACAAACCGAAATCGGGTGGTGGGAACCATACATGACCGGCCGCGCCAGATCGTTGAACCCGGCATCGAGCAACACAAACAGGTTTTCGCCCACCTTTTTGACGCTGCGAACTTCGGCGACCAAGAATCCCGATTCGGCCGATAGGTAACGCCCCGGCTCGATTTCCAACGTCACCGGATGACCGAACGACTCGCTCAGTCGGTTGCGGGTGCTGTCCCACAATTGAAAGTATTTTTCCAAATCGACATAGGATTCCGACTCGCTGTACGGCACGGGCAAACCACCGCCGGCGCTGATCGTCGTGATCGTCCTGCCGACCTCCATCGCCACGCGTTCCATCGCTTCACAGACCTCGCTCAGGTGTTCCAGGTCGGTGCCCGAACCGATGTGCATGTGCAGCCCGGTCACGGTGACGCCGTACTGATCGGCCCGACGCAGGCAATCGTCGATCTGGGTGTGCCAGATTCCGTGCTTGCTTTGTTCGCCACCGGTGTTCGTTTTTTGGCTGTGACCGTGGCCGAACCCGGGATTGATTCGCAGCGTGACTTCGGCGCCGGGAAGACGCTCGCCCAGCTGCGAAATCATATCGGGTGATCCGCAATTGACGTGCAACTTGTGCTCGACGACCAAATCCAAGGCGGCGGCGTCAAAAATATCCGCGGTGTAGACGATCTGGTGGTCGTGGGGGGAATACCCCGCCGCGAGCGCACGCTGAATTTCACCGCAGCTGACCGCGTCAACCACCACATCACGCCGCCGCATGCGATCCAAAATGGCGATGTTCCCGCACGCTTTCTGGGCATAACGGATCACGTCGAATTGACTCAAATCCGCAATCCGCTGCTCGATCACGTTCAGGTCATAAACGTAGAGCGGCGTACCGTACTGTTTGGCCAGTTCCGCGACGGAAATCCCCGCGATCTGATGGCGACTGGTAGAAAATTTGGGCGTTGTCAGAGAGGCCATCGCGATCGCAGGGCGGAAAGAGGAAACGGGGCGGATAAACGGCGAGACGCATTCTGTCCCCGAGGAGGCTGTTTTGTCCAGCCACCGCCTGTACCAGGACTCGTTCCCAAGCTCTGCCTGGGAACGCAACCGAAGTGGGGTAAGCATCCTGCTTGCCACCCCCGCCGGCGCACATCAGTGGGGTAAGCATCCTGCTTGCCACCCCGCCGGCGCAGCCGGCGGACTCCTCAAGCAGGGCCAGGGGCACATCACGTTGAGAGACTGGACCCGCGAACCACCAACGTGGTTCGCTGTGAGGCATTTTTCCCTGTGTTACTTTAGGTTTTAGCGGCAGGGCGCGAGCCCTCCGGTACTTCCTCTTTGCCAACACACCGGAGGGTTCGCGGGCTGTCGGTTTTGTGAGCCGCGACGCGTAAGCGGCCGGGCACTGCGACGAAAGCCCGAGGCCTTACGGCCAGCGGCTCACCATTAACTCAGCAGATCCCGACTAAATCGACAGCCCGCTCGCGCCCTACCGCTAAAATGCTTCACAGCGTCGACCCGCGTGGTTCGCGTTTCTCCGGCTCCGATCAGGATCCGGCGGGATCTTGGCCGTCGGTCCAGGGGCCGGCCAGCTTCATGTATTCCGGCTCGTCAAGCGTGCTGCCGAAATCGCCGGCCTTCCAACCTGCGATGTGGTTGGGCAATTCACGAGCCTTCGATTTGGCCTCCCATTTCTTCGCCCAGCCGGGATCTTTGGTGCTGATGCCGCGGTTGTCGGAATCGACGAAGTAGACCTCGCCGTTGCGATAGCTTTGTGCCCCCAAGTTGACCACGGCCATGGCCGCGGCGCCCAGGTCCGGCGGGTTGTTGCAAAGTTCCGGCTCGCCGGCTTCACAGGCATCCAAGAAGTTCGCGAAGTGGGCCTTGGTCGTGTTCTTGACCGGCTGGGTGGAGATGCGTTCGTTTTCAAACGTCCGTTTGGCGGAATCTCCCTGCGAAGTGACTTGGCGTCGTTCGGGGACAAAATCAAATCCGTCAAAACCTTCGCCGTTGCCGAGTTCGAAGGTGCCGTAGTGACCACGGATCAACTGATTGACGCGAGATTCCTGGTTGCACATCGTCGCGGTGATCAAACCCTGGACGCCTTCGTTGAAGTCCGCCGCGACGGTGGCAACGTCGGGCACATCGCGGCCGTCGTACTCCATGAAAATCCCGCCCGCTCCGACCACGCGTCCGGGGATCCGAAGTCCCGTCGCCTTCAACATCGAAGTCGTTCGGTGCACGAACAAGTCGGTGAACATGCCGCTGCCGAAGGGCCAGAATCGTCGCCATTGCTTGTAAACCGCTCGGTCAAACGGCATCTCCGGGGCGAGTTCTTCGTTCGTGCCCAGCCAACGCTGCCAGTCGATTTTCTTGGGGTTCATGTCGTCCACCAGCTTGTAATAGCGCCATTGGCCGACATTGCTGTTGCGGAAGTATTCGGTTTGGAACCCGAGAACCTTGCCGAGTTTTCCGTCTTGAAGCAACGCCCGGATTTCGTTCCAAACCGGCAGACTGGTGGACTGGACGCCGACCTGCATGACCTTGCCCGAGGCGCGCCACTTGTTTTCGACGTTGAACGCTTCTTCGACCGTCTTGGTCATCGGTTTTTCGCAGTAGACGTTCAACCCCGCGGCGAGCGAATCGATGATCTGTTTGTGGTGCCAGTGATCCGGAGTTCCGATGCAAACGGCGTCCAGATTTTCTTTGGCAATCATGTCGTTGTAATCGACATAGCGCCCCGGATCCGTACCGGTTTTGTCTTTGATGTAATCGGCGACCATGTCGCGCTGCGTCTCGTAGACCTCGGCGACCCCGACCAAGTCGATCTTGCGGCCTTCCTTGTGCAGGTCACAAAGAGTTTTCACGTGGGCGCCGAAACCGCGCCCGCCGGGGCCGATGAACCCGATGCGCAGGCGTTCGTTGGCACCGGTGGCGGCATCGGCACGTCCGGGCAGCGTCATCGCGACGCTCGCCGCCGCACCCACTGTGGCGCCGTTTTTCAAAAAGGATCGTCGGTCGGTACTTGGTTTTTCAGCAGGTTGGTGCATGCTCGCGTGCCTCGGGCCGATACGGCAGGTGGGAAAATATGGCGGGAAACTCTGAGCCGCCAATTGTAACTGATCGGTCGCCGATTGGTATCCATGCCCGCCAACCAAACGGCGATCTGCCGACATCGGTGGCATGTCCTCCCCCCGCCTGTCGGAGTTGGTGCGGTTCTTAGATCGCTGATTTCAAACCCACCGATGGCAGCGCGGACCCGCGGATCCCAGGCTGCTCTCCATCCGTGGGTCCGCGCTGCCACTGGTGGGTTAACCTCCGCCTGATCTCTGGGGCACGCGGTTCAAGTCGGAGCCCTAGAACGCGCCATGAAACCGCGCGACCTCCGATCACCCATCGGTCGGCCAGAGCTGGATTCCGCCGATGACCGGCACTTCGGAAAACCCATCGGCAAGCGGATCGCGATGATAGAAATAGGTATAGGCGGTCCCCATCCGTTCGCCTTTTTCTCCATACACGTCGACCACATGACGGTGGTACAGGTCGTCCGGCGAATTACCGTCGGTTCCTTCGATGTCGTCCAAGACGGACAGCACCCGCGGCATCAACGGCAGTTCGAACATCCACCGTTCGCCGGCCACGTGATGTTTTCCCGCCAGGAGCGCCGGATAGTCATCGCGCCCATACAGCGTTCCTTGCACCCAGCCTGGAATCACCTGCAGCGGCGCGACGGGCCAGCAGGTCTCGCGACATTGCCCGCGTTTGAGTGTGCCGTAGACAAAGACGGAATCGATCGCTGGTTGGTTCTGGGGGAGAAGCATTTTGGGGACTATCGCCGGAATGGAACGTGGATTCCTCAGGTTGGGGCCCGTAGGCTCGCGGCAAACGGCTGATCATCGCTTGACATCAGTCGGTTCGCGCCAGCGTCCGGGCCCCTCGTTGATGTTAACTCACCGGTATGGAGCATCAGTGGGGGGCGCGAGCTGGAAGCTCTGGTGGGGTCGCAAGCTGGAAGCTTACGCCACTTGGGCATCATCGGGCTTGCGCATGGACTTGAATTCGGATTGCCATCGACTGATCGCGTCATCGATTCGTTCCGTACCGAGTTCGGCGAAGAATTCGGACCAGTTTGCATCGCTGGTGAATCCCAGCCCGCCGGCCATCGCCAAGTCGACGGTGGACATCGAATCGGCGACGCCTTCTTTCAACAGACAGGTTGCTTCGATCCACATCGGGATCGTCAACAACAGCAACACATCGCCGTCGGAAAACGCGCGGCGATCGGTGCGATAGGTTTCAATCAGTTGTTGCGTTGGATCGGACAACTGCTGACTGCGTCGACCGCGATCGTAGTCAAACAATCCGCCGCCGGAGTCGCGTCCGAGTCGTTTTCGTTTGAGCAAGGCCGGCACCATCGGCGACGGATCAATCCGCTGCGGGAACGCGCTGGTGAACGCTTTGCCGGCATGGTACATCGTCGGCGCGCCGATCCAGTCGATCAATTCCAGTGGAGACATCGGCATGCCGTAGGCCAACGCGGCACGTTCGATCTGGCGTTCGGACGCACCACGACACAGCAGCAACAAGGCTTGATTGAGATACGGCGAAAGCATTCGGTTGACGATGAACCCCGGCCCATCCTGACAGCGAATTGCACGTTTGCCCAGCCGCGCCGCGTGATCCACGACCGCTTGGATCGCATCGTCGTCACTGCGTTTTCCCGCCACAACTTCGACGGCCGCCCGTGCATGGACGGGCATAAAAAAGTGCATCCCACAGACTCGACCGGGTGAACGCAGCCGCCGGCCGGCGATCTCGTCAATCAACAGCGTGGACGTGTTGCTGCAGAGCACCGCCGTCTCGCCCAGCCCAGCCTGGAGCGCAGCAAACATCTCTTGTTTCACTTCACAGCGTTCGACGATCGACTCGATCACGATCGGCGCTGTGGTCGCATCGGTCGAACTCGGGTCGCCGACCGTGATCGCGTGCAGTGATTCAGGAAGCGGTGATCCTCCAGCCAGTGAACCGTCGCGTGTCGCGTATCCCGCTTCGTCAAACGCGCGCGCCGCCGCCCGAATCGCTTCTTCAGATTGGTCTGCCAGGCAAAACGGTAGGTTTCGTGCCGCGTGGGCGTCGGCAATCGCTCGTCCGACCACGCCCGCTCCGATCAACAGAACGTGGGGCAAGCCGTGCGGCCACTGCGGGGAATCGGGTTTCATCGCAGTCCTTCAGTAGCGTCCGTTTAAAAGTTGACGAAGCACTAGGCGACAGCTTGCTCGGCCTGGTCGTTGGGGGCGACCACCGTGTGCTCGCGTGAGTGCAGTTCGACGCGCGGTTTTTGACCGAAATATGCGGCCCATGTCGTGAACGTGCTGGGCGGTCCCATCATCCAGTCGGTTTCGGCCAACGCGTACATGTCCCGCAACGCGCTGCCGGGGCCGCGGGTGATGTGGAGGCCGGAAAAGTTCTTGAGATTTAGTTGTTCGTGGCTGCAGACCAAAAACTGGACCTTCCGCCCCGGCAATTGCTCGCACACGCTGTGCATCCACTGCGCGTACAGATGGTCGTCAAAACAGTAGCGGCCGCCCCGGAACTGGGCATAGTCGCCGCGGCGGATGTGGACCCCCACGACCAGGTCACTTTCGCGACGCGCCTGGTCGAGCGTCCGACCGATCGCTTCTTGATCGGATGGCGAGATGGCAAAAAAATCACGAATCTGCGACCAGTGCTGCTGCAACAATCGCGGGCCGCGAAAACACCACCCCTGCAACAACATCGTGCGTCCGGAATCAACGGCGCTGCGAAATTGATCGCCTTCCAAATCGCAGACTTGGCCCGATCGCAATCGAATCACCTTGGCCGGATAGTGCCGCAATCCGACCGTGTTCATCGCATTGGTCAGCGCGTGGATCCCGTTCATCAGGATGCCGCGGCGTCGTGGCGATGGAACCTGGCCAGGCTCGATGTCGCTCGTCGACCGGTTCAAGTGCCGATCGTAGCGACACCAAAGATCGTGACGGGTGCTAGGGAACAGGTTCGCATACTCGGCGAAACAGGGATTGCGTAGCTCAACGCCATAGTGCCGCGCTGCCGCAATCAGATTGGCATAGAGCATTAGCCGGTTTCCGAGTTGGCCGTACCTTCGTGCGATAATCATCATGAGCGGCGGGCCATCCTCGAAGCGGAACGAAACATCCAAGCCAGGGGCGAAACAACAGAAATCAGGATCTGACGCCAGCCTGCCCGTGCTGAAACAACCAGCTGATCCGTCGCGATGCTATCGCCGGGCCGAAAGTGTTCACAAGTCCGGTTCTCGGATTTTCCCGATCGGCCTTCGCCATCGGCCTTCGCCTGCGAGCACGACACGCCGAAGAGGAAGTTGAAGAACTGGTCTTGCCCTGTACTGCTGATTCTTGCGATACGCGGGCCACGTGCCAACAGGCCGGACCACACATTTAACTCGCCATGCTTCGCCCACGGGAGACGATTCACTGCGATGAAGACTCAATCACTTGCCCTGCCTTGCGCACTCGTTGCAGCGATGATGCTCGCTTCGTTCACCAACGCGTCCGCACAGGACTCTGCCACGGAACCTCAACTACCCGGCAATCCGTTGACTCGGATGATGAGCGGGCTGAACCCGATGAATTGGCAGATGCCCAAGCTGAAAATGCCGACCATGTCCACGTTTTTGCCCACCAGTGACGAAAAGGAGCGGGTGATCACCAAAAAAGACAGCTTGGTGGACGAGGTCTCCACCACGGCCAAAAAGAGCTGGCAACGCACCAAGGAGACGCTGAATCCGATGCGATTGATCCCCGCCGGATTCCGTCAGGACAGTCAAACGTCGCCGGCGCCGGAACCCAAGCAACAAGGCGGCTTCTTCAGCAACCTGTTCTCGCCGTTCCCCAAATCCGAGGATGAAGAAGTCAATCGCTCGGTCAACGAATTTCTCAAGCAAGAGCCCGTCCGCTAGAAGCCGCCAACGTGGCGTAAGCTTCCAGCTTGCGTGACACCTACTTGGCGATCACGCTCTGGAATCGATCGAACAGGTAGTGGCTGTCGTGCGGGCCCGATGACGCTTCGGGGTGATGCTGGACACCAAAGGCCGCCGATTCGCGATGCCGAACGCCGGCGATCGTGTCGTCGTTGAGGTTGCGGTGGGTGATCTCCAAGCAGTCCGGCAGCGATTCTTCCTCGACGGCGAAGCCGTGATTCTGCGTGGTGATTTCGACTTTACCGGTTTGCAAATCCAGCACCGGTTGGTTGGCCCCCCGGTGACCGAATTTCAGCTTGAACGTCTTCGCACCACACGCCAACGAGAGCAACTGGTGCCCCAGGCAGATGCCGAAGATCGGCGTTTTTCCGATCAGTTCGGCAATGGTTTTTTGGGCGTAACCCAACGGTTCGGGGTCTCCGGGACCGTTGGACAGGAAAACGCCATCCGGCTCGAGCTTCAAGATTTCGTCGGCGCTGGTGTCGCCCGGGACGACCGTGACTTGGTTCCCGCGTGACGTGAAGTGACGCGGGATGTTCCACTTCATTCCGAAGTCCATGCAGACGACTTTTGCGTTCCCCGCGCCGGCGGGGGCTCCGTGCCGAGCGATTTCGGTTTCGGTCCAGTCGTCGAGCCGGTTGTCCCACTTCCGCGATTGCGTCGGCATCACTTCGCGGACCAGATCGCGGCCGAGCAAACCGAGGCTGTTTTTTGCTTTTTCGACCAGCGAAGCGTCGTTCAGATCACTGGTCGATAAAATGCCCCGCATGGCACCCTGCTCGCGAATCCGCCGCACCAGGGCGCGGGTGTCGATCCCGGCCACACCGACGATGCCGTGCTGCTGCAGGTAAGCGGACAAGCCGCCTTCGGCGCGATAATTACTGTAGATTCGGCTCTCTTCGCGGACGATGAACCCCGACAGCGACGGTTTCTCGTGCTCGATATCGATCGAGTTGACGCCATAGTTCCCGATCTCGGGATACGTCATCGTCACGATTTGGCCGTGATAACTGGGGTCCGTCAGGATTTCCTGATAGCCCGTCATGGAAGTATTGAAAACGACTTCGCCGTTGATTTCACCGTCGGCCCCGAAGCCTTCTCCGGTGTAAACCGTGCCGTCTTCGAGCGCAAGTTTTGCGATGCGGGTCATGGGGATAGTGAGGCGAGTTGCCCAAATAGCGGAATGGGTTGGGTGTTGATCAAAAACTCCCATAGGTTAGCGGCGATTCGCTGTTTCGACGAGTGGGTGCGTGCATCGGTTGATCACGTGCCTGCTGGTGTTAGCGGAACGGCGCGAGTCGTCCGTCGGTTGAACGGGATTGGTCGAAGCCATGGTGAGCCGCCGGCCGTAAGGCCTCGGGCCGGCCGCTAAAAGCCCGGCCGCTAAAAGCCCGGCCGCTAAAAGCCCGGCCGCTAAAAGCCCGGCCGCTAAAAGCCCGGCCGCTAAAAGCCCGGCCGCTAAAAGCCCGGCCGCTAAAAGCCCGGCCGCTAAAAGCCCGGCCGCTAAAAGCCCGGCCGCTAAAAGCCCGGCCGCTAAAAGCCCGGCCGCTAAAAGCCCGGCCGCTGACGCGTCGCGGCTCACTCAATCGACGGGCCACAAGCCGTCCGATAGCGGCTTACAAACACCCCTGAACGACCGGAAGGCTCGCGCCCTGCCGCCAACAAAGAGCGCCGCGCTGAACGCCCACCGCGAGCCATCGCCTCACCCCACCCCGGGGAACAACCACGCCATCAGCAGGCTGGCGGCCAACGCCGACAACCCCGTCGCAATGCTCATCGGCGAAACCACTTTCAACCCCTCGGCTTCGGTCATCCCGCTCATCCGCGTGATCACCCAAAACGCGCTGTCGGTCATCCACGACACCGGTTTGCTGCCCGCCCCGATCGCCATCGCCAGATAGACCGGGTGGAACGGCAGGTCCTCCGAAAACGCAAAGCCTTGCAACACACCCGCCGAGGTGATCATGGCAACGGTGGCGGATCCTTGCAGCGTTCGAATCGCCGTGGTCACGCAAAACGCCAGCGGCAACAACATCAGTCCAGCGTTGGCGTCGACCAGCGATCCGACCGCCGTTGCGATGCCCGCTTGTCGCAGCATCGCTCCGAACGCGCCGCCGGCGGCGGTGATCAAAATGATGTTCCCCGCCGACGCCAAGGAGCGGCTGACCAGCGTCTTGCGTTGGTCCGAATCGATGTACCGGATCAGGGTCATGCCAAACGCCAGGCCGATCGCGATCGCGATGTTCTTGTCGCCGACCAGTTTCAACACGTCCGTCAAGCCGCTCGGCTCGACCGCGCCCGACTTCAGCAGGTACGCCAACACACTGCCGATCGTGATCAGGATGACGGGCACCACGATCGGAAGCAGCGACTCGAGGAAGCCCGGTGAACGCCCGCGATCGAGCTGCTCCGGCGAGTCCTCTGATTGCTCTGTTGCTGTTTCCGAATCGTCGGTCTCGTGTTCCGGCAACGACTCCCCCGCGATCTCGCGCAGCGGAACATCGACGAAGTGATTGATCAGCCGCGCCGACGCCAGGGACAGCACGCTACTCAGGCTGCCGACGGCCAGCCCGACTCCCAGCATCACGCCGACGTCGACGTTCAGGATCTCGGCGACCTGAAGCGGCCCGGGAGTGGGAGGGACCAACGAGTGCGCGATCGAACCGCCGGCCAGGATGGCCAAGATGAACAGCACGTAATCGCGACCGACCACGCGGCGCAAGGATCGCGCCAAGGGGATCATCAAGTAGAAAACCGTGTCAAAGAAAACGGGGATTCCGATGATGAAGGAACTCACCGCCAACGCTTCGGGCGAACGTTTCGGGCCGACCCACTTCAGCATCCGTGCGACGATGGTCCGGGCCGCCCCTGATTCCGACAAACATCCGCCGATCACGCTGGCCAGCGCAATTAAAATCCCAATTTTTCCGGCCGTCGAACCGAACGCCGACGTCACACGCGCTGCCGCACTGCTGTGCGTAAATGACACAGCCGCTTCCGGCGTCCAGGCCTTCGCGGCCACCTCCGCATCGGCGTACTGTTGAAGCGATTCCGGTGCGGTCAAACCCGCAACCAGCAATCCGGCCAACAATAAGGTGAGAAACGCGTGCAGCCGGAACACGAGAATGCTGACCAAGACCACGACGACAGCAAGGGCAACGATCAACCAGATGCTCATCAACAACTTCTTGGTGTGCGGATTCTAAGTGTGCGGATTGCGCGTCGGACACAAACTTCTTGAATTTGTCTGCGTCAATCCGTCGATCTAGGCGAGTGGACGAATGCAGCCTACAGTATGCCGTGAAGAACCTTAACAAAATTCGCAGGGCCGCGCGGCCGATGGCAGTCTGCGGTATCTTACCGTGGCGTTCGCACCAAGCGTCCCCTTCGATTTCCTCTTCCTCCCAACGCACCGGTCAAGAAGTCACGTGTCCGACTCCAACTCCGATTCAAACAGCGAGCTGTCGTTTTTCACCAAGCATGAATTTGCGATCCGCCGACTTCACTCGTTGACGGGAATCGTGCCGCTGGGTCTTTACATGTGCGTTCACCTGACGACGAACGCAAGCCTGCTGGGCAGCGTCGAAATCTTTCAGCGCGCCGTTTTCTTGATCCACAGCCCGGGGCCGCTGTTGCCGCTGATCGAATGGGGCGGAATTTTTCTCCCGTTGCTGTTCCACGCCGGTCTGGGGATTTGGATCGCCAAGACGGGGCGCAGCAACAGCAGCCAGTACCAATTCACTAGCAACAAACGGTACTCCTGGCAACGTTGGACCGGATTCATCGCCCTGGTGTACCTGTTTCTGCACGTCATGCACCTGCACGGCGGGATTCACGCCGAAGGTTGGATGAACGCGATTTACAAAGTGGGCTTCGGTCGATTCAGCCCTTACAACGCGGGCAGCTCGTTGGTCGACGCGATGAATCTCGGTTACGGAATCATCTGGCCGGCGATCTACCTGGTCGGTGTCCTGGCCTGCGTCTACCACTTTGTCAACGGACTTTGGACCGCCGGGATCACCTGGGGCCTTTGGATTTCCCCCAAAGCCCAGGCACGGGCGACCAAGGTGTGTGTGGCGCTGGGCTTGGTTTTGACGGTTATCTCCTTGGCTGCCTGGGCCGGAGCCGTTTTCCCAGGAAAAGAAGACGTCGCGGAGATGCGTGCGATCGAAGACCGCATGTATGACGCAGGTGTCGTGGCCGGTACCGTTCCTGAAAACGAACACAAACGTGACCTGCGCGGCCGTGCAGCGGCGGCAGAAGAGTCCGGGGACGCGGCGGACGGCGAGCAAGCTTCTGCGGGAACGGCCGAGCCGGCGTCCTGACACCGATCGGCCTGGCTCGTCGACGGAACTCCCCGGTCACGCCACTTTCCGTTCACGCAATTCCATTCGAACTCAACACACTCAACTCTTTCATCCTCAGTCACTATGTCAAATCAACGTGTGGTCGTCGTCGGTGGTGGTCTTGCTGGTCTCGCCTCGGCGATGAAATTGGCGGAACTGGGCGTCGCTGTCGACCTGATCAGTCTGACACCCGTCAAACGGTCTCACAGCGTCTGTGCCCAAGGCGGCATCAACAGCTGCAACGACCAGACTCGCCAGCTGGGCGACAACGAATGGAAACACTTCGACGACACGGTCTACGGGGGTGACTTTCTCAACCACCAGCCGCCCGTCAAAGAAATGGCTTACTGGGCCCCCAAGGTCATCGAACTGATGGACCGCTTGGGAGTGCCGTTCAACCGGACCGGCGAAGGTTTCTTGGACCGTCGTCGCTTCGGCGGCACGCTCTACAAACGAACCGCCTTTGCCGGTGCGACCACGGGACAGCAGTTGCTGTACGCCTTGGACGAACAAGTCCGGCGCCGTGAATCCGAAGGCCTGATCCGCAAATTCGAGTTCTGGGACTTCCTGGGGCCGATCCAAGACGAAACGGGACGTTGCCGCGGTGTCGTCGCCCAAGACATGGTCTCGATGGAAATCCGAGCCTTCCCCGCCGACGCCGCGGTCGTCGCCACCGGCGGTTGTGGTCTGGTGTACGGCCGCAGCACGATGAGTGTCTTCTGTACCGGCAGCGCCGCCAGCCGCTGTTTCCAAGCCGGTGCAAAATATGCCAACGGCGAGTTCATCCAAGTCCACCCGACGGCCATCCCCGGCAGCGACAAGCTGCGTTTGATGAGCGAGTCGGCGCGGGGCGAAGGCGGACGTGTCTGGGTGCCACGCAAACCACATGATTCACGCGCACCACGCGACATCCCCGCCACTGACCGCTACTATTTCCTCGAAGAACGGTATCCGGAATACGGCAACCTGGTGCCCCGAGACATCGCCACCCGCGAAATTTTCGACATCTGCGTCAACGACGGACTCAGCGTCGACACCGAACGGATGTGCGTTTACTTGGATTTGACCCATATTCCGAAAGCGGAACTGGACCGAAAGCTGGGCGGGATTCTCGAAATCTACGAGAAATTCCAAGGCGTCGATCCGCGGATCGAACCGATGCGGATCTTCCCCGCAGTCCACTACAGCATGGGCGGTTTGTGGGCCGACTACGTCAAGAGTGCCGACGGAGGCTTGGAAGCCGGCGCGCCGGCCAACCACATGACCAATATCGAAGGGCTCTACGCCATCGGTGAATGTGATTACCACTACCACGGTGCCAACCGATTGGGCGCCAACTCGTTGCTGTCTTGCATCTTTACCGGTTTGTTCACCGGACCGTCGATCGTCAACTACATCGACAACCAATCCGGCGGCCACGCCGACATCGACCCCGCCACCCTTTCCGGTGCCGTCAGCAAACAGCAAGAACGTCACGACTCGCTGTTGACCGGTAACTCCGGCAGCGATGAAAACCCGTACCTGATTCACCAGGAACTCGGCGACATCATGACACGGGCCGCCACCGTGGTCCGCCGCAATGACCAACTGACCGATGCAATCGAGAAAGTGAACGAATTGCACGACCGCGCAATGAAAGTCAACTTGTCCGACACCGGCAGCTGGTCCAACCAGAACGTGATCTTTGCCAAATCGCTGCAAGACATGTTCCCGATCGCCAAATCAATTCTCGGCGGTGCGCTGCGGCGCGACGAGTGCCGAGGAGCCCACTTCAAACCGGACTTCCAAAAAACGTCGTTGACCGCGGAAGACCCGGCCGCACGGCGCAAACAGGCCGAAGAGTGGTGCGACGCGTTCGAAAAGAACAACGACAAATACCTGAAAAGCACCATCGCCGATTACGACAACGCCTCGATGCAACCGCAGTTCAGCTACGAAGACGTCGACACGTCGTTGCAACCGCCACGCCCAAGACTGTATGGGCTTGTCGGTGCCGATATCATTGAAGAGGTCTGGAAAGAGCGGGCCGAGGCCAAGAAGAAGCAGCCCGAAATGGCCTCCTCCTGAGAAATCGTCGCTCGTTTCTCCCGGAACGAGTTCCCGGTCAGACGACCGAGATCAAAACACTTCATCCAACGAACATTCAACTTTCGACAATTTCATAGGTCAACGCATGATTGCCCTGGATCCCGCCGCGAATCGCCCCCAGTTCATCAACGTCCGCGTCAAGCGACAAGATGGTCCTGGCCAAGAGCCGTATTGGCAGTTGTTCAAGATCGACTACGAGCCGGAATTGAATGTCATCACAGTTCTTCAGCGAATCGCCGCGCTCAGCAAGACGTCAGACGGCAAGAAGGTGACACCAGTCGTCTGGGATTGTGGCTGTCTGGAAGAGGTCTGTGGCGCCTGCACCATGCAGATCAACGGACGCGTCCGCCAAAGCTGTAGCGCGCTGGTCGATACACTGCTTAAGGACAATGCCGATGAACTCGTCTTGGAACCGATGAGTAAGTTCCCCGTGCTGCGCGACTTGATGGTCGACCGCAGGCGGTTGTTCAAAGCGCTGGAAAAGGTCAAGGCGTGGGTCCCGGTCGACAGCTACTACAACATGGGACCCGGCGAACGACAGTTGCGCGCGGCCCAAGAACAAAATTACCCGCTCAGCCAGTGCATGAGCTGTGGTTGCTGTGTCGATGCCTGCCCGCAGTACAACAAGATTGAGCTGGAGCGGAAGAAGGACGAGACGGATGAAGAGTTTGCCAAACGTGAACAGGAAGCCTGGGACAAAGGTTTCGTCGGTCCCCACGCGATCTCTCAAGCGATGTTGTTCAACAATCACCCGACCGGCAAATCGATCGCGGGCGAACGATTGGATGCACTGACCGCCCCCGGCGGAATCCAAGCCTGCGGCAATGCTCAGAACTGCGTCGCCGTTTGTCCCAAAGAGATCCCGCTGACCACCTCCATCGCCCGCGCCGGACGAGCCACCACGATCCACACCATCAAAAAGTGGTTCGAGAAGTAGTGGTAGTGGTACCGGTGAAAAAGGTTCCCCCACCGCTTTTCATCCCGGAGGACGTCAGTTCTTTTGCTGCATGATTTGGTAACCGATTTAGATTCTCTCCCTCTGGGGGTTCTTCCGCGAATTTAGTGGCTGCTCTCGGATACTCGGGGCGTCAGACCGGGTCCGAGGGCTAGGCGCGTTTCGCTTCGACACCCTCCGGGGTCGCGCCACGCGGGTGGCTGAATGTCCGGAGGTGTCGCTTCGCTCACCTCCGGCTACTTGCTTTAACCCCTATCGGGGTAACGCAAAACACCTACCGCTAAACGCCCCCCACTCATGCCGTCCGCAAATTCACTTCACGGCACAGGCTGCGGATCGCTTGTTCATCGGCCAAATGAAACGTCGGAATACTGGCGGCGATCAAGGGGCCGGCGACCGCGCTGTAGTCGTTGATGTCCAACGTGTTGATGATTGCCGCAACCGCTTTCCCGCGGCGGGCGAATCCGATCAGGGTCGATAGTGCGTCCGGAGTCGCCTGCTGCAAGATCGCAATCAGCGTTGTCTCGTTGCTGATCCGTGATTCCGTTTCATTGAGCAGTTCGGCAAGCGTCATCCCATCGCTGCGTTCCAGACGCGCCAGCGTCGTTCGCAACTGTTGTAAGTGGACTGCACCACGCGATGCGTCCAAGACGACCGGCCGCAGCCGATCATTGTTGTCCAGCATCGTTGCGGATTGTTTGGCTTGATCACGAACGCGGTGGTCGCCGATCCAACCGTCGGTGCGGATGCGGTCCGCGGCGTCGCGCCCGTTGCTGACAAACCCGAACGGTTGCGATTGATCGTGCAGGGAACTGGCGATTGAAAATGCGGCGGTGATGGCCAGGTCGGTTCGGATCGGCTCGTGATGTGTCGGATTGGTCTCGGTGTGCATGTCCAGCACCAACGTGGCTCCCGCGATCGACGTCGGCTCGTAGACCTTGCTGTGCAAGACGCCGGTGCGTGCGGTGGCCGACCAGTGCACCCGCCGCATCGGGTCGCCGGGTTCCCAACGACGAATGCCTCGCAAACGCGTGGGGTCTTCCATCACGTTGTCGCGCATGCGGATTTCCCCCATCGGCCGACGCGAAGCGATTTCATAATCGTCCAGTTCGACCGTTTTGGGCAGCACCGTCAAATACTGGGGGTGAGTTCCCAGCCGATAACGGCGATACAAACCCATCAGGTCTCCGGTTTCCAGCACCGTGGGGCCGATCTGAAAATAACCGCGACGATTGCACCGGATCGTGTAGTCCAGATGGCGTGTTTGTCCGGGCCACATCAACAGCACCTTGACCCGGTCGCCCTGAACGTCCAGCGTCGGTGGCGTGTGAATCGTTGCCCAGCGAGGAATCAAGTCTTCGACCAGCAACCAAAACACCGGGATCTTGCTGGTGTTGGTCACCGAAACCTTGACGCTCAGGGATTCTCCGATCTTGAGTTCTTCGTCACCGCCTTCGCGGGTGGCGATCGAGCATCGGGTCCACGTCATCGCCAAGAATCGATTGATCAAAATCACAGCCGCCGCGACGATCGCGGCAAGCACCCACAAGGAACCTCCGAACGCAAGCCCCAGCAGCAACACCGCCGCGACGGCAGCGATCAGCGACAAACCGGCCCCCGGCCCCGACGATGCATGTGGATCTCCCATCGCATCAGTGTAACTCGGATGAAACGTCGCGGGTTCCAGCGAAAAGCGACGCGACCGACGCAAAACGATGTCGGAGTGACAGAATGATTTGAAGTGCCAGAATCATACGGGGCAGAATGATATTCCGACCGCTCTGACCCCGAAACCAGAATCATCCTTCCATCCCATCATCCCATCATCCCATCATTCTGCCACCCCATCATTCTGCCACCCCATCATTCTGCCATCGTTTTGCCCCCATCGTCTTGCCCCCATCTGTCCGAGACGGTGTCTACAGACAGCAGCGATGCCACATTACGACTTACTAACCGCTCGATGCTAACAGCTACGGATCCCTACAGCGGCGCCGGCAAGTCGCGTTTGATGAATTGTCGCGCGGCGAGCAGATAGCTGACGCCACCGAGCACGATCAAAATCATCGGGTACATCAGTGGAGGAAGCATCGAATCGGGCATCGGCGTGGTCCAATCCCACGGCGCCCACAGGCCGTCTTCGGCGACCAAGGCGGCCAATTTCTGGGGGCGGTAACAGTTAAAAAACGACATGCCTTGCAACCAGTCCAGCGACTCGGCCGCCTTGCCCAAGCCGAACATCACCAACTGCACGACATAGATCGCCATCACCATGCCGATCGTCCGCCATCGGTATCGGTCGATGCTGCTGAAAAAGCTTGACAGCCCCAGCAGGAAAAAACCGAATGCGAATAGGCTGAACGTCGGTGCCGCAAACGCTCGCGAGTCGACACGCTCGGATAACGGAAACGATTCGACGACCGGTTCGCTGATCTGCAGCGGAATTGTCCATCCGAACAGCGGCACATCGACGCTCGGCGGCGGAACGGTTTCGTCCACCGTCGTCACCGACACCCCGACAAACATCCCCAACCACACCAGCCCGCACAACAACACCAGCCCGCCGACCGCAACGGCCGCGTGGGACCAGATCAATTGCGCGCGACTGATCGGTTGCGCCAGGATCATTTCCATCGTACCGCGGCCGAGTTCCCCACTGACAACATCGCTGCCCCGCGAAAGGCACCAGATCACCGTGCACAGAATGATGATCGGTTCGTCAAACGTCAGCCCGACGCGACCCTGGTAGGTGAACAGCGAATCAAAACTGATCGGCGAGAGTTTTTCAAAACCCCGCAACTGTTCAAGGATGTTTTGAAACTGGCCCATGTCCAACAGGCTGACGACCCAGACACGAACCCAGGCGAACGCGAACAACGCCAGCCCCAGTGAGACGAACAGCAACGATGCCTGTTTGATGTAACTGCGTAAAAGAATTCGGTTGATCATCATTCCACCCCATCGCCGATACTGTCGTCGACGTTGCCGTCGGGCGGCACTTCATGGTCACGGGGATCTTCCAGGGTGTCGTGATGCACCGAGTCATAGACCGAACGCAGGCCCAGCGGCTCGATCCGCATCCGTTGCAGCCCCAGCGAACTGATCCAGGGCAGCATCGGGGCCAGGTCGCCGGCGGTGTCGATGCGGACCGACACCGCGCCGTCACTGGCGATCGAGTCGACTTCGGTGATGCTGATGTGATCGCGAAACGGTTCGGGCAGGCTGGCCAGCGTGGCCGGGCGATCCAAGGCCGTGCCTGCTGGTAAATCGGCCCAGATGCGATGCCGCTGGAACAGATCCGCCATCTGCAGCTCCAACACCAAGTGGCCGCCACGTAGAAACGCGACGCGATTGCAGGTGTCTTCGATCTCACTGAGCACATGAGACGAAAAAATCACGGTGCGGCCTTCACGATGGGCCTGAGAAACCAGCTCCAAGACCGTCCCACGAACCGTCGGGTCCAAGTTGGCGGTCGGTTCATCAAGGATCAACAGTGGCGTCGCCGGAGCCAGGACGACGGCGAGCGCCAATTTTTGACGCATGCCGGTCGACATCATTGAAACGTGACGTCGCGTGTCCAGCTCCAACGCCTCCGCGATCGCCCGGCTGCGCGACAGATCGCCGCGGGGGTGAATGTCCGCGAAAAACTTCAGCACGCCGTCTCCCCGCATGTGCCGGGGCAATCGGGCATCGCCGGGCAGATAGGAGACCTTTTGTCGCACAGCGACCGGATCGATTTGGGGGTCCGATCCGCAGACACTCGCGCTCCCGCCGCTGCGGTTCAAATAGCCCAGTAGGGATCGGATCAGAGTCGTTTTGCCCGCGCCGTTGGGGCCCAGCAGCCCAAAAATGTCGCCCTGGTGCACTTCCAGATTGCAATCGACCAAGGCCCGAAACCCGCCGTAGTGCTTGGACAATCTGTCACACACCACGACCGGCGGACGGTTGCCGGTCTGGCTAGCAGCGGCCGAGCGATGTGGATTCGCAGGCGGAGTCAGTATTTGGCCCGGCAGGTCGATCAATTCGGTCAAGGGAGGCTCGTGTTTCAAGAACAGCTCGGAACCTAATGGTGGAAATTCTGT
Organism: Stieleria neptunia; assembly: GCF_007754155.1. Classification (NCBI taxonomy): domain Bacteria; kingdom Pseudomonadati; phylum Planctomycetota; class Planctomycetia; order Pirellulales; family Pirellulaceae; genus Stieleria; species Stieleria neptunia. The sequence continues at coordinate 6,044,594 of NZ_CP037423.1, read as the reverse complement.
CGGTCTATTGTGAGAGTCGGTCAAACCTTAGAATCTAACTCTTGGTCTGAGACTGTCATTCTCGATCGAGCGAGCAGCTTCCGCTACCGCACTGCAGGCTTTCTTTTCATTCCTCCCGCCCCTCCATTCGGCAAACTTGTCCATGACTTCATCTGAACTTCCCGCCGGATTCCAGTTTGCCGGCGTCGCCTGTGGCATCAAACCCAGCGGAAAACCAGACCTGTCGCTGATCGTTGGAGACAACCGTTTGGTCGCTTCCGGCGTTTACACACAAAATCAAGTGGTCGCCGCGCCCGTCGAAATCTGCCGCAGTTTGACGCCCTCCAAACGGATCCGCGCCGTCGTCACCAACAGCGGCAACGCAAACGCCTGCACCGGCCGGCAAGGTGAATTGGATGCGGCGGAGATGTGCCGGAGTGTCGCCGACGCCATTTCTGCGTCCGAAGCGGAGGTGCTGGTGATGAGCACCGGGATCATCGGAAAGAAGATGCCGATGGACCGCGTCAACGCCGGCATCAAAAACTCCGTCGCAAAACTCGGACGCGATATCGACGACTTCACCGCCGCGGCGGACGCCATTTTGACAACCGACAAGGAACGCAAAGCCGAGTGCCGCGAAGTCAAACTCGGCGACCAGACGATTCGGATTGCCGCGATGGCCAAGGGAGCCGGCATGATCTCGCCCAATCTGGCCACCATGCTTGCCGTCGTGATGACCGACGCCCAACTGGACCCCCAGCAATCTCAACGGATCCTGCGCGAAGTCGCGTCGAAAAGTTTCAACTGCGTCAGCGTCGATGGCCACACCAGCACCAACGACACGCTGCTGTTGCTTTCCAGCGGCGCCAGCGGCATCCGCATCGACGACTCGAACGAAAAAGCATTCATCCGCGCGCTGACCGATCTTTCCTGTCGCCTGGCGCGGGAATTGGTCGCCGACGGGGAAGGCGCAACGCACGTCATGAAGATCCGCGTCGTCGGTGCCGATGACGATGCCAGCGCCGCCACGATCGCGCGAACCATCGGTGCCAGCCCGCTGGTGAAAACCGCGATCTCGGGAGGCGATCCGAATTGGGGACGTATCGTCTCCGCCGCCGGCTATGCCGACGCCAAAATCAATCCCCAGCAAACGTCACTCAAGCTTGCCGGGACGGAAATCTACCACAACGGCGTCCCAACCGACTTTGATGCCGCCGCAGTCAGCAAAGCGATCAAGGCCACCAAAGAAGTCGACTTGGACCTGTTCGTCGGAAATGGCCCGGGAACCGCCATCCACTGGGCCAGCGATCTGACCGTCGAATACGTCCGCTTCAACAGCGAGTACACGACCTAGTGCTTCGTCAACTTTTATTCTTAGGGTACCGCGGAAAAGGGGTCAGGTACCAAAAATGCGAAGCACCCTGCGGGCCATTTGGTTTTTGGTACCTGACCCCTTTTCCGCTCGACAAACGCAGGCTCGAAAATTGAAAGCTGACAAAGCACTAAAGAAGAGCCGACGAGGAGATTCGAACCCCTGACCTATTCATTACGAATGAATTGCTCTACCAGCTGAGCTACGTCGGCGTGTTTGGATCGACGAAGTCGCCATCGCGGTGGCATCTCCGTCGCAAGCGTGCAAATTACAAAACCAAAGCCTGGTCGACCAGGGCCCATCGGGCCGCTGGAAAAATTCTCCCCAGAACCCTCGGCACAACTAACTTCTTCGGCCGCGCGATCGCCAACCTGTAACGAAATTCCCACGGAGTGGATCTTGTTGGGAGGCCGATTCTATTGCTGTAGCTTTTGGCAACCGATTTAGTCTCTCTGCCCCTGGGAGAGACGGCGTTTGCGCAGCAAGCAAACGCCAGAGAGGGCCGGTGCTGCAAAAGCCTTAGCGTTTTCCGCTTCGATCAAATCCGTCACTGACACAATCGACGTCCCGAGTCACACGGCCCCGTTTCACCGAATTCAAGCCGGACCAGTCCCCCCCGGAAATTCTTCTCGAAACTGCGAATTCCAAAAGAAATCCAAGCGAATTCCACCAATTTTTTTCGTTATTTTTCCGGGCAATGGTTAAAAAGCGTCGTTCTAGCGAGCTTTTTCACGAGCGATCGGCGTGCCACGACTCGACAAAAAATATTTTTTTCGCTAAAAATTTTAATCCTGGGCGAGCTCCCGTCGCCGCCCAGGCCCAAAAGTCGGCCAGACCGCTCGCACGCGAGGCTGTTGCGACATGAAACGTTTCTGGACCGGCGGACCAACACAACAATCGCTCGCTGCCGCGAGCAGGAGAACTGAACTCGATGAATGAAGTCGAACTGGACGTCGTCGACTTGAAAGAACTCATTCTGTCGAACAATTCGTTCGGACCGAATGATGTCGCCGAGATTCGGCAGATGATCGCGGAAAACTACGGCCATTTCGCCGAGCTTCGAGACGCGGTCAATGAAATGGAAGATGATCCGGCGCTGACGCCGGCTGGCAAGACAAAGATGGGGGTCTGCCAGTTCTTGCTGGGCCATTTCGCCGAATCTCTCCAGACCCTGCGCGCCGCCGACGGCAGTGCGACCGCGCTGTTCTACTGCGCCCGGTCACTGTTCGAATTGAAGGATTTCGACACCGCGATCGAGACCTACGAACAAGCTCAGCGGGCCGGCTACAACGAAGACCAGTGCAAAATCTTCATCGCCGAATCGCATCGTTACAGCGGTCGCATCGAAAAAGCGATGTTGTTGCTCGACGATATCTTCGGCCCCGCCGAACAAACCGCCGAATACATGTACCAACGTGCCGCCACCGTTGCCGGTGTCGGTGGACGTCGCGATGAAGCGATCACGTTGTACCAGCGGGCCGTCCAAACCGACGAAAACCACGCCGGAGCCCTATTTGGGCTGGCCTGGGAAAATGACCGCATGGGCAATGACGAAGAAGCACTTCGCTTGTACGAGCGGGCGGCCAAGGCGTTCCCGACCGGTGTCGGTGCCCTGATCAACCTCGGACTGATCTACGAAGATCGCAACGAGTTCGACAAGGCCCAGATGTGCTACAAGCGAATCTTGGACGCACACCCCGATGACGAACGCACCCGGTTGTACATGAAAGACGCGTCGGCCAACGGCAATATGCTGTACGACGAAGAAATGCAGCGTCGCAACGACCGCTTGGCCCAAACGCTAAACATGCCGGTCGCCAATTTCGAACTGAGCGTGCGAAGCCGCAACTGCCTGTCCAAGATGGGCATCGAAACGATCGGCGACTTGACCCGCACCAGCGAGTCCGAATTGCTGTCCAGTAAAAATTTCGGCGAAACCAGCCTGATCGAAATCCGCGAGATGTTGGTCAGCAAGGGACTTAAACTCGGACAATTTGCTCACGAGAAAAAGGCTCCCGAGCCGCCGGTCGATACCAGCCACTTGTCGCCCGACGAGCAAGCCATGCTGGAGCGACCGATCTCCGATCTGAATCTGTCGGTTCGAGCCCGCAAGTGCATGGCTCGTTTGCAACTCAACTCGATCGGCGAACTGCTGCGTAAAACCGGTGATGAGCTGCTCGAGTGCAAGAACTTCGGCGTCACCAGCCTGACCGAAGTCCGCGAGAAACTGACCGACCTGGGACTGAAACTGCGCGGCGATTGATTCGCCTCCACCTCGTTCCCAGGCTCCTGCCTGGGAACGCACGGAAAAGTGGGATAGGCTTCCAGCCTGTCGATGCGGAAATGACAGGCTGGAAGCCTATCCCACTCCAAGAGATCCGCCTCGTTCCCAGGCTCCCGCCTGGGAACGCACCGCCCGGAGGCTCCGCCTCACGAGCCGGCCGGTTTACTTAAGCCCCCATGCGTCAGCAAGGGCGCGCGGGCCCCTCGCTAGCGCGTCAGGCTGACGTTTCTCTTTTCGATCCGACCTTTCAAATTTGAAATCTCGGGTCTGGAATTCTTGACCGAGTCCGCTTGCGCATGACCTTCCGCTTCCAGCTCCACCACACCGACACGGCCACCGGTGCACGACGTGGGACGTTCACCACGCCCCACGGACCGGTTGAAACGCCGGGGTTCATGCCGGTCGGAACACAGGGGACGGTCAAGGGGCTGACGATCGATCACGTCGCGTCCACCGGGGCGCACATGATTCTGGGCAATACCTATCACCTCGGTCTGCGTCCCGGTCACGAAACCGTTCGCGCCCTCGGTGGGTTGCACGCCATGTCGGGGTGGGAAGGGCCGATCCTGACCGATAGCGGTGGGTTCCAAGTCTTCAGCTTGAAAGGCATCAACAAGATCTCCGAGCATAGCGTCGTCTTTCGCAGCCACATCGACGGGGCGCTGATCGATCTGACGCCCGAACATTCGATCGAAATCCAAGAATCGCTCGGCAGTGACGTCGCCATGGTGCTGGACCACGTCGTCGCATTGCCGGCCGAGCGGGACGATGTCCAGCAGGCGATGGAGCGTTCGATTCGTTGGGCCAAGCGTTGTTTAGAATACGCCAGCCGCGACGACCAGGCGAAATTTGCGATCGTTCAGGGCGGTCTGGATGTCGATCTGCGTGTGCAGTGCGCGCGGGACTTGGCGTCGATGAATTTCGAAGGCTACGCGGTGGGGGGATTGAGCGTCGGCGAGACCCCCGACGAGATGTATCGCATCACCGCGGCGACGACGCCCGAGTTGCCGGCCGACAAACCCCGCTACTTGATGGGCGTGGGCCGACCGATCGACCTGTTGGAAAGCATCGTTCGGGGGATCGATCTGTTCGATTGCGTGATGCCGACACGCAACGGCCGCAACGGGTTCGCCTTTACCGACTCCGGACCGATCAAAATTCGTAACGCGAAACACAAAACCGACACGTCGCCGTTGGATGCATCCTGCGACTGTCTGGCTTGCACGCGGCACAGCCGCGGCTACTTGCGGCATCTTTTCATCGCCGGTGAAATGTTAGGGCCGACGCTGTTGTCGTTGCACAATTTGACGTATTACCAGAAAGTGATGCGGGGTGCGCGGGAAGCGATCCGAGCGGGTACACTCGTGGAGTACATCGCGACGAAAAAAAATCAGTGGGGAATCACGTGAGACAGATCATCGCCGTCGTTCGTCCCCATCTGGCCGAGCGCGTTCTAGAAACACTCAAGCGTGCCCCGTTGGAAGCGCTCACGGTCAGCGAAGTCAAAGGGTACGGTCGCCAGAAAAGTTATCTGGACGAGTATCAAGAGACCGAATTCTCCGAAGCGTTTCTGCCGAAAGTCGAAATCACGATGTGGGTCGATGATTCACGTTACGAGGAGACGTTAGAAAAAGTCGTCACGGCGGCGCGGAGCGGACGGATCGGCGACGGCAAAGTTTTCACGCTGCCCGTCGAAGTCTTTCAGTAAACGCTTTCGCGCGTCTGCCTAGGAAGTCACCCTCCTGGCAGGACGTCGTGCAATATTGGAAGTCACCCTCCTGGCAGGAGGGTCGAGCGAAGCGAGGGGAGGTCGAAACGCAACCCATCCACGTCCGTTCGACATTCACACCAACCGTGAATCATTGCCGCCCCTGATGTGCGACGCGCCGGCGAGCGCCGCGTGGACGATTCATCATCACCGACGCCCTCTCACGTCGTGTCGATTCGCGCTATAAACGTTCGTCGCGCGCGTGAGTTCCGGCGGTAACGATTTCATCTTCAAGAAATTTTCACTTTCGAATCGAAACGGCTAGGCGCGAGCGAAGGGATCGACGATAACTTCGGTGCGGGATGGAGCAGCCCGGTAGCTCGCGAGGCTCATAACCTCGAGGTCGTCGGTTCGAATCCGGCTCCCGCAACTTCTCGGAACGATCAAAGTCGTTTCCGACCCTGAAGTGAACAAGAGGTCGACATGGTTTCCATGTCGGCCTCTTTTCGTTTTTGCCCTGTGTTTCGCGGTGTCTGCCGGTTCGCCAACGTCTGGTTGCGTTCTTCGTTTCTTTGGTCCCGCCATAACCTTGGTTATGGGATTGGGCCTGGTTCTGGGTCTCGGGGCGAGAATTCTGCAATTCTTCGTTTTTCTATCGGTCTGGGTTAACCAACGTCTGACTCGCTCAGACGGTCAGAACGTGAAAAGGGTTTGACGCGGCAAATCGCTGAATTTCCAAGCAATTCACGGTTGAGGGGGTGGCCGCCGGCTTGTTCTGCGGAAGAGAAACAGAGCAGTGCTGGGTAATGAAGTTTTGAGAAGCGGAGAGGTTCGAGTTGATGGCCAGGTCAGTGGGGTTTGCGACAGTTGAATACAGAACGACACGAGGCCTTCCTGTTTCTGTCGCGTGACTAAAAGGAACTTCGCCAATTGACGAGCGAATCGATTTGGAAACGCAGCGTGAACGGTAGAAAGAGCTTGTCGACTCGATCGGCGTATTGCTGAATCACCAAGTCAGCTGCGTTATACGTTGGCTGCGGGGGCAAAATCCCGTGTTTTAACCCGGTAAATCCTGTAACCCCGTCTCCCGTCTCCGTCAGGTAGCAAGACACCGCTACCTTTGCGCCGCTAGAACACAGGTCCAGATGAAGAACTCGCTTGGTCGAACCACCATCGTTCGTTGTATGCCGATCATTCTTTGCACGCTCATCGCTTGCGTCGTTTGGATGCTCGATGGTGAAGTGGTAAGTGCTGATTTCACGCGGTTCCGGGGTGCGGACGCGAGCGGTAAGCTGAACGTCGATGATGGTTTTGCCCACAATGAAGTCATTGAGTGGTATCAACCGAAAGCCTCACCGTACAATTTGAATTGCTCGGCACAAATGATCTCGACGAGCTTTGCATCGGGACGCCAAGCGTGAGCGATGGCAACCTGCTGATCCGAACGTTGACGAAGATTTATTGCATCAGCGAAGAGAATTAACCTTCCTCACAAACCGATTGATTTAATGAAGCATTCCGTCATCTCGGCGTTCACTTTCGTAGCCTTCGCCGCATTTGCATCGGCCGGCCAAGCCCAAGTCGTGCAAACTCAACACGGACCGGTTCACGGGCACGAGTCCGGTGATGCCGACATCCTCTCGTTCAAAGGCATCCCGTACGCCGCGCCGCCGGTCGGGGAGCTGCGATGGAAGCCGCCTCAAGCGGTGCAGCCGTGGACGGCGGTTCGCGACTGCCAAGACTACGGACCGATCTCGCTGCAGCGAAAAAATTGGGAAAAGGGAGGACAGAGCGAGGACTGTCTTTATCTGAACGTTTGGACGAAGAAGAATTTTGAAGATGCCAAACGTCCCGTGATGGTTTGGATTCACGGCGGCGGCTTCACGCAAGGTTCAGGCAACCAAGGAATGATCGGCGGCGACGGTTTGGCCGGCAAGGACGTCGTCTTGGTCTCGATCAACTACCGTCTCGGTGCGCTCGGGTTCATGACGCATCCGGCTTTGTCCGCTGAATCGCCTCATGGTGTCTCCGGCAATTACGCCATTCTGGATCAGATCGCAGCGTTGCAGTGGGTACGCGACAACATTGCGAACTTTGGCGGCGACCCCGACAACGTCACCATCTTCGGGGAATCGGCCGGTGGCACCAGCGTTTATCTTTTGACGGCCACACCGCTCTCCAAGGGTCTGTTCCATCGCGCGATCCTGCAAAGCCCTTGGTTGGATCCGGTGATCTTCCGCGACTTGAACAAGGAAACTGATTTCGGCCCGGCCGCCGAGTTTGACGGTACCGAACAAACCAATCGCTTGTTTGGTGAAAATGAAACGGATGCTTTGGCAAAATTGCGAGAGATGCCAGCGGAAGAACTGATGGAAAAGGTCAAGCAACGTTGGCCGGTCGCGACCGACGGATACGTCTTTCCCCAACGTCCGCCGGAAATCTACGCGGCCGGGAAGCAACACAAGATCCCCACCATCGTGGGAACCAACCGTGACGAGGGAACCATGTTCGCTGGCCGTCAAGGTTTCAAGAACATGCAGGACTACCGGGATGCGTTGGTGGAACGATTCGGGGCGGATGCCGATCGGCTGATTGATTTCTATCTGGAAGACACGAACAAGGATTTGCGAAAGTCCGCGGTGCAGTTGATTACCGACGGTTGGTTCGTTCAGCCGGTTCGTCAGTTTGCCCGCGCCATGGACGATTCTGGATCGGACGTGTGGATGTATCACTTCACCAAACCGGTGTGGGGCTGGATGGGCGCGGCGCATGCCGCCGAGATCGGCTACGTGTTTGGCAAGCTCGAAAATCCATCGCCGGAAGACGCTGAGCTTTCCGGCGCGTTCATGAACTACTGGGTTCAGTTCGCCAAAACGGGAAATCCCAACCTCGAAGGTTCGCACGAGTGGCCAGCCTTCACCACCGACGGGGACCAGCATCAACGGATGGATTCGACGATCGAATCCGGCAGCGGGTTGAGGTGTGAGGCTTGCGATCTGTTGGATGAGATTCGTGGCGTTGAAATGAAAGTAGCTGAATGAACCACAGAGGCACGGAGATGCACAGAGAGGTTTTTGTAGTGTCAATTCTCTGTGTCCCTCCGTGACTCCGTGGTTCAATCCTTCACTTGAATAGAGGTCGATCAAATGAACCGGGCGATTTGGAATTTAGGCGGCATCAGCATCATTGCTGTGGTTATCACTTCAATTGCAGGCCTCTCCAATGCCACGGCAGCGAAACCCTTCTTCGCCAGTCCGCATGTCCGGCCGATCGCGATCGCCGATGATCTGGTGCTGGTGGTCAACACGCCGGCGGATACTGTCGACGTCTTCAATCGAAAGACCCGTCGGCTGGTGAAGCGGATCGCCGTCGGCGTTGATCCCATCACCATTGTGGTTCGTCCCGATGGCGATGAGGCCTGGATCGCGAACCATGTTTCGGACTCGATCAGCGTAGTCGATTTGCGGAACGGAACCCCGACATATCTGAACACGATCGCGACGGTTCAACAGTTCGATCGCGAATCCCGTTCGACTCGCTTTGACGAACCGGTTGGAATCGCATTCGCCAGCAACGACAAAGCGTACGTGGCGCTATCGTCGGAAAACACCATCGCGGTGGTCGATGTCGATCGGCGGGAGGTGACCAAACGTCTAAAGATCAACGCCCAAGATCCACGAGCTATCGCGGTCGTCGGCGACCGTTTGTATGTGATCCCGTTTGAGTCGAACAACCAAACGCAACTTTCCGGCGGAAGCGGGCATGAAATCGACGGTGACTTGGTCACCTTCGACGCTTGGCAGCACTCCATCTTCCACAACAACGTGCTGTCGCTGGGGCACGTCGTCGACATCGTCAAACATCCCGATGTTCCTGACCGCGATCTGTTTGTCTTTGACACCGGAACCGATGAATTGGTTCAAACGGTCGATACGCTGGGGACGTTGTTGTACGGATTGGATGTCGATGCCAGCGGCAATGTGTTCATCGCGATGACGGACGCTCGCAATGAGATCAATGGTCGATCGGGAACGAAGAAACACGGATTGAAGGAACTGGGCAACCGTGCGTTCCTCAACCGCGTCACGCGAATCGGAGCGGATCTGGGTAGCGAGTCGATTCAGTTCTTTGATCTGGAACCACTACCACCGCAGCATCCCGAACCGGAAGCGGCTTTGGCAACTCCCTATGCCATCAAGGTCAGTCGGGATCAAAAAACGCTGTTTGTTTCCGCCGCTGCGTCCGACCGGCTGATTGCGATGGATGCCAGTTCGGGCGAGGTGCTTGATCAAGTCGACGTGCAAGCGGTCCCACGCGGCATTGCCATCGACCACGACAATGCGGGTCAACCACAAACGGCTTGGGTTCTCAATTCGGTCGAAAATTCCATTTCGGTCGTGGACGTGTCCGATGTGTCGCGGATGCGAGTGATCGAGCACTTGTCGATGGAGGATCCAACGAATTCGGTGTTGAAGCGGGGACGAAAGGCTTTCGAATCCGCGGAGGTTTCGACGACGAAGACGTTCTCATGTGCCAGTTGTCACCCCAACGGTCATACCGATCAATTGCTTTGGGTTTTGAAAACGCCAATCGTCAGCGGCGGTGATCAGATCATGCCGCGGTCGACCATGCCGGTGCGAGGACTTCGCGATACCGAGCCGTTTCATTGGGATGGCGTTCCGGGCGACCCCTATGGTGGCAATAACAGTGCCAGCGTTCACGCGTCGGTGCCGCCCAACAGCGATGTCGACGATCCGCTGTCGAGCATTCGTCACCTTGTCGATGGCGGAATCGCGAACACGATGTCGATGGACGATGGTTCAGTACACCACAATCCGACGCAAAACGACGAAGGCAAAGCCGGAACGCTGGATGCAGCAGACCGGGATGCCATGTCGGCGTTTCTGTTGAGCATTCGCTACCCACCGGCACCGCGGCGTCCGTACGACAATGTGGTCTCCGATCAAGCCAAGCGAGGATTCGAATTGTTTCACGTCCTTGGTGATGACGATCCGACCAAGTCGCGTCCAAACGTGTGCGGGGATTGTCACCGGATGCCATTCTTGGTCAGCACCAATACGCCGGGGACAGGCATGGACGCACCGACGTGGCGAGGCGCGCAAGATCGTTTCCTGATTTTGCCACAAGGCAGATTGAACATCATCGACTTCGATTTCTACGCGGCTATCGCCGTTGGCGGACAAGACGAGCGTAGCATCTGGCAACTGTCTTGGGCGGGTCGCGAGCGATTCAACCCGATTTGGGACATGGTGCTTGAGGGAAGCACAGGAATGTCCGGTGCCTACGGCCGGCAATGGACGATGAACCAGTCCAATGTCAATGATGACCAAGGTCGTGCTCTGTTAAACGCGCTCGAACAAGCCGCCTCGGAAGAAGCGATCACACTGAGAGTCGAAGGAACGGTGATCGAAGGTGACGTGTCGACTCCGATTGAGCTCGTACTTCAAGGCGAAGCCAAGCGAACACGCTATGAAGATGTCAATGATCTGGACGCCCATTACAGCCGCGCTGAATTGGAAGACGCCGCTGCGGCAGGCCGTTTGATCCTGACGTGGACGGCGACGCTTCCTTCGACCGAGTCGTTCGAAGCCCAGCCGGCAATCTGGACGCGTGGCCCGATCGAGCAACAGCGGGGACGGCAGCAGTTCCCGATTTTGCATCCAGCCAGTCCGGAAATGCTGATCAGCGGTCGACATTTCGGTTCCGATGCCACGGTGTTTGTCGATGGAAGAGCCGCCGATGCCAAGGTCGATATTGTTGGCGAAGATGTCTTGATTGGGTTTGGCAAGCTGCCGTCCATTGGCATGCACCTGATGCAAATCAAAGCCGCCCACCCGGACTTCAGCAATGATTTCATTTTCTATGTCGCGGCAGACGCGGCAGACGCGGATCGGCTGAGGATGGAACAGGACCGGCCTCACCTGGATCTGCAAAACCAGCTTGCCGAGGCCATCGGCCGCGGAAATCTTCGACGCGTTCGTGGGTTGGTCTCCCGTGGTGCAGCCACGGATGCGGTCGACCGCGAAAGTGGCAGCTACGCGCTGGCGACTGCGGCCCTTTATGGCCACGCGGAGATTGCCGAGTATCTGATCGAAGCGGGGGCCGATGTCGATGCCAAGAACCGTGACGGAAACACGGCCTTGCACATCGCCTCATTCTTGTGCCACAAAGAAGTGGTCGCCGTCCTGCTCAAGCGCAACGCATCGAGGGCGATCCGCAGTGCTCACGGCGAACGCGCGGTCGACACGGTCGCCGGTCCTTGGAGCGACGGCCTGGCACGCCTCTATCAATTCATTGCGACATCGACGTCACAGGACATTGATCTCGAAGCCGTGCGGAATCAACGCCCGCAAATGGCCGCGATGCTCCAGTGATCTCATCAAAACAACCAACCGTTCCCCCAAGAATCTGTCCCGATCACGCGTAGCATAGGCTTCCAGCCTGTGTGGATGAACTTGTTCACAGGCTGGAAGCCTATGCTACGTATATTCTCTTTTCCAAAGGAAATCAGTGAAATGAATCGAAGAAATCAGCACCGGACGCTTCGTGCGTTCATCGCACTGGCGGCCTCGTTCATCGCGTCGTGGACCCAGTCAGCGAGCGCACAGGACTTTGACTTGATCGAGCAACGATTGGGTGGAATCGTCGCCGACGGCGAGCTATCGCTCGAACAGGCACAGGTAATGTTGCACGCCCTTCGGCAACACGCCCAGCAAGATCACGAGCGGGCCGAGATGCATGAACTGTTCGATAAAGCCGGCATCGCCGAATCATCGGTCTTCCGGCTGCAACGTGCGATGGAGGAACGCGGAATACACGGTCAGCAACAAAATCTCGCCATGCAGGTTCTTTTAAGGGCCTTGCAAACCAAGAAGTCCTCGGCGGATGAATTTAAGTTTCCCACCAAGTTGCGTCAACATTTGCAAACCGAAGGCAAGTTGCCCGAAGAGCAAGTGCAACTCATCACCAACATCGCTGCTCGGCTGGCTCACGAAGCGGACGCCAGTCGCGAGCGGAACCAACAACGATCGAAGCAAACGCAAATGCAGCGGAGACAGGTCGAAGAGAAGATTGTTCGGTGGATCGAGTCACTCGAAACGGAACTTCGCGAAGCCGTCGAGTCCGAAAAACTGACCGAAGACGAGGCTTGGGAGAAATGGGAATGGATCAAGGAAAACCAAATCGAACCGAAGCTGGATGCCGCTATGGAAGAACGTTCGTTGACCGAAGAGCAAGCCGAAAACATCTGGGTTGAAATCGAAGAGCGTGAAGCTGAGCGTCGTGAGCAAGATGAATAATTTCGTCCTATCTCAAACCATGATCTTGAAAATGATGCGAAAGTTGCTCGCTTCACCCTTGGCCTTCTTGCTTTTCGCCACGCTGCCGACGCTCTCGGGTGTCTCGCGTGGTGAAGAGACTCAGCCGGATCGACATTGGGGTCAGTGGCGTGGTCCCCAAGCCAACGGTACGTCGGCAACGGCGGATCCCCCTGTGACGTGGGATGAAGACTCGAACGTCAAGTGGAAAGTTGCCATTGATGGTCGGGGAACATCGACGCCGATCGTCTGGGGCGATCGGGTGTTCGTCCTGACCGCGATCAAGACCGACCGCAAGGATGACGCGATACCGGACCCGCAAGACCAACCCAAGACGAACTTCTTCGACATCAAACAACCCAATGCGGTCCATCAATACGTTGTGCTCTGCTTGGACCGGAACACCGGCGACGAAGTTTGGCGTGAGATGGCGGTTGTAAAAATTCCTCACCAGGGTGCTCACAACGACAATGATTTCGCCTCCGCATCGCCGACGACGGACGGCAAGCATTTGATTTGCTGGTTCGGTTCGGCAGGCCTGTTCTGTTATTCATTGGATGGCGACCCGCTGTGGCAACGCGATCTCGGCGAAGTCAACGTCGGATCCAGCCTGGGCGAGGGCTGTTCGCCGGTGCTGCACGACGAGAAAGTCGTTATCGTTCGCGACCATGCGGGCCAATCGTCGATCGAAGTCCTCGATGCGACATCAGGTCAAACGCTTTGGCGAAAGCAACGCGACGAAGGCAACGCATGGGCGACCCCTTTGATCACAAAGGCCGCCGGCAAAACCCAGGTGATCACGGCAGCTTCGAATCGGATCCGCAGCTACGATCTTGATAGCGGCGACATCATCTGGCAGTGCGACGGTTTGACCGGCAACGTGACGCCTTGCCCCGTTCGATTGGGCGATCACGTCATCTGCATGAGCGGCTACCAGGGTTATTCAGCTTTGGCATTGCCGTTGGACAGGACGGGCGAGTTTACCGCGTCGGATCATGTGCTTTGGCAGATTGACCGTGGCACGCCGTACATACCGTCACCACTGCTCTACAACGGCTTGCTCTACTTCAACCAATCGAATCAGAACATCTTACGCTGCGTTGACGCCCAAACAGGCGAACTGGTGTTTGGCCCGGAACGGCTGAGCGACGTTTCGAACATCTATGCATCGCCCGTAGGTGCTGCGGGGCGAATCTACGTCGTCGGACGCGGTGGAACGACCATGGTGCTCAAACACGGCCGAACCTTTGAGGTCATTGCCGTCAATCAACTCGACGAACGCTTCGATGCCTCACCGGCCGTCGTGGGCGATCAATTGATTTTGCGGGGATCGAAATTTCTGTACTGCATTGAGCAATAGCAAACGAACAGAACGAGCAAGCCAGATCTTCGTTCCGATATCAGCCAGGAGCTGGTAGCATGGGGACATGGACTTGCCGCCCAAACGCCCGAACTTCGAAACAACGCAATGGAACCTGGTCGCTCGGTCCAACACGGACCAAGCCAGCCAGGTGACCGCCCGCTGTGCATTGGAAGAATTGTGTCGAACGTACTGGTATCCGCTGTACGCCTTTGTTCGCAGCCGTGGCCATTCGTCGGACGATGCGCAGGATCTGACCCAGGCGTTTTTTGCGAAGATCATCGAAAGCAACGGATTGGCATCCGCCGATGCGTCGCGGGGGCGATTCCGGGCTTACATCCTCGGCGCAATGAAACATTTCTTGTCGCATGATCGGGAGCGGAAACGGGCACTGAAGCGTGGCGGAGGCAAGGCAATCATCGAGTTTGATTCGCTTGACCCCGAGGCACGCTACGCGGTGGAACCGGCAACAACCGATGATCTGGACGCCACGTTCAATCGACAATGGGCGCAGCAGATTACCGCATCAGCGATGGCATCACTACGAAGTGAAATGGTTTCCAGTGGAAAACAAGACTTGTTTGAAGCTTTGAAAGTGGGATTGGCTGGCGGTGCCATCGACCGCCAACAAGTCGCGAACCAGATCAGCATGAGCGACGGGGCGGTCAAAGTCGCATTGCATCGTTTGCGAGTTCGCTATCGTGAGATCTTGCGGGCGACCATCGAGCAAACCGTGGCGGATGCGTCCGAGGTCGATGATGAAATGCAGCAGTTGGTGGACGCTTTGACTTCATGAGGGAATGAACCCCATCCCGAATTCACTCCTTTCCGAATTCACTCCTTTCGGAACTGCGTCATCCGTCGCAGGAAGTTGGGCATCTTGCCGACGTAGCATTGGCAGTGCTGGCACACGGTTGTTCGGATGCTGATGGAACATTCGCATCGCGGGCAGGGACGCAGAGTGGGTTCTTCGATCTGTGGTGGAGGTGGAAAGGCATCAACGCTGCCGAGGACTCGCATCAAGCTGGAGTCCGAAACGCTCTTCTTGGGAGCGGCGACTTGTAGCAGCGGATGCGGAGGCGGGATCTCGGCAGGGATCAATACCTTTTCTCCGCACTTGGGACAGGGATGTGTTTGTCCGAATAGCCTGGGACTGGCCTTCAACTTGTGCCCGCTGGGGCAGTGAACGTATTGATGCGTCATCATTGTTTCGCCTGGGTGAGAATCCGTCGCCTACCTTTTTCTGACGAACGCTGCCGTCCGGGTTACAACCAACTCATCGCGTCTCGTCCGATCGAAACGATTGTGGTGACCGCCGCGATGCAGATCACAACGCCAATGACGGTCAGCACCGCCCGCATCTCGTTCTTCTTCAAGGCGCGCAGAGCAGTGCGGAGAGTGTCCGTGATCGACATTCGGCTATTCCTCCTGTCCGGTGATCAGAACATCGCCCGAAGTCAGATCGCCGGCGATCGGTCCGGAAACAAAGGTACCGATTGACACGGATAGAGCTGGCTCGATGGTGCCGGTCGAAGTGACAGATCGAGTGATGTCATCGGACTCGATCTCGGCGGTTTCCCAGGTGATTTGATTGCGTCTATCCTGATAGCCGATCGCTAGTTGGTATCCGGCCGCGCCGGCGACGCCTAGAATGCCAACTGCGAAAATAGTTTTGAACATGATGTCGATCCACAATCGATGTGCCTTCGTGGGTACCTGACAGTTTTTGCGGACACGGTTACACAAATCAAAAAGACAAGCTGAAGGCCAAGACTTTTTCGTCTGGAGCGAGTTGCCCCCCATGAACAATGCCGCTCCCATTACCTGCTCGACTTGCGGACGAACCCTGCGTCCGGACGCCCCCGAACAGTTGTGCCCGGCGTGCTTGATGACCGGGGCGATGGAAGTGGACGATCTGCCGGCCACCGAGATTCGACCGGTCGAAGTGGAAGCGGAGGGATTGTTGGTCGCGGTCGATGATGGTGAAGGCGATCCCGCCGCCGCCGCCCCGCACGAGTTCGGCGGATACTGCTTGATCAAGGTGCTCGGCAAGGGCGGCATGGGCGTGGTCTATGAAGCCGAGCAGATCGCCACCGGTCGCCGCGTCGCGCTCAAGATGCTGGGGACGCAATTGGATTCGCCGGAAGTTCGGGCGAGGTTTCTTCGCGAGGGTCGTTTGGCCGCTGGGGTGAGTCACCCCAACAGCGTGTACGTTTTTGGCACCGAAGAGATCGAAGGCCTGCCGGTCATCACCATGGAGATCGTTGGCGGCGGGACGCTGCAAGACAAGCTGGATCGGGTCGGTCAGTTGCCGATCGTCGAAGCCGTCGACGCGATGTTGGACGTGATCGAAGGACTTGAGGCGGCGCTAAGCAAAGACGTCCTGCACCGCGACATCAAACCGTCGAACTGTTTCATTGGTCCCGACGGCCGCGTCAAGGTCGGCGACTTTGGCTTGTCGGTCTCGACGATCAGCAGCGTGGAGACGTTTGCAACCGCGACTGGGGTGGCGCTCGGCACACCAGCGTTCGCGTCCCCTGAACAACTGCGTGGCAACGAACTCGATCACCGCAGCGACATCTACTCAATCGGATCGACACTGTACACGTTGCTCTCGGGCAGCCAGCCGTTTGGCGGCAACAACGCGGTGCACATCGTCGCGGCGGTTCTCGATGAAGTTCCTAAGCCGCTCGATCAGCTTCGCGACGACGTGCCGCCGGAATTATCGGCGGTCGTTGCAAAATGCTTGGCGAAGAAACCTGAATCACGTTTCGGCGACTACACATCGCTTCGCAAAGTCCTGCTTCCGTTCAGCTCGCGGCGCCCCGAGCCAGAACCGGCTCCACTTTCTCGGCGAGCCCTTGCCGGCATGATCGACCTGTCGATCGCTTGGACGCTGCCAAGAACGTTGCTGGCCGCGTCGGTTGGCGCACTGGAATTCAGTGAACTGATTGCCTCGCCGTGGTACTGGCCGTTCGTCGTGGCCAGTTGCGTTTGGTTCGTCGCCTACTTCGGCGCGACCGAAGGCTTCATCAATCAGTCGCTGGGAAAACGCTTGCTGGGTCTGCGTGTCACGACCAAGTCCGGGCGGCAGATTGGAATCAAACGTGCGGTCGCTCGTTCGCTACTCTCGCTGCTAGCCGTTCAGACTTTGCTGGTCATGCAGGCGTTGTTTGTTTTCGATCTTGTCGGCTTTGGTTTGCCGGGCTGGTTGTACGGAGTGATTTACTTATCGATCGGATTGACATTGTTGTTGTTGCCGATGGTCACGATGCGTCGGCGAAACGCAATGGCGACCGTTTGGGACAAACTCACGCAAACGCGAGTTGTGATGCCGGCCGTCGATGCGGTGCGGCTGAAGGTGTGGGATAGGCTTCCAGCCTGTCTTGAACAGGAATTGAGTGACAGGATGGAAGCCTATCCTACGGAGATTGGTCCGTATCGTTTGACGCGGATCGTCCGCGATCCGGATTGGATTGAGGCCATTGATCCGGCGCTGCAACGAATTGTATGGCTGAAGAGGCGAACCGAACCACTGGAACCGTGCCGTCGCGAAGTTGCTCGGCCGGGGCGTTTGCGTTGGCTGCAGAGCGTTTGCAAGCAAGATGAGGTTTGGGATGCGTTCGAAACCAAACCCGGTGTGCCAGCGGCTCAGATTGTTTCGAACAGTAACGTGACCTGGGAAGCCTCGGGCCACTGGCTGTATGACCTTTCGCTCGAACTTGCTTCGGCCAGCGATGATCGAACGTTGCCTCAAGAACTTTCGCTTGATCACGTGTGGATCACGCAGCAAGGGCATGCGGTGTTGCTTGACGATGCTTATCCCCAAGGTTCTGAAACGACAAACAACGTCGTGGATCTTGTTGAAGATCCCACCGAGCAAGGGGCTTTGACAAGCTCCACTACAAAGCTGACACAAAATTTCTTATCCAACGTCGCTGCGACCACCCGGCCACACACCATCCCGCTGCGAGCACGCGCGCTTCTTGTCAATTTACGACTCGGCAAGTTCGATCGTTTGAGCTTTCTGGCTGGCAATCTTCGTTCGCTGTTGACCAAACCGGCGAGAATTGACCGTGGTAGCCGTGCGACGGCGTTGCTGACGGTGCCGCTGCTGTTGATCGCAACGGCCTGGATCACCGGGCAAGCGAACGAGCAATCGTATCGAGCAGCGTCCGCGCGGTGGTCGGCCGCCTATCCGGGGTTACCTCCACTGAGCACCGTGTTACTGTTCCGTCATCCGCTGCAAGAACGCATCGGTGAGCAGACGTTGCGGATTCATTTGGCCGGCCACTACTCCGAATTTCTCGACGATTTACAGTTTCGTGACGATCGTACGGACATTGTTGCAACGCTCGGCGATCCCGCGATGCAAGACTTCTTACGACGGACGCTCAAGCGGCCACCGAAATTCAGCGTCGCCGAATTGAAGCGAGCCGATCGACGCGTCGCCGATGGCTTGCAGATCATTTTCGCAACATGGAAACGCTCCCGAACGCTGGAAATGCTGGGATTGGCGTTGTTCGTGTTGGCCTTCACCGGAACAGTGCAGTTGGCCGCCATCATGCTCAGTGGCAGAACAGTCGGACAAGCCGTTTTCGGCTATGCCGTTGTTGACGATGCGGGCGCACCGGTGGGGCGATTGCGGATGATCGCCCGCTGGCTGGTCACTTGGATTCCCATCGCCATCGTGCTGTGGCTGACTCAGATCAATCCGTGGGCCTATTTGGCTCTGGTCCCATGGCTCGCCGCCGCCATTTTTGCAATCCGGTCGCCTGAAAGAGGGCTGCCGGAACAATTGACCGGGACTTGGTTGGTCCCGAGGTGAAATTCTTGACTTCTCTGTAACCACGAGCGTGATCTTCGTCAGGTACTCGGGCATCGGCCCTTTTCCGCACTGTTGGAACTCCATCATGACGTTTTCGCTTCGACTGACTGCATTGCTGATCGCTCTGGCCGCTCGCTCGGCGTGCGACGCCAACGAACAGTTAAAGCCCAACTTTCAGTACCTCGACACCAACGGCGACGGCTACTTGGGCACGAAGAAAGCGGAAGCCATCGCGAAATACGTCAACGAACCGGCGAAGTGAAGTATCAATGAAATGGACACTCAGTTTGTTCTTCGCGTCAGTCATGCTGCTGCAATCCAACGGCCGGGCCGACACGCTCGACCCGGCGGTGAAATCTCTCGTCGAATCGTCGTGCATCCATTGCCATGATGCCGCTACTGACACCGGGTTGAATTTTGAATCGTTGGGAACAGACCTCAGCGACGATGCGGTCGCACGGCGTTGGGAACAGGTTTTTGATCGGGCACGAACCGGCGACATGCCACCTGAAGATGAAGAGCGGCCCGATCCGGAAGTGCTTGCCGCGGCGACCGAGGCGTTGCACCAAGCCATGACTCGGGCAAGTCTGGCGAAGCAATCAAGTGGCCGCGTTCCAGCCCGCCGGCTGACGAAGTTGGAACTTCGCTACACGATGCAGGACTTACTGGGCATCGAAGCCGATGTGACCAGCGGCGTCCCCGACGAAGTCGAATCGGGCAGCTTCGACACCGTCGGCGCGAATCAGCGGATCTCGGCGGTTCACATGGAAAGCTATCTCGCTGCCGCCGGCGAAGCTCTCACGCACGCCATCCGACTCGGCGATAATCCCTTCCGCAAGATCGCCGATCATGCCGCGACCAATTTTGCCCACCTCGAACCTTGGCACAACAAGCCGCTGAACCTTGGTGGCAGCATCACTCGCAAGCTGAAGTTCAGTCCTGGCGTGGTGATGTTCCGCGACGTGGACTATCTGACTCAGTTTACCTACCAGATTCCAGTCGCCGGGATTTATCGCTTGCGTGCAGGTCTTGCCGCATACCAATCCGAAAAACCGGTTACGGTGAAGATCATCGTCAAGAATCAGTCCGGCAGTGCCAAGCTGGCCGCGTCTCGTGACTTGTTGCCCGGCGAACCGTTTGAACTGGTGCTGGAGACCTATCTTCGACCCGGCGACGCACCGTACCTGACCTTTGACGATTCGGTGCAAACAGGCGTCAACATCTTTTCCGCCGGTGGAGCCGCCAACTATCGGGGACCGGGCATGGCGATCACCGAGCAATCGATCGAAGGTCCGATCCACGAAAGCTGGCCGCCGGCGAGCACAACCAATCTTCTGGGCGACCTTGTGTCAAAATCAGGCGATGCAGAAATCGCTGATGTTCGGGCCTCCATGGAAGACATCGCGCCGCGTCTGTTTCGCCGACCGGTGATCGAGTCGGAGATTGACGACTTCATGCGGTTGGCACAGCCCGCGATGCGGGACGGTCGCGGAGCCATCGAAGCGTTGAAAGTGTCGCTGAGATCAATGCTCAGTTCGCCGCAGTTTCTGCTATTCGGCGGGCAGCCCGGAGAGCTTGACGATCATGCGTTGGCGAGCCGCTTGTCATACTTTTTGTGGCGTAGCTTGCCCGATGAAAAACTCTTCGACGCAGCAAAAGAGGGAACGCTTTCGGATCCAAAAACGCTAGCCGACCAAGTCGATCGAATGCTGGCGGATGCGAAAGCGGAGCGTTTTGTCAAAGACTTCGTCGGCCAGTGGCTCTGGCTGCACCGCATCAATGCGACCGCACCAGACGATGGTTTGTATCCCGAGTTCGATGAGTTGCTGGGCACGGCGCTGCCAACGGAGACCGAGTTGTTCTTCGCTCACTTGATTGAAAACAATCGGCCGGCAAGGGATCTGATCGATTCTGACGACACGTTCTTGAACCGACGACTTGCTCAGCACTACGGCATCGACGGCGTCGAGGGCCAACACTTTCGCCGGGTGACAATTCCCGACAACCGTCCTCGCGGTGGCGTCCTGACGCAAGCGGCGGTCTTGAAAGTGACCGCCAACGGCACGTCCACGTCGCCAGTCACTCGCGGCAATTTCGTGCTGACCAATTTCTTGGGAACGCCACCTGCACCGCCGCCGCCCAGCGTCGGCTCGATCGAACCGGACACGCGTGGCAAGACGACGATCCGAGAGATACTCGCCGCTCACCGTGACATGGAAACGTGCAACCAATGCCACAAGCACATCGACCCGCCGGGGTTTGCCTTGGAGAGCTTTGATCCGATTGGCGGCTATCGCACTCGCTATCGGGCGTCCGGCGGAGAGCGGGAGTTCGGCGGATTCGTCGCGAAGTTGCCGCCCCGCGAAGGGCCACCGGTCGACTCAAGCGGCAAGACCGCTGAAGGCGAAGCGTTCGACGGGATCGAGCAGTACAAACAGCACCTGCTCGACAAGGAGGAGCTGATTGTGCGTCATTTCATTTCGCAGTTGATCGTCTTCGGAACCGGCAGCGAGATCGGGTTCGCTGACCGTGAAGCCATTGACCAAATCATGAACGAAACCCGCGATGACGACTTTCGCGTCAAAAACATCCTTCACGCGATTTTTCAGAGCCGATTATTTCGCGAGAAGTGATTCGGGATCATTCACCAAAGACTTAACATGGCACATCTTCCCCGACGAACATTCCTTCGCGGTACCGGCGTAGCGTTGGCCCTGCCGTTGCTTGAATCCATGAACCCGGTGTTGGCCGCATCGCAACCGGTCGCTCCGAAGCGGATGGTTTTCATCTGCACGGCACTCGGACTTCACCCGCCTAACCTGTGGCCCGAGACAACGGGGAAACATTACGAGAGCACGCCGTACCTTGATCTATTACAGCAGAACCGCGATGACTTCACCTTAATGGGCGGACTGTCGCACGAAGACCAAACCGGTCGACAGCCTCACGACAGCGAAAAAACTTGGCTGACCGCGGCTCGTAAACCCGGCACGGCCGGTTTTCGCAACACCATCAGCGTCGATCAGCTCGCCGCCAGCAAGATCGGCGACCAGACGCGGTTCCGCAGCATCACGCTGGGAACGGTCAGCCCCCAAAGTCAATCGTACACGTCGGGCGGCGTCATGATCCCGGCAGAGACCAGTCCGGCCGCCATGTTCGCGCAGATGTTTCTGCAAGGCAAACCAGCCGACGTCGCACGTCAGAAGCAACGTTTAGGTGACGGTCGCAGCATCTTGGACCAGCTCGGTTCCCAAACGAAGAAGCTACGGCAAATAGCCAGCACAGCCGACAATCACTTGCTGGATGACTATTTCGAGTCCGTACGCACTGCCGAAAACAACATCGCCAGTGCCGAGGACTGGATGCAGCGTCCCAAGCCCCTCGTTGATGCCCAGCCGCCCGAGGATATTGCCGACCCTGCGGACTTGATCGGTCGCGCGCGTTTGTTGATGGATTTGATTCCGTTGATTGTGCAGACCGATTCATCACGAGTCATCACGTTGATGGTGCAAGATCACTACGTGGTTCCCAAGGTCGAAGGCGTCAGTGGCAATCATCACAACCTGTCACATCACGGCCAGGATCCGGCAAAAATCAAACAACTCGAGCGGATCGAAACCGGCATCATGGGCTGCTTCGCGGACTTGCTTTCGCAAATGAAGGCTCCCACCGAGTCCGGATCGTCGCTACTGGACAACACGTCGATCGTCTTCGGCAGCAACCTCGGCAACGCTAACGCGCACCACGCCAAGAACCTGCCGGTTTTCCTGGCTGGCGGCGGCTTCGACCACGGCAGCTACATTAACCTTCGCAAGAACGGCGACCAACCGCTGTGCAATCTGTTCGTGCGTTTGCTACAGGACGCCGAAGTCGAAACGGATGCCTTTGGACAAAGCACAACGGCTCTTACGTGGAACTGATCCCGAGTTCGCCGACCGACTGCATCAGGAGGTTTGGGGCGAAAACGCAATTTCGGGCTAGCAAGAATTCCATGCAACTCCCGAGCGGACACGGCGAAGACGAAGCCGACTCATGCGAACGTGAAATACGGCGAGCACGAGCGACACGTTTTCGACATTTGGCTAGCCGAATCATCGAAACCGTCAAGTTGGAAAGCGAATTGTCGAGTCTGAAGGGACTCAAGAAGTACAGCAACGGGCCGTTCGATTCCTACTCGCTGATCGCGATTGAATTCGTCGCCACCGCTGACATCAACGACTCGCCGCAGCGGTTGAGTTCCAAGAACAATGACGCCGAAGCCGAACGGCCTCGCGACGCCGCGAAACCGACCGTCAACGCGATCTCCGTCGCCCTCCATCGAGCGCCCTCCGATCTCAACTTTGTTGTCAGGTGGAAACGGAAGTTGGAGCGTGCGAGTCATCACGATCCCGTCTCCCCAGCCCTGCATTAGTGCCATATAGAAAAGATGCAGATCCAATACTCAAGGGCTTTGCCGCGAGACCTGATCGCTTCTTTGTCATCGCTCATTTGTCTGCTGCCTCCCTTATGTACATGCTTACTCGCTGAACCTTTGGTGTAAGTCAATCAGCGGTCCATCGTTTCGCGAGTCAGCTGCTTTGATTGCAGCAATGTACTCGTCGCGAATCGGACTCTCGGTGTCGCGAAGACCGGTTGCCGGCCAGAGTGTTGCTGGCTGGGCATGTTGCATCAGCCACACATTCGCCAAGAGTCGATCCCACCGCCCATTCCCATCTTCAAAGGGATGAACCCAAACCGCGCGGTGATGAAACTGAGCGGCGGTTGCGATCACGAGACCGCTCGTTTCGTTGTGTCTCTTGTCGGCCTCCATCGCAATCACCCCGAGTTCCGCTGCGATGATATTGGGGTTCACTCCGATGTTCTTTTCAGTCGATCGGATCTCTCCTGCCCAACTCCAGATCGAACCAAGCATTTCACGATGGAGTCCGAGAAGCCAATCAAAATTGAACGGCGCGATCTTCCGGGATGGTTTCGACAGTAAGTATTTCTCTGTCACGCGAAGGATCGATGCAAACTCGACCTCGTTGAGCTCGCGCCGTGTTTTGATCGACTTGAGTTTTAGGCCCGATCCATCAAACGGTGTGTCGTCATCTTTCCCGCTAGAACCAAGCCCCATACCCTTGCTACGACCAGCGTTCATGAGGCCCACAGTTTTCGACTGGACGATGCAATGCGAGCTTTCGCTTCTTCGAGATGCGATTGAGCCGAAGCCCGCGAGACAGCTTGGGACTCGAGAGCCACATTGCCCTGCGTCAGTGCAATCAAACGTTTGGCTTTTGCAGTCGCGATGTGATCTCGAAATTTCGCGGCGGGAATCTCTGTTAGATCGAGCGAGATACCCAGAGCGAGCAGAATGGCCTGCACGTTTGCGAACGAGAATTCGTGGTCCTCACCGCCGAGAATCCGAATGACCGTGGCCCGAGAAACGCCGCTGCGGCGCGCAAGATCCGAAACAGAGATATCGAGCTCTCGTTTTCGTTCTTGGATGCGGGCGACTATTTCGGGAAGCGGCATGGCGACACGTCCAGGTTAGATGGAGGGGCTGATTCGCAAATCGGGCAGAAAGCCGCAGCTCATCGGCCAAGCTGCAAGTGTTGCATGTGTGATACAAAAGTCAACGGATTGTTTGCTGGGAAGCGACGATACGCCCTGCAAAAGACGGCAAAAACGCGATACTACTCAAGCGGGAACAAAAACGGCCCGATACTGGCCCCGCCTACACCCGCACAAGCACGCATCCCTCAACAGAGTGGTGAGGAGTCGGTTTGAGGGAGGTGTGGTTTGCTCAACTTCAATGAGACCCTTCGGATGGCCATTGTTGATTCGCGGCGCCAAGTCGTTTCGCACGATGAACTTGAACATGTTCTCGTTGATCGCTGTGGGAACATTTGCGGCATATCTGTTCAGTTTGGTTGTCGTGTTGCTTCCCGGTGTGATCCCAGAGGCGTTCTTCGAGAACGGCGTTCCACCTCTCTATTTTGAAGCCGCGGCGGTGATCATCACCTTGGTGTTACTTGGGCAAGTTTTGGAACTGCGAGCACGACAGCAGACAGGCGGAGCGATTCGCGAACTCATGAAGCTTGCTCCCGATACGGCACACCGAATCACTGACGATGGCGAGGAGGATGTCTCGCTCGATTCAGTCCACAAAGGCGATCGGCTGCGAGTGCGTCCTGGCGAGAAAGTTCCGGTCGATGGGAAAGTTCTCAGCGGGGCGAGCAGCATCGACGAGTCGATGTTGACGGGCGAGCCGATGCCGGTGAAGAAAGTGGATGGTGACGAGATCACGGGCGGGACGTTGAACCAGACCGGTGCGCTGGTGATGGAAGCCGTCGGTGTTGGCGGTGACACGGTTCTCAACCGCATCGTGCAGATGGTTGCCGACGCTCAGCGAAGTCGCGCCCCGATTCAGAAACTGGTCGATGTGGTTGCTCGTTACTTCGTGCCGGCAGTGATCGTCTGTTCGATTGCAGCGTTCATCGGCTGGGCGGTGTTTGGTCCGGCGCCGCAGCTTGCTCATGCGTTCGTAGCAGCCGTTGCGGTTTTGATCATCGCTTGCCCATGTGCGTTGGGACTGGCGACGCCCATGTCGGTGATGGTCGGCGTTGGCCGCGGTGCCAAGGAAGGCGTCTTGATTAAGAACGCGGAAGTCCTCGAAGTCATGGAGAAGGTCGACACGATCGTTGTCGACAAGACGGGCACGCTGACCCAGGGCCGACCGGAAGTGACGGGCGTCAAAACGTTTGGTGACTGGAATGAGAACGATGTGTTGACGTTGGCTGCTGCTGTCGAAGCACAAAGCGAGCATCCGTTGGCTCAGGCGGTCGTTCGCCGAGCGAAGGCCGATGAGTTGCAGCTTGTGGAGGCGATTGAATTCGACAGCATCACCGGTGGTGGCGTTCGCGCCCGAGTCGATGATCATGATGTGTTGATTGGCAAGGCTGACTTGTTGGACGAACAAGGTATCGAGGGAATCGGTGCAGGGCGAGACAAAGCAGGGTCGCATCAGGCTGAGGGGGCGACGGTAGTGTTCCTCGCGATCGACAACAAGCTGGCGGCCATTCTCGCGATCACTGACCCGATCAAGCAAAGCACTCCGGCAGCACTGGAGACGTTGCATGAACTGGGGTTGCGAGTCGTGATGCTGACCGGTGATGCCGAACCGACCGCGAAAGCCGTCGCATCGAAACTGGGCATCGACGAATTTCATGCCGGGGTTTCGCCCGAGGAAAAGCATGACTTCGTTCGCAAGCTGAAGAAAGATGGCAAGACAGTTGCCATGTGTGGCGATGGGATCAACGACGCTCCTGCACTTGCCGAAGCGAATGTTGGCATCGCGATGGGCACGGGGACGGGCGTTGCGATCGCGTCGGCCGGTGTCACGCTCGTCGGTGGCGATCTGCGCGGGGTGGCTGCGGCGGCGAACTTGAGCCGAAAAACGATGAACAACATCCGTCAGAATCTTTTCTTCGCGTTCGTTTACAACGCGATGGGAATCCCGGTCGCAGCTGGGTTGCTGTATCCGATCTTCGGCGTATTGCTCAGCCCCATGATTGCAGCGGCAGCGATGAGTTTCAGCAGTGTATCGGTGATCGCGAATGCGTTGAGATTGCGGGCAGCCAAGCTCACATAATTCCGGTTGGTCGATTTGCGACCAGCGCATAGATTCGATAGACCGTACAACTGGCCCATCTTTCCGCA
Source organism: Stieleria neptunia (assembly GCF_007754155.1). Lineage (NCBI taxonomy): Bacteria > Pseudomonadati > Planctomycetota > Planctomycetia > Pirellulales > Pirellulaceae > Stieleria > Stieleria neptunia. The sequence goes on along the minus strand of NZ_CP037423.1, from coordinate 6,018,025 downwards.
AATGACGTCCCGAAAGTCCTCTACAAAGATACCCCTCGAAGGTATCTTGCCGATCTGAAAAGCAAGCCAATATGCCGCTGCTCAGATCAAAGGAGTGACTCCAGTGCGATCGTTGTTGTTCAAGTCCGGACGATCAGTCATTGTGACTGCCGGAATGTTTTGTACCGCTGCCAGTGCCCAAATGCCTTCGATGAGCAACACGGCTTCGGCGATCGGTCGCACCTTCACGCCTCCACCACCTGTGCCATCGGCACCCTACGGTTTAGATCAGCTCGATCCAAGCGGGCCACTGTTCCCCGGCGTTCGTGTCGACGGCAGCGACTTCGGTAGCACGCCAGCTCCCGTTTACGTCGACGGCGAAATGAGCTCGGAAGTGTTGCCAATGGAAGCAGAAGTCCAAGGGTACAGGCTAGATGATTTCCTGACTCTAGCGGCTCAGAACAATCCCACGATCCGTCAAGCTCGACTGCAGATTTCAGCACAAACCGCCAAGGCCTTGCAGGCGGGTTTGTACCCCAACCCGACTCTGAATTACATCGGCGAACAGATCGGAGTGATGTTGAAGGCGACAAGGATTCGCCGGGCGAGTTTCAGGGGATGACAGTGAGCCAGCGTTTTGTCACTGCCGGCAAGCTAAAATTGAGTCGTGAAAAATACATGCGTCGTGCTCACATTTCCGAACACCTCGCGATGGCTCAACAGTTCCGCGTCTGCAATGACGTGCGGATTCACTTCTTCCGAGCGCTGGCGGCTCGCGAAATCGTCGAGCTGCGAAAGGAACTGTTGAAAACGTCTGAAGACGGTGCTGTCACTGCACGCGAGCTTTACAACCAAGGCCAAGCAACACGACCACAAGTTCGCAAATCGAGCATTGCGTTGCAGCGGGCGAGGCTAGACGTGTTGTCCGCAGAGAATCACTACCGCGAATCATTTCGGCGGTTGGTTGCGATCGTGGGTGTCGACTTAACCGACGGTGTCGTGTCTGGCGAGCTGATGCCGCAAGGTGAACCGCTTTCTTATCAGGAGGCGATGTCTTTGGTGCTGACCGAAAGCCCAGAACTTGCCGCCGCCCGAGCGAAGTTGGCAGCGGACCGTGTCACCATCAGACGCGAACAGGTCGAGTGGGTTCCTGACATCGTTGCCGAAGGCGGAGCCGGATACAACTTCGAGGCTAAAGAGACAACGGCAACCGCAGGCGTGTCCATCGAGTTACCCGTGTTCGATCGCAACCAGGGCACCATTCGCCAAGCTCAATTGGACTATCGCCGGCAACAGGAAGAGATTCGACGAACCGAGTTGATGCTGCAGCAGCAGATGGCCAACGTCTACCAACAGTATTTGACGGCACTGCAAATCGCGACGGAATACGATCGGGTGATCATTCCCGAAGCCGAATTGGCCTATCAAGAATTGCTCGAAAGCTACAAAGCGAACCGTGTTGATTGGCCGACCGTTCTGGACGCACAGATGGATTACTTCGAATCACGTTTGACCCGAGTCCAGCATCTCGAACAAGTCCGCACGAACGAAGTTCTCGTCGGGGGCTACCTGTTGCACGGCGGATTGATGACAGCCCCCGGACCAACGCCACCAGGGCACATCGACGCCGTCGCGAAGCCTCGTTAGTCAACGCTTTGTCTTCACGAAGATCCATTCACAACATACAGTCTCAATCTCATGCCTTGTCCAGAAGATCGTCGCAAGTTTTTGAAGGTAGGCTCGTTCGCCGCAGCAACCGGTTTCGTTGGCAATTTGCTGGGACGCGATGCCAACGCGCAAGAGCCCATGCAGCACAGCGGAATGAAGCAACACGACAACATGCCGCAGCCAGTGGGCAACGCGTCAGCTCGCCCTGAAATCCCGGCCTCATCTGATGTCGTTGCGGAATACCACGGCTTCTCGCGTTTCAAACCCGGTCGTGGTCTCGACCCAGACTCGGACTATTACATCGGCAAGCTGGTTCCGGGTTTTCGCCAGGCTTCCGATGGTCCCGCGCCGTTTGAGGCTCCCGATATTCCGAAGCTGCCTTACAAAATGGATGGCGGCGTGAAGGTGTTTGAACTTGTGCCGATGGCGGTTCAACAAGAGTTTCATCCTGGCGTGAAGATGAACGTCTACGGCTATAACGGAAGCATGCCGGGGCCGACGATCGAAGTCACGCAAGGCGATCGTGTTCGCATCATCGTGACCAATGAATTGCCTGAAGATACGTTCGTCCATTGGCATGGTTTCGAGCTGCCCGTTCAGTATGACGGAGCCGCCACCTTGACTCAGAATCCCATCAAGCCCGGAAAGACGAAGGTCTTTGAATTCGACATCCATGAGGAAGGCACGTTCTTCTATCACTCGCATGTGGCGATGCAAGAAGCGTTTGGACAAGTCGGTTGGTTCATCGTTCATCCCCAGAAAGTCTTCGATCCACCGGTGGATCGCGATTTCGGATTGCTGTTCCAGAATTTTCAAATTCCGCCGACGCACACGATCAGCGATTCGTGGTCGATGGACTGGAACTGGCACACGATCAACGGCAAGAGCGGTCCCTACACGACACCGCTGGTATGCAAACATGGCGAGCGTGTTCGTGTGCGACTGTTGAACTTCGCCCCGATGCAACACCATCCGATCCACCTGCACGGACACACGTTTTGGGTGACCAGTCACGAAGGGGCTCGCATACCCAAGAGTGCCTGGGTTCCTCGCAACAATGAATTGGTCGGCGTTGCTCAAGCATCAAGCTTCGAGTTCATCGCCAACAACCCCGGCGATTGGATTTTTCATTGTCATATGATCCATCACATGATGAACCACATGGTCAAACAAGTTGGACCGCGAATGCGCGATGACGCTTCGGTCGATCAGTACCTCGCGAATCTCAGTAGCCGTCCGCAAGTCGACGCTTCAACTGACGAAAAGTTCGCGACGCCAGGCTACCCACAGAAGATGCAGGGCATGGAGATGTCCGAGGAATTTATGAAAGCCATATGGAGCCGAAAAGAAGTTCGCGGAATGCGAGCCAACTATGCTATGTCGGTCAAAGGATTGATGACCGTGCTGCGAGTTCTACCAGACGACCTGTATGAGTTGGTCATGAACAGCGACCAGCCAGTTGAAAAAGGAGCGGTATTCGCCGAAATCGTTCGTCGTTTCGGTGACCCCGGTAAGTACGAAGCTGCGCCCAAGATGATGATGTGAAGCGGACTAACTGCGGAGCCGTTTAGAGGATAAAATCGTCGACTCTGCGAAACCAACCTGCCAAAAAGTCTCCACGAATGCTCCCAGACGACGAAAAAAAGAAACTCAACAACCGACTTCATCGTGTCATCGGGCAAGTCGAAGCGGTTGGTCGTATGATCGTGGATGATGAATACTGCGTCGATATCCTGATGCAGTTGTCCGCCGCGACGGGCGCACTCAACAAAGTCGGCCAGATCGTCTTGGAGCAGCACATCCGATCCTGCGTCAGCGATGCCATCAAGAGCGGTAACGCCAAGGAACGTGATGAGAAGATCGAAGAGCTGATGAAGGTTTTTCGGAAGTACGGCCAGTGAGTGGAGAAAGATGGGGAGTGAAGACCATGACTGCAGCCCAGGCTCCCAGACTTTTTCAACAAGATCGTGAAGAAACATCGGGGCCGTGCATCCGCAGTGCATCAGGGAAGAGACTCCCCCAGTGGGAGTCCTTTGATAGTTCTTGGAACTGTCCGCGATCGCGGTGCTGTTGGTGCCCCCGCCGTCCGCTCGGGCAGGATCACACGACGCGAAGCCTTGCCCTCATGCGTGTTGCCAACCCTGAGGGGCTGAGTTGTGTTTGGCTCGGTGGGTTTTGGCGGGTTTGTCTTGGAGGTGCGAAGAACATCGGGCCAAGATCGCGACGCTTGGAACTTGCATGACGATGACGGCGACCACTTAGCAAGGTAAGGGAAATACGTGCCGGATCTGGTGAAGGGGGATAGGCTTCTAGTCTGTCACTTCAGCATTGACAGGCTGGAAGCCTATCCCACGAATATTCCGTGCGTCGGGTGTCGTCATAAAAGTCGTTGCCTGAGGCAAATGTGCGAAACGCCCGCGGTGGAGCAATCCACTGCGGGCGTTGTTCCTTTTCGGATAGAATCAGAAACAATGAGGATCAACAGATCACTGGTTTCTACGAGCAAGATTCTCTGCTTGACACTGCATCATCAACCGGAACCGGTTTCACAATCACGTCCATCTCTCAGCCGTTGTCACGTTGATGGGGCATCAAGATCGGCTTCCAGGTTTGCAGACGCTCGAACACGTCATCCATCGCGGCGACGACCTGCTCAGACGAGCCCCGCCAACGGAATCCTGCTGTCCTACCATCGCGTTTCACCTCGACGCTTTTCATCATGGTTGTCATGGGTGTGCTGCCATCGGCCCACAACAATTCATAAGCGACAATTCCATCGAGCACCGTTTTCATCTTGCCGGCCACATCCTCGGACTTCGCAACGAAATCTGCCTGCTCATACAAGGTGCCGTCGGATTGCTTTCCGAACGACCAAGTGATCTGTTGGTGCTGCGCAAGGATTGGCATGGCAATGGGATGCTTTTTCAATTCGGCAAGATTGATTGCTGCGCCATACATCCAGGCATCCTCGACTTTGTCCGTCAACAAGGGTGATTCCTTGCCGTCAAGCGACGGGGACTCACCGGACAACAGCTTCAATGCTTCCTTGCCGTTGGGCACCGACGACGCCAACAGGATGGTGTCCGAGTCGACCATCACGATGGTCATTTCCTGATCGCCCGAGGGGCCATCGTCGGACGGTTTCTGCTTGGACAGTGTGATCGTGTGCAGTGTGTGGTCTTGCCACTGCGTCTTGCGGTGGTTCATCGCTTTGCTTAGCAGTTTTTCAATCTTGTCCGCATCAAAATTCGCCTGAATGAGAACCGTTCCGGTGTACTCCCGGTAGTCCCGGCTGAACATGGTTAGTGATTTCAGATCTTTCGGCGGATCGATCCCGTATCGCTGTTTCATCCAACCCTGCGCCATCTTACGAAGCATCGGCTTCTCGCTTCGCAGTTTCTGCCACACCTGCGAATCGCTGAGAGATTCGTAGTCGACGTGGACAAGCCATTGTGCGTCGGCGGGCACGTGCGACGGATCAAGGCCTTCAGCTTTGGAACTCGACAGTCCCACGGTTGACAGAAACAGGATCGAGCAGAGGGGAAGCCACGCCTGTCGCAGTGACAGCATATTGGTTCGAAACAGCATTTTGTGGGGCTCCTAGAGCTTGTTTGGGATTCAGAAACTTTGTGCGTCGATCGTTGTGGCTGCGAACGTCGTGCCAGACTTCTCGACCTGCGGCGAAGCATTCCTAACGTATCTGACGGACCGCGAGCTGCCGGCATTGAACGTCATCCCAGAGCCACACCCGAATCAGCAGGAAGCACTCCCGGGAACAATAGCTGTTGCATCCATCCGGTACGACAGGCTTCCAGCCTGCAGTTCAGGCCGTCAATTCTTTGGAAAGTACCGCCAATACATCGGGCTTTCCCAAGATGTGCATCAAAAAAGTCCACACCGCCGGCAGCATGCATTCGATACGTTGGAGCCACGCGGCAGCATTGATCGCACAAGCCGCGGCAACAGGGCAGCATCTTTTTGACTGAACCGAGCTGTGACGTTATCGGGTGCTGTGTTGCTTGGTCAATAAACAAGCACCAGCATGAACGATTTAAGACCACAGGAAGCGGCCAGCTTGCAATGGAAGGTGTTTGCAAACGGAAGCTGACGCCACTTACATATTCGGTGCTTAGTGGCTTCGCAGTGCTTCGATCAGGTCGTCTTTGGACATTTTCGATCGGCCTTCGATTCCGACCTCCTTGGCCCGCTCGTATAACTCTTCCTTGGTCTGGTCTTCATACTTGTCCGCCTTCCCACCCCGTTTGCCTGCGGTTTTGCTACCGGAATTCGCGATTCTGGCAGCTTTCTCTTTGCTCATTCCTTGATCGCGAAGTGACTCGTATTGTTCATCGTTCTTGATGGACGGCCCGTGATCCTTCGTCATGTCTAAGTCACCCGTTGTCGTGTGTCTGTCTTATCGATGGGTATCAAGATCAATCCGGCGAAAAAGCCGCAAACTCCATGCCGTACTGACCTCAGACTCCACCCATCGAGAACGCGCGGCGGAACGACTCTTGCAACGCACCCCGAAACGCCCGCGAAGCTCGCAGCGTTCGTCGATGCGGTACTTCATTTAGAATTTGGTGGTTCTCAACGACTCAAACGCACGGCGAACGGTGTTGCGAACGGTGCTGCGAACGCCGAAGTCGCAAGCGTGCGTAAACAGATCAGTGCGAAAAGTGCGCGATGGCCGATCAGTCAACAGCAGCCTTCGACAAGACGGTCACCGCCGAATCAGTCGCATTAAATTTTAGCACCGCTGGATCGATTGCTGGCGGTAGCGAAACTCGTCGCAAGTCTCGATCGCTTGAGTCACCGAACGTCCTGACGACTTTCGCTACCGAAGATCGTGTCACTGATTGTTCCGACGGTCCTTCCCACCGAATACGGTTGCGGCATAAAAATTGCCCAGATGTGCGCCGTGCCGGTTGACGGTATTGGCTATGAATTTGAGACACGCCCCGGAGATGACCAAGCGATGAGCGGAATCTAAGTGTCGGATCTCTTGTTGCGTGATTGGCTTCCATCCTGTCACTTCAGCGACCACAGGCTGGAAGCTTAGCCCACTTATTTTCCGCGCGTTGCCAGGTGAAAAATTTGATCAGCAAAACCTATCGAAAGAATACGCGCGTGAAATGGAAGTGGGGAGTCAGTTAGCTCGATGACAAAGATTAGATGCAGTTTGCGGATGATGCTGAGTTGCAAGAACGCACCCGGCAGTATGCAGGCTTGGGACAACAGCGGTTTCGAAGTGAAAAATATGGCGTTGAACTGTTGATTTTGAGGAGACGTTAGATGAATAACCCGTTCGCGAAGAAATGATGGTCGCCGTATTTGGTCGGTGTGGGAATCGGCGTACTGAGTTGGTTTGCATTCTGGAGCGCCGACCATCCGCTCGGAATCACGACCGCCTTTGAACATACGTCCGCACTGGTGCTGAAGGCGGCAGTTCCTGGACTGTCCGAGTCGAACAGTTACTACCAAGATGAATCCCCGAAGATCGGGTGGGAATGGATGTTGGTACTCGGCGTTTTTGTCGGCAGCATCATCAGTTCGTTCACGTCCGGCGACAGAGAGCCGGTCACCGTGCCGCCACTATGGAAACGCCGGTTTGGATCGAGCGTGCCGCGCCGTCTGACTGTGGCCCTCCTCGGTGCCGGATTGATGATGTTCGGCGCTCGGCTGGCACAAGGGTGCACCAGTGGTCACGGCATCAGTGGAA